>JAEYSS010000024.1 GCA_023434425.1 Pseudomonadota bacterium | reverse complement strand
TGCAGCAGATGATCCTGGCCGATCACCTCGTCCAGCGTTTTCGGGCGCAGCCGGTCGGCGAGCGGCCCCGCCGCTTCCATGCCGGCGGCTGCGAACAGGCTTTCTCCCGTGCCGCCCGCCGCGGCTTTCTTCGCCATGATCAGGCCCGCACCGTGAACGACAGCACCTGGCTGTTGCGCCGGAGCGTCACCGTCCACTGGCTGCTGCCGCGCAGCATCGACTGCAGCGCACGCACGTCTTCCACCTCGCGGTCGTTGATCTTCATGACGATATCGCCGGTGCGGATACGCAGCCGGGCCGCCGGCGATCCCGGCGCAATCTCGGTGACTATCACGCCGCGCTCCAGCGTGTCGAGCCCGAGCTCGTCAGCGAAGGCCGGCGAGAGATTGCCGACCGTGGCGCCGGCGAGCGGCTGGTTGCCGCTCAGTTGCGTCAGGTTGCGCGGCGGCGCCTCGGGCGCATCCTGCAGCGCGATCTGCAGATTCAGCCGCTGGCCGCGCCGCAGCACGTCGAGCCCGGCGGTGTCGCCCAGCCTGCGGGTGGCGATGCGGAAGCGCAGCGCCTGCGGATCGTTCACCTCGCGGCCGTCGATCGCCAGCACGACATCGCCCGCCTTCAGCCCGGCACGATCGGCCGGGCCGCCGCGCCAGACTTCGCCGACCAGCACGCCATTGGGTCGCGCCATGCCGAGCCCTTGCGCGATCTCGCTGGTGACGGCTTCGCCATTGGCGCCGAACCACGGCCGCTTGATGCCCTTCCCCGCCATGGCACTCGCCACCGTCGAGGAGACGAGGTTGGCCGGGATGGCAAAACCGATGCCGATGGAGCCGCCGGAGCGCGAGAAGATCGCCGTGTTGATGCCGGCGAGCTTGCCGTCCATGGCGAGTAGCGCGCCGCCGGAATTGCCGGGATTGATCGCCGCATCGGTCTGGATGAAGGACTGCGCCGTCATGTCGTCGGAGATCGCGCGGCCGACCGCGGAGATAATACCCTGCGTCACCGTCTGGCCGACGCCGAAGGGATTGCCGATGGCGAGCACCAGATCGCCGACCTGCAGCTCGTCGGAATCGCGGAATTCCAGATAGGGCAGGATCTCGCCGCGCGTGTCGATGCGCAGCACGGCGAGGTCCGAGCGCGGATCGGCAGCGATCACACGCGCCTCGAATTCGCGGCGGTCGCTGAGCGCCACGACGATCTCGGTGGCGCCGTCGATCACATGGTTGTTGGTGACGATGACGCCCTCGGCCTCGACGATCACGCCGGAGCCGAGCGACTGCGCGATGCGTTCGCGCGGCATGCCCAGCGGCGACTGGTTGCCGAAGAAGCGGCGGAAAAACGGATCGTCGGCAAACGGCGAGGCCACGCGTTCGACGCGGCGGGTATAGACATTGACCACGGCCGGGGCGGCACGCTGCACCAGCGGCGCGAAACTCAGCTGGATCTCGGCCCGGCTGGCCGGCAGCCGGGCCTGGCCGGTCTGGGCGGTGGCGACAACGGGCAGCGCAGCCAGCACGGCCGCCAGCGCCAGGTTCAGGACGGTACGGAAAGAGAATTGCTGCATGGCCCGGCTTACATAGGGAGGAACGCGCCGGCTTTTCAATGGCCTGCCGGCCCGGGCGGTACGGTTAACGCCGTATTCACCGCTTGCGGCCATGCTACCTCGCCATGAAGCTCGAAAAGCCGATCCTGCAGCAACTGCAGGCCTACTGGGAGGAGAAGCGCGCCGGCCGGCCCTATCCCGGCCGCGAGGATATCGATCCCCTCGAACTGCGCTTCATCATCGGCCATCTGATTCTGGTCGATATCGAACCCGAGCCGCTGCGCTTCCGCTATCGCCTGTTCGGCACCGCCATCTCGCAGCGCCAGGGCTTCGATATGACCGGCAAATATCTCGACCAGCATCCCTGGCCGGATCTGGCCGAGATGGCGCGGCAGAGCTATTGCGAGGTGATCGCCTCCGGCCAGCCGGCGCTGATCCGGCGCCGCGGCCTGGTCAGCGACGGCTATGTCGATCACCAGTCGCTGATCCTGCCGCTGGGCCACGGCCAGGTGGAGATGATCATGGCCGGCGTGATCTTCACGCCGGCGGCCGAACGCGACATCACGCCGTAAAAGAAAACGGCGGCCCGAAACCGGACCGCCGCTTCCCATCAGATAAGACTGCTGCCGATCAGGCGGCGGCTTCCTCGGTCGCTTCCGCCACCGGGCCCGAATCCTGGCCCTTGGCGGTGACATCGCGGTCGACCAGTTCGACCACGGCCATCGGGGCGGCATCGCCATAGCGGAAGCCCGCCTTCAGCACGCGGCTGTAGCCGCCGTTGCGCGAGGCATAGCGCTGGTTCAGCGTCGAGAACAGCTTGTCGACCGCCGACTTCTCCGGGATGAAGGAGAGCGCCTGGCGACGGGCATGCAGATCGCCGCGCTTGCCGAGCGTGATCAGCTTGTCGATCAGCGGCTTCAGCTCCTTGGCCTTCGGCAGCGTGGTGGTGATCTGCTCGTGCTTGATCAGCGACGCAACCATGTTGCCAAACATGGCGCGACGATGCGCGCTGGACTTGTTCAGTTTGCGGCCGGCATTGCGGTGACGCATGGGACTCTCCTCGATCTTCCTTTAGGCGGACAGGATCAATACTGATCCTGCAGCTTCTTCGCCAGTTCCTCGATATTCTCCGGCGGCCAGTTGGGGACATGCATACCGAGATGCAGACCCATCTGAGCCAGAACTTCCTTGATCTCGTTGAGCGACTTGCGGCCGAAATTCGGCGTGCGCAGCATCTCCGCCTCGGTCTTCTGGATCAGATCACCGATGTAGACGATGTTGTCGTTCTTCAGGCAGTTGGCCGAACGCACCGAGAGCTCCAGCTCGTCGACGCGGCGCAGCAGGTTCGGATTGAACTCCGGCTCGCTGGTGATCTTCTCGCGGCTTTCCGCCTTCGGCTCTTCGAAGTTGATGAAGAGCTGCAGCTGGTCCTGCAGGATACGCGCGGCATAGGCCAGCGCGTCATCCGGCTTGATCGCGCCGTTGGTCTCCATCTGCATGGTCAGCTTGTCATAGTCGAGAATCTGGCCCTCGCGGGTATTCTCGACCTTGTAGGAGACCTTGCGCACCGGGCTGTACAGCGCATCGACCGGGATCAGGCCGATCGGCGCATCTTCCGGACGGTTGGCCGAAGCCGGCACATAGCCCTTGCCGGTCTCGACGGTCAGTTCCATGCGGATGCTGGCGCCGGCATCCAGCGTGCAGAGCACGTGGTTCGGATCCATGACTTCGATGTCGTGGCCGGTCTCGATCATCTTGGCGGTCACTTCGACCGGGCCCTGCGCATTCAGATGCATGCGCTTCGGGCCCTCGCCGTGCATCTTCAGCGCCATCGACTTGATGTTCAGCACGATGTCGGTGACGTCTTCACGCACGCCCGGGATAGAGGAGAATTCATGCAGCACGCCGTCGATCTTGATCGACGTGACGGCAGCGCCCTGCAGCGACGACAGCAGAACGCGACGCAGCGCGTTGCCGAGCGTCAGGCCGAAACCACGCTCCAGCGGCTCGGCGACAATCGTGGCAGTCCGGCCAGGCACGGCGCCCGGCTCGATCACCAGCTTGTTCGGCTTAATCAGATCGGTCCAATTCTTCTGGATCACCTGTAACCTCGTTCGGTTGCGGCGGGTGCGGCGACACCGCCTTGACCACCTCGGGTGCGGCTACGGCCGCCCTGAATGGCGGCCGGCCTCATTGTTCTTTCTGCGCTGGACCTAAATCCGGCGCGGACCGTTTAGATGCGACGACGCTTCGGCGGGCGGCAGCCGTTATGCGGGATCGGCGTCACGTCGCGGATGCTGGTGATGACGAAACCGACGGCCTGCAGAGCGCGCAGCGCCGACTCGCGGCCCGAACCCGGACCCTTCACCTCGACCTCGATGGTACGCACGCCGTGTTCGGCAGCGCGACGGCCGGCAACATCAGCGGCGACCTGGGCGGCATAGGGGGTCGACTTGCGCGAACCCTTGAAGCCCTGGCTGCCAGCCGACGACCAGGCAATGGTATTGCCCTGGGCGTCGGTGATGGTGATCATCGTGTTGTTGAACGAAGCATTCACATGCGCAACGGCAGAGGTGATGTTCTTCTTTTCCTTGCGCCGGGGGCGCGCGGCCTTGTCCTTGACCATGAGTATCCTGCAGTCCTTAAAACGGGAGCGAACGGTTTAGCGCGCGGCCTTCTTCTTGCCGGCGATGGCGACCGCCTTGCCCTTGCGGGTGCGGGCGTTGGTATGGGTACGCTGACCGCGGACCGGCAAGCCCTTGCGGTGACGCAGGCCGCGGTAGCAGCCGAGATCCATCAGGCGCTTGATGTCCATGGCGATCTCGCGACGCAGGTCACCTTCGACCTTGTAGTCGCGATCGATGGCTTCGCGGATCTGCAGCACTTCGGCGTCAGTCAGCTGATTGACGCGGCGCTCAGCCGGGAGGCCCACCTTTTCGCAAATCTCTTTCGCCTTCACCCGGCCGATGCCGTAGATGTAGGTCAGTGCGATCTCGACCCGCTTATTGGTCGGAATATTCACGCCAGCGATACGCGCCACGTTCTTCTCCTCGAATCACCCGCTCCGGCCTAGCCGAAGCGTTCACCTTGGCACCGATGAGGCATGAGCAAAACCCAACGAAGTCATAGACTTACGTCGGGATCCGCAGCCTCAATTGTTGCTCGCGCCCGTTGCCAAGGGGCGCGATTATAGAAACTTCCTCTACTCAGTCAACTACTTAAAGGCACTCAAAGCGAAGCTAAAACGGCCTCGATCTGCTGCGTTACATCGTCGATTTCAGCCATCCCGTCGACCTTCCGCAGGATGCCCCGCCCCTCGTAATACGGGAGAAGCGGCGCCGTCTGCTCGTGATAGGCCTTAAGCCGGGGAACCACCGTCTCGGCCTTGTCGTCCGCCCGGCGGGTGAACTCGGTCGAGCCGCAGCGGTCGCATACCCCTGCCTGCCTGGTTGGCTGAAACTTGTCATGGTAACCCGCGCCGCACTTGGCGCAGGTGAATCGGCCGGTGATGCGCTCAACCAGGACGGAGTCGTTGACCTGCATCTCGATCACTGCATCCAGCTTGAGCTTGCGCTCGGCCAGCATCGTGTCGAGGGCTTCGGCCTGCTTGGTGGTGCGCGGGAAGCCGTCCAGGATGAAGCCCTTGCGGCAATCCGGCTGGTCGATGCGGTCGGCGATGATGCCCACCACGATCTCATCCGAAACCAGGGCGCCGCTGTCCATGATCGCCTTGGCCTTCAGGCCGATGGCGGTGCCGGCCTTGACCGCGGCACGCAGCATGTCTCCGGTCGAAAGCTGCACCAGCCCGTGCTGGGCGGTCAGACGCTGGGCCTGGGTGCCTTTGCCGGCACCCGGCGGTCCGAGCAGGATCAGCCTCATTATTTGCGCGCTCCCCTCAGTTTGGCCTTCTTGATGAGGCCCTCGTACTGGTGCGCCAGCAGATGCGACTGGATCTGGGCGACGGTATCCATGGTCACGCTGACCACGATCAGCAACGAGGTGCCACCGAAATAGAACGGTACCGAGTATTGGGAAATCAGGAATTCAGGCAGCAGGCAGACGCCGGCGATGTAGGCGGCACCGACCACGGTGAGACGGGTCAGCACGTAATCGAAATACTCGGCGGTACGCTGGCCGGGACGGATACCAGGCACGAAGCCGCCGTACTTCTTCAGATTGTCGGCCGTTTCGTTCGGATTGAACACGACCGAGGTATAGAAGAAGCAGAAGAACACGATCAATGCGACATAGGTCACCATGTAGAGCGGCTGACCATGACCGAGCATGGTGGTGACCGTGGTGACCCAGCCGGGCGCGCCGGAGCTGGCGGTGAACTGCGCCACGGTCGCCGGCATCAGCAGCAGCGACGAGGCGAAAATCGGCGGGATCACGCCCGAGGTGTTCAGCTTCAGCGGCAGATGCGAGCTTTCGCCGCCGAACATGCGGGCGCCCTGCTGTCGCTTGGGATATTGCACCAGGATGCGGCGCTGGGCGCGCTCCATGAAGACGATGAAGGTGATGACGGCAACGATCAGCACCAGCAGGAACAGGATGAAGAAGGTGCTGAGGGCACCGGTGCGGCCGAGTTCCAGCGTGGCGGCGAGCGCCCGTGGCAGTTCAGCGATAATGCCGGCGAAAATGATCAGCGAAATGCCCTGGCCGACGCCTCGCTGGGTGATCTGCTCGCCCAGCCACATCAGGAACAGCGTGCCGCCGGTCAGCGTGACCACGGTGGTGAGGCGGAAGAACATCCCCGGGTCGAGCACGGCGCCGCCGCGGCTGCCGGTCATACCTTCAAGACCGACGGCGATGCCGTAAGACTGGATGAGCGCCAGGAAGACCGTGCCGTAGCGGGTATACTGGTTCAGCTTCTTGCGACCCGCCTCGCCTTCCTTCTTCAGCGCTTCAAGCTGTGGCGTCACCGCCGTCAACAGCTGAACGATAATGGAAGCCGAGATATAGGGCATGATGTTGAGCGCGAAGATGGTCATGCGCTCGAGCGCACCACCCGCGAACACGTTGAACATGCCAAGGATGCCGCCGGCCTGCTGGCGGAAAATGTCCGCCATGATCTGCGGATCGATGCCCGGCAGCGGAATATAGGTTCCAAGCCGGTACACGATCAGGGCGCCGATCGTGAACCAGATGCGCTTCTTCAATTCGGTCGCTTTGGCAAAGGCCCCCAGGTTGAGGCTGCCTGCCATGCGTTCCGCTGCCGATGCCATGTCCGAGTCCTAAATCTGACCGGGTGAACCTGAAACTGGCGACGGGGCCTGAGCCCCGTCGCTGAGACCTGAAAGGTCTGACTTACTTCTTCTTGCTCTTGGCCTTCTTCTCGGCCTTCGGCTCGGCTTCCGCCTTCGGGGCGACCAGCACGGTGATGCTGCCGCCAGCCTTTTCGACCGCAGCCTTGGCGGTTGCCGAGGCGCCGGTCACGGTGATGGTGACCTTGGCCTTCAGCTCGCCGGTGCCGAGCAGACGCACGCCGCCGGCCTTGCGCGAGCACAGGCCCGCAGCCTTCAGCGCCGCCTCGTCGATCGGCTGGGTCGCATCGATCTTCTTCTTCTCGATCGCAGCCTGCAGCCGGCCGATATTCACGGTCTCGTACGAAACCGGATTCGGCGGATTGAAGCCGCGCTTCGGCAGACGACGATAGATCGGGGTCTGACCGCCTTCGAAGCCCTTGATGCTGACGCCGGTGCGGGCCTTCTGACCCTTCACGCCACGGCCCGAGGTCTTGCCCTTGCCGGAGCCGATGCCGCGACCAACGCGCATACGGTTCTTGCGGGCGCCCTCATTGTCGGCAATCTGATTGAGACGCATGTTTCTAACCCTTCCGCTCGAACCCGCTCAATCCAGGAGCAGGTCCAGTGATCCTTTAGCCTTCGACCTGAACCAGGTGCTGCACCTTGGCGATCATGCCGCGCACCGAAGGCGTATCCTCCAGCTCGCGGGTCTGATGCAGCTTGCGCAGGCCCAGACCGACCAGCGTGCCCTGCTGGTCAGCAGTCCGCTTGTTGGCCGAGCGGATCCAGGTGACCTTGACGGTCTTACCGGCCGCCTTGGCAGCCTTCTTCTTCTCAGCAGCCATGGGGCTTACTCCTCAGTCTCGGACTTGCGGCCGAGCAGGTCGGAAACCTTCTTGCCGCGCTTGGACGCAATATGGCGCGGCGCATTCAGACCCTTGAGGGCCTCGAAGGTCGCCTTCACCATGTTATGCGGGTTCGACGAACCGAGCGACTTGGTCACCACGTCGGCGACGCCCAGCGTCTCGAACACCGCGCGCATCGGACCGCCGGCGATGATGCCGGTACCGGCCGGAGCCGTACGCAGCACGACCTTACCGGCGCCGTGACGGCCCTCGATGTCATGATGCAGCGTGCGGCCTTCGCGCAGATTGACGCGGATCAGGTTGCGCTTGGCGTGTTCGGTGGCCTTGCGGATCGCTTCCGGCACTTCGCGGGCCTTGCCCGAACCGTAACCGACGCGGCCCTTCTGGTCGCCGACGACGACGAGAGCGGCGAAACCGAAGCGACGACCGCCCTTCACCACCTTGGCGACGCGATTGATGCTGACGAGCTTGTCGACGAGATCGCCGTCGCCGCGCTCGCGGTCACCACCGCGATCACCGCGTTCCCGATCGCCCCGTTCACCCCGTTGAGTAGCAGCCATGGTACCCAAACCTTTCTTAGAATTTCAGACCGGCTTCACGCGCCGCTTCCGCGAGCGCCTTGATGCGGCCGTGATAGAGATAGGCGCCGCGGTCGAAGGTGACATCGGTGACGCCGGCGGCCTTGGCGCGCTCGGCGATCAGCTTGCCAACTTCGGAGGCGGCCTTGCTGTCGGCACCGGTCTTCAGCGAGCCACGCAGGCCGGCTTCCAGCGACGAGGCAGCGGCGACAGTCACGCCCTTCACGTCGTCGATGACCTGGGCATAGATGTAGCGCGAGGAGCGATGCACGCTCAGGCGCGGACGACCATGTGCGGCGGCAACGATCTTGGTGCGGTTGCGCTGCTTGCGGCGCTCGTTCAGAGCGTTCAGGCGAGTCTTCATGCTCATAGCGGCATTCCTTACTTCTTCTTGCCTTCCTTACGCAGGATGGTCTCGGAGGCATACTTGATGCCCTTGCCCTTGTAGGGCTCCGGCGGCTTGACGCTGCGGATGTCCGCCGCGACCTTGCCGACCAACTGCTTGTCCGCGCCCGAAATCTTGATCGAGGTGGGCTTTTCCACCTTGATTTCGATGCCGGCCGGGATCGGATAGATCACTTCGTGGCTGAAGCCCATGTTCAGCTGCAGGTTCTTGCCCTGCATCGCCGCACGCAGACCGACGCCGTTGATTTCCAGCTCCTCGTTGAAGCCGTCCTTGACGCCCTTCACCAGGTTGTTCACCAGCGTGCGCTGCATGCCCCACATGGAGCGGGCGCGGCGGGTGGGCTGGCGCGGCTTAACGGTGATCTTGCTGTCAGCCACCGTCACGTCGAGGTCTTCCACGATGGTGAGCTTGAGCTCGCCCTTCGGGCCCTTGGCGGTCAGGGTCTGGCCGGCCAACTGGACCTGCACGCCCTGCGGCACTGGGACCGGATGTTTGCCGATACGCGACATGATCAGCTCCTTAGAACACGCGGCAGAGGACTTCGCCGCCGACATTGGCGGTACGAGCCTCGGTGTCGGACATGACGCCGCGCGGGGTGGACAGGATCGAGATCCCGAGACCGCCACGCACCTTGCCGAGATCCTTGATTGCCGAATACACGCGACGGCCGGGCTTCGAAACGCGGTCGATGGTCTTGATGACCGGCTCGCCTTCGAAATACTTCAGCTCGATGCGGATATTCCGCTTGTTGCCATCTTCCACGAGCTCATAGCCGCGGATATAGCCTTCCTTCTTGAGCACTTCGAGCACGTTCATACGCAGCTTCGAAGCCGGGGAAGCGATTGCCGCCTTACCCGCCTGCTGCCCGTTACGAATACGGGCAAGCATATCGCCCAGGGGATCGGTAAGAGCCATTGCCTACTCTCCTTACCAGCTCGACTTGACCATGCCGGGGATCTGGCCGGCAGAGGCCAGTTCACGCAGCATGTTGCGGGACAACTTCAGCTTGCGATACGTGCCGCGCGGGCGGCCCGTCAGTTCGCAGCGGTTGCGCACGCGGATCTTTGCGGAGTTGCGCGGCAGTTCAGCCAGCTTCAGGGCTGCCTCGAAACGCTCCTCCGGGGTGACGCTCTTGTTCTTGATCGTCGCCTTCAGCTTTGCACGCTTGGCGGCGAACTGCTGCGACATCTTGCGACGACGCTCATTCTTCTCAACCGAACTGGTTTTTGCCATATCAGATGTCCTTCTCGGCTCAGTTCGTGAACGGCATGCGGAAACCGGCCAGCAGGGCCTTGGCTTCCTCATCCGTCTTCGCCGTGGTGCAGATGATGATGTCCATGCCGCGGGCAGCGTCGACCTTGTCGTAGTCGATTTCCGGGAAGATGAACTGTTCCTTCAGGCCCAGCGCATAGTTGCCGCGGCCGTCGAAGCTCTTGCCGCTGACACCGCGGAAGTCGCGCACGCGCGGCAGGGCGATGTTGATCAGGCGGTCCAGGAACTCGTACATGTGCTCGCGACGCAGCGTGACCTTGCAGCCGACCGGCTGATTTTCACGCAGCTTGAAGTTCGCGATCGCCTTGCGAGCCTTGGTCAGCACCGGCTTCTGGCCGGTGATGGCAGCCATTTCGGCGGCAGCCATCTGGATCTTCTTGGAATCCTGGGCGGCTTCGCCCACACCCATGTTGACGACGATCTTGGTGATCTTCGGCACTTCCATGGTGTTCTTGTAGCCGAACTTCTCGGTCAGCTGCTTGCGGACCTGCTGTTCGTAGATGTCTTTCATACGCGGATTGGCCACATCAGCCTCCATCAGCGATCGATGATCTCGCCGGAGCGCTTGGCAAAGCGCACCTTGCGGCCATCGTCGAGGGTCTTCACGCCAACGCGGGTCGGCTTGCCGTCCTTCGGATCGGCCAGCATCACGTTGGAAACATGCAGCGGGGCTTCGCGCTGCTCGATGCCACCCGCAGCGGCACGGGTCGGCTTGACATGCTTGGTCACCTTGTTGGCGCCCGAGACGGTGACGCGCGAAGTTTCGCGGCTCACGCTCAGCACCTCGCCCGACGCGCCCTTCGAGCGGCCGGAAATCACGACGACCTTGTCGCCCTTCTTGATCTTCATAGCTTCGGCCATGGCTTACAGAACCTCCGGCGCCAGCGAAATGATCTTCATATGGCCCTTGCCGCGCAGTTCGCGGGTGACCGGCCCGAAGATACGGGTGCCGATCGGCTCTTCCTGCTTGTTGATCAGGACGGCGGCGTTGCGGTCAAAGCGGATGGCGCTGCCGTCGGCGCGGCGGATTTCCTTCGCCGTACGAACGATGACGGCGCGATGCACGTCGCCCTTCTTCACCTTGCCGCGCGGGATCGCGTCCTTGACGGACACGACGATCACATCGCCGACCTGGGCCGTCCGACGCTTCGCGCCACCCAGCACCTTGATGCACTGGACTCGGCGTGCGCCTGAATTATCGGCGACGTCGAGATTGGTTTCCACCTGGATCATTGGACCTGTACCTCGCTAACTATCTATGTGCGGTTCAGGACGGATTTTCGACGACGATCCAGCGTTTCAGCTTGGAGATCGGTTTCGATTCCTGAATCGACACAACCTCGCCCTCTTTCCGAGAATTGTTCTCGTCATGGGCATGGTAATTCTTCGAACGGCGAATGAACTTCTTGTACACCGGGTCCATGATGCGGCGTTCGACCTTCACGACGACGGTCTTGTTGCCCTTGTTGCTCACCACGACGCCCTGCAATACGCGCTTCGGCATCTTCTCTCTCCTTACGCCTTCTTCGCGCCGGCCTGCTTGTGCAGGGCGGTGCGCACTCGGGCGACGTCGCGGCGCACTTGCTTCACGCGCGCGGTGTTTTCCAGCTGACCGGTCGCCTTCTGGAAGCGCAGGTTGAACTGCTCCTTCTTCAGGTCGACAAGCTTGGTGTTCAGCTCGTCCTTGGTCTTCCCGACCAGATCATTGCTCTTCATGGCTTACGCTCCCTCACCCATGCGGGTGACGACCTTGGTCTTGATCGGCAGCTTGGCCGCGCCGAGCACGAAGGCTTCCCGGGCGAGGTTCGCCGGAATGCCGTCGAGTTCGAACATGATGCGGCCGGGCTTGACGCGGGCCACCCACAATTCGGGCGAGCCCTTGCCGGAACCCATGCGGACTTCGGCCGGCTTCTTCGACACCGGCACATCCGGGAACACGCGGATCCACATGCGACCCTGGCGCTTGATGTGACGGGTGATCGCACGGCGGCAGGCCTCGATCTGGCGGGCGGTGACGCGCGCCGGCTCCATGGCCTTCAGGCCGAAGGCGCCGAAATTGAGGTCGGTACCACCCTTGGCCACGCCATGGATGCGGCCCTTAAAGGCCTTGCGGAACTTGGTACGCTTCGGTTGCAACATGTCTCGTTACTCCCGGCTCAACCCTGACGGCCGCCCTGGTGGCTCGGACCCTGGCTCTGTTCAGCCATACGCTTGTCCTGAGCCATCGGGTCATGAGCCATGATTTCGCCCTTGAACACCCAAACCTTCACGCCGCAGCTGCCATAGGCAGTCTTGGCAGTACCGCGCGCGAAATCGACATCGGCGCGCAGGGTATGCAGGGGCACGCGGCCCTCGCGATACCACTCGACGCGGGCGATTTCGGCGCCGCCGAGACGGCCGCTGCAGGTGATGCGGATGCCGCCGGCACCCAGACGCATCGCCGACTGCACGGCACGCTTCATCGCACGGCGGAAAGCCACGCGGCGCTCCAGCTGCTGGGCGATATTCTCGGCCACCAGCTTGGCATCGAGCTCCGGCTTGCGGATTTCGACGATGTTCAGATGCACTTCCGACTTGGTCATCTTGGCCAGGTCGGAACGCAGCTTCTCGATGTCGGCGCCTTTCTTGCCGATCACCACGCCCGGACGCGCCGAGTGGATGGTGATGCGGGCCTTCTTGGCCGGACGCTCGATCACGATGCGGGCGACACCGGCCTGGGCCAGGCGCTTCTCGAGATACGCACGGATCTTCAGGTCTTCATGCAGCAGGCCAGCGTATTCCTTGTCGCTGGAATACCAGCGGGAATCCCACGTGCGGTTGATGCCGAGACGAAGCCCGATCGGATTGACTTTCTGACCCATTACGCCTGCTCCCCGCTCTGGGCTTCAGCCTTCTTCGCCTTCGGAGCCGACTTGGCATCCTTGGACTTGGCGGCCTTGGCCGGAGCCTTCTTCTCTTCTTCGCGCTCGCGCACCACGATGGTGAGGTGGCTGAACGGCTTCAGGATCGGCGCGCCGCGGCCACGGGCGCGGGCGTGGAAACGCCGCATCACCAGGCCCTTGCCGACGCTGGCTTCGGCGACGACCAGACGGTCGACGTCGAGCTGATGGTTATTCTCGGCATTGGCGATCGCCGACTGGAGAACCTTGCGGACATCCTGGGCGATACGACGCTTGGAGAAGGTGAGTTCGGACAGGGCGGCCTCGACCCGCTTGCCGCGGATCAGACCAGCCACCACACCGAGCTTCCGGGGGCTAACACGGATGTTGCGCCCCACGGCCATGGCCTCGTTCTCGCCGAGGCGGGTTTCGCGCGCCTGCTTGCTCATGGTTACTTCTTCGCCTTCTTGTCGCCAGCGGTGTGGCCGGGGAAGGTGCGGGTCGGCGAGAACTCGCCAAACTTATGCCCGACCATATCCTCGGTCACGTTCACCGGGATGAACTTGTTGCCGTTATGGACACCGAAGGTCAGGCCGACGAACTGCGGCATGATCGTCGAGCGGCGGGACCAGGTCTTGATGACCTCCTTGCGGCCCGACGTTGCGACCTTGTCGGCCTTCTTCAACAGATACCCGTCAACGAACGGGCCTTTCCAGACAGAACGTGTCACGATCGACCTCCTAGCCCGTTAGCTATGCTTGCCCGACGGGCGACGGCGCAGAATCATGTTCTGCGTCCGCTTGTTGTTACGCGTGCGCTTACCCTTGGTGTTCTTGCCCCACGGGGTCACCGGATGGCGACCGCCAGAGGTACGGCCTTCACCACCACCATGCGGGTGATCGATCGGGTTCATGGCAACACCGCGCACGGTCGGGCGGATGCCCATCCAGCGCTTGCGGCCAGCCTTGCCCAGCTTGGTGTTCTGGTTGTCCGGGTTGGACACCGCGCCGATCGTGGCCATGCACTCGGCCTGCACCAGACGCTGCTCACCCGAGGCGAGGCGCACCAGGGCCATGCCCTGATCCTTGCCGACCAGCTGAACGAAGCTGCCGGCCGAACGCGCCATCTGACCGCCCTTGCCCGGCTTCATCTCCACATTGTGGATGATGGTGCCGACCGGAATGGACTTCAGGGGCATCGCATTGCCCGGCTTGATGTCGGCCTTCTCGCCCGACACCACGCGGTCGCCGGCCTTCAGGCGCTGCGGGGCGATGATGTAGGCGAGTTCGCCGTCATCATACTTGATGAGCGCGATAAACGCGGTGCGGTTCGGGTCATACTCGATCCGCTCGACAACCGCGCTGATATCGAACTTGCGGCGCTTGAAGTCGATCATGCGGTAGCGGCGCTTGTGGCCACCACCGATGTGACGGGTCGTGATGCGACCGAAATGGTTGCGGCCACCCGTCTTCTTCAGGCCCTCGGTCAGCTCCTTGACCGGGCGGCCCTTGTGGAGCTGCGAACGGTCGATGAGCACGAGGCCGCGGGTCGACGGCGTAACCGGCTTATAAGTCTTCAACGCCATGGCTTAGATCCCCGTCGTCACGTCGATCTTGTGGCCGTCGGCGAGGGTAACCATCGCCTTCTTCCAATCCGAGCGCTGGCCCGGCTGACCACGAAACAGCTTAACCTTGCCCTTGGTCCGGAGCGTGTTGACCGCCGTCACCTTGACCTTGAACAGCGCCTCGACGGCGGCCTTGATCTGCGGCTTGGTGGCGGTCAGCGGCACCTTGAAGGTGACCTGGTTGTACTCGGAAGTACGGGTCGCCTTTTCGGTGATCACCGGCGAAAGGATCACATCGTAATGGTTCACGTTGCTCATTTCAGGCGAGCCTCCAGAGCCTCGACCGCGGCCTTGGTCAGAACCAGGGTGTCACGGCGCAGGATGTCGTAAACGTTGGCGCCCTGCTCCGGCAGAACGTCGACGTTGTGGATCGCACGGATGGCGCGGGCGAAATTCTCGTCCAGCGCGTTGCCGTCGATGACCAGCGCGCTCTCCAGGCCCATGCCCTTCAGCTTGCTGGCGAGATCCTTGGTCTTGCCAACCGACAGCGTGGCGGCGTCGACGATCTTCAGCTTGCCTTCGGCCAGCTTGGTCGACAGCGCAGTCTTCAGCGCCAGCTTGCGAACCTTCTTCGGCAGGTCGATCGCATGGCTGCGCACCACCGGGCCGAAAGCCTTACCGCCGCCGCGGAACTGCGGAGCGCGGATGCCGCCGTGACGGGCGCCGCCCGAACCCTTCTGCTTGACGATCTTGCGGGTCGAACCGGCAACTTCGCCATAGGTCTTGGTCTTATGGGTGCCCTGCTGGCGCTTGGCCAGCTGCCAGATGACATAACGCTGCAACAGGTCTGCGCGCGGCGGCAGACCGAACACGTCCTTGGACAGCGAAAGCTTGCCCGAGTCCTTGTTCTCCAGCGTCGTCACGGCGATTTCGATTTTATCGGCCATGATCCTATACCCTTACTTGGCGGCCTTGAGAGCAGCCGGCATGGGCAGGTCCTTGGCGCGCGGCTTCTTCACCGCATCGCGAACCACCACATACTGACCCTCTGAGCCCGGAATGCTGCCCTTGACCATGATCAGGCCGCGATCGGCGTCCGTGCGCACGATCTGCAGGTTCTGCTGGGTGCGCTGACGGTCGCCCATATGGCCGGCCATCTTCTTACCCTTGAACACCTTGCCCGGATCCTGGCGCTGGCCGGTGGAACCGTGCGAACGGTGGCTGACCGACACGCCGTGGCTGGCTTCCAGACCACGGAAATTGTGCCGCTTCATGACACCGGCAAAGCCCTTGCCGATCGTGGTGCCGGTCACGTCGACAAACTGGCCGACGATGAAATGCTCCACCGACAGTTCGGCGCCGACTTCCACCAGTGCATCGGCCGGTACGCGGAACTCGACAAGCTTGCGCTTGGGTTCGACGTTGGCCTTGGCAAAGTGACCGCGCAGAGCCTTGGTGACATTCTTCGGCTTGGCGGCATCGACGCCGAGCTGGAGGGCCGTGTAGCCATCCTTCTCGTCGGTGCGCTGCGCCACCACCTGGCAGTTGTCCACCTTCAGCACGGTGACGGGCACATGCGTGCCGTCCTCCGAGAACAGCCGGGTCATCCCCAGCTTGCGTGCAACCAATCCGGTCCGCATGGGTCCAGTTCCTTACAGCTTGATCTCGACGTCCACGCCGGCGGCGAGGTCGAGCTTCATCAGCGCGTCCACCGTCTGCGGGGTCGGGTCCACAATATCCAGGAGCCGCTTGTGGGTGCGGATCTCGAACTGCTCGCGCGACTTCTTGTCGACGTGCGGCGAGCGGTTCACGGTGAAGCGCTCGATATGGGTCGGCAGCGGGATCGGGCCACGCACGCGCGCACCAGTGCGCTTCGCGGTCGACACGATCTCGCTGGTGCTCTGGTCGAGCACCCGATGATCGAACGCCTTGAGGCGGATGCGGATATTCTGACTATCCATTGTCCTGTGTCCTGTCTGACGCTCGATACTTACGCGACGATCTTGGCGACGACGCCGGCGCCGACGGTGCGGCCGCCTTCGCGGATGGCGAAGCGCAGGCCCTCATCCATGGCGATCGGCGCAATCAGTTCGACTTCCATCGACACGTTGTCGCCCGGCATCACCATCTCGACACCGGCCGGCAGCGACACAACACCGGTCACGTCGGTGGTGCGGAAGTAGAACTGCGGACGGTAGTTGGTGAAGAACGGGGTGTGGCGACCGCCCTCTTCCTTGG
>JAEYSS010000255.1 GCA_023434425.1 Pseudomonadota bacterium | reverse complement strand
TGAAGACCTATACCAAATGGGTGGAATACACGGCGGCCGGTCTGCCGGTGATCGCCTCGGACCACCCGATCTATCGCGACTGCTGCGCCGATGGCGCAGCGATGCTGGTGAAAGACGCCGACTGGGCCACCGCCTTGCCCGGCCTGCTGGGGGATGCGGCGGCGCGGGCGGCGTTGCTGGACAAGGCGCGCGAACGGGTCGGACGCGACTATTCGGTGGCGCGCCTGCGGGCGCAGTTACTGGAGGTTTTCAGGCTGGCGGGGTTGGCGAGCTAAGGCAGCAGGATCTCGTAGTGGTCGAGCGTGACCGTGCGGGCGCCGAAGCCTTCCTTGTAGTCGATCAGGCCGTGATTGAGCTGGCGGCCGTCGCCTTCGTTGGAAATGCCGAAGTCGAACCAGCGGTCGCGATATTCGTCCACCAGCGCGAAGAACAGCAGGTCGAGTGCATTGGCCTCGCGGCCGGCCGGACTGCTGGCGGTATACTGCACATGGGCGCAGCGGTCGGTCAGGTACATCACCGCGCCGCCGACCACGGTGTCGTCCTTTGTCACGCAATACAGCTTGATGGAGTCGGGGAAACGGCCATGCAGCAGGCGGATTTCCCCGACGCTGTGCACCGGTTTCAGATTGTGCCGGTCGGCGAGATTTTGGGTCAGGATCGCCCAGAACTCATCCCAGCGGTCGCTTTCGGCCACGGTCAGTCCGGCTTTGGCGGCCGCCTTCATGCCGCGCCGGCGCCGGGTCTGGGCCGGGGCGGGGAATTGCGGGTCGAGGGCGGTGGTCAGGTCGCGCCGCTTCAGGGTGGCCCCGTGCACAAACAGCGCGAAGAGGTCTTCATCCGCCGGCTGGCGGTGATAGAAGCGCGGAATGGTCTTGTAGTAGAGGCCGCGCATGTTCTCGCCGCGCAGATGCGCCAGCAGCGCGTCGAACAGGCCGAGCATTTTCAGCGGCGTCATCGCCGTGTCGCTGACCACGCCGCCATAGGTCAGGCCGCCATGACTGACCAGCAGGCCGTCGCGGCGATGCGCCGGGATCACCGCCAGCAGTGCGCCATCGCTGTCGAAGGCAAGCAGCGAATGGTCGTCGAAGCGGTCGCGGTGATAGTCCATGTAGTTGCGGTCGAGCAGAAAGGTGCCGTTCTTGCTGGCGGCGACAAAGCGGTTCCAGCTGTCGGCATCGCTGTCGCTGTAGCGGCGCAACGTGATTTCGGGAGGAGCGGCAGACATTACGGCCGGCGGATCAGGATGTCTTCGCGACGGGTCGCCTGCGGCAGTTCCGGCGCCTGCGGCAGCACGAAGGCGTCGAAGCCGGCCAGCCGCATGCGCTGCAGGATGGCGAAGATCACCGCATCGTCGATCTGGCCGGGTTCGGCGCGGTTGAAATCCACGACGGGATCGCTGTCCGGATCGACATGGCGGCGATGGTGGGCGCGGCCAGCCGCGCTGGACAGGAACCGCTTGCGCAGGCTGACATTGGGCAGGTCGCCGAGCAGCAGCGCGCCGCCCGGATTGAGCAGGCCGGCGGCGCGGTCGACGAAGGACCACAGGTTGGCCTCGGCGAAGACATACTGCGCCACGCTGTAGACCAGGATGGCGTCGTAACCCGCGGCAGCTTTCTGCACCTGCGGCAGCGTGGCGGGGAAGGCGCCGGGAATCTTGGTGATCGCGGCATGATCTGGCAGCAGGCCGAGCATCTCGGCGGAATCGACCAGCACGAGATGATGCTGCTGGCGGATGCAGTGTTCGATCAGCGCCAGCGGCAGGCTGGAACTGCCCGGGCCGATATCGAGCACCTGCCGGCCGCGCTCGCAGAGCGGCGGCATCTTGCTCAGGATGTCGTTCAGGATGGCGCCGCCGCGGCCCTCGCGATAGAGATCGGGGAAGCCGGATTTTTCATGCGGGCTGAGTTTCGGATCGGCGGCACGGCGGCGAAAGTCATCGAAGCCCGCGACGGTATAGGCCGCGGGGTCGATGCCGGTTCCCGGGATCCCGTCACGCTCGGTCATGCGCGGAAAACTAGGTGTGATTTATTAACATTCGGTGATCTACTTTGGGTCCAAATGCCGGATCGCCGCCCTATGCACGTGCCGTTTTTCGATATCGGACCGACCCATGCCGCCATTGCGGCCGAACTCGATGCCGCGTGGCGTCAGGTGCTGGACGGTCGCCAGTTCATCCTGGGGGAGCGCGTGGCCGCTTTCGAAGCCGACTTCGCATCCTACTGCACGACCGGCCATGGCGTCGGCGTCGCCAACGGTCTCGATGCGCTCACACTGATCCTCGAAGGCCTCGGCATCGGCGCCGGCGACGAGGTGATCGTACCGGCGCAGACCTTTATTGCCACCTGGCTTGGGGTGACGCGCAGCGGGGCGACGCCTGTCCCGGTCGACTGCCTGTCCGGCACCGGCAATATCGATCCGGCTTTGGTGCCGGCCGCGATCACCAGCCGGACCAAGGCGCTGATCGCCGTGCATCTCTACGGCGTGCCGGCCGAAATGGCGCCGCTGCAGGCGCTGGCCACGCAGCATGGTTTCCATCTGATCGAAGATGCCGCGCAGGCGCATGGCGCCATCTATCGCGGCCAGAAGATCGGCAGTCTCGGCACGGCGGCGGGCTTCAGCTTCTATCCGACCAAGAATCTCGGTGCGCTGGGCGATGGCGGCGCGGTGGTGACCGATGATGCCGCGCTGGCCAGACGCATCCGGCTGCTCCGCAATTACGGCTCCGAGACAAAATACGACCACCAGATCGCCGGCTGCAATTCGCGGCTGGACGAGTTGCAGGCCGCCATCCTGTCGGTGAAGCTGCGCCGGCTTGATGCGCTGAATGCCGATCGCCGGCGTATCGCCGCGCGCTACATGCAGGGCTTGTCGCTCCTGCCGGGACTCGAACTGCCGGCCGTGACCGAAAGCAGTGAGCCGGTCTGGCATCTGTTTCCGGTACGCCATGCCGCCCGTGATGCTCTGGCCGACGCGCTGAGTGCCGCCGGTGTGCAGACCATGGTGCATTACCCGGTGCCGCCGCATCTGCAGCCGGCTTATACGGCGCTGGGCTGGCGCGCCGGCCAGTTCCCGGTGGCGGAAGGCATCGCGCGGACCACTCTCAGCCTGCCGATCTGGCCGGAGCTGAGCGACGCGCAGATCGATCATGTCTGCGATGTGATCCGGCAGGCCGTGGTGCAGCCGCTCAGGCGCGAGGCGATGGGCTGAGTCATGGCGCAGAAACGCAAACTGGTCCTGGTCGGCGACAGCGCCTTCGCCGAAATCGCCTGCGAATATTTCAACGCCGGCGAGAAGTATGAAGTGGTCGCCTTCGCCGTCGAGCAGACCTATCTGAAGCGCGACAGCCTGCTCGGCCGCCCGGTCGTGGCTTTTGAGAATCTGGCCAGCCTCTATCCGCCGGCCGACCACGACATCCATGTCGCCATCGTCTACACGCAGCTGAACCGCCTGCGCGCCCGGCTTCTGAACGCTGCCAAGGCGATGGGCTATCGACCCGCCAGCTATGTCAGCCCGCAGGCCTTCGTGTGGAAGAACGCCAGGCTGGGCGAGCATTGCTTCATCTTCGAGAACAACGTGGTGCAGCCGTTTGTGACCATCGGCGACAATGTCGTGCTGTGGAGCGGCAACCATATCGGGCACCATTCCATCATCGAAGACAATGTCTTCGTCTCCTCGCATGTGGTCATTTCAGGTTATTGCCGCATCGGCGACGGCAGCTTCCTCGGCGTGAATGCCGCGCTGGCCAACAACGTGACGCTCGGCAAAGACAACTGGGTCGGGCCGGGTTGCGTGATCTCGAAGGATACCGAGGCCGGCCAGCTGTTCCGCCCGGCTGAAGCGGAGGTCGCCAAGCTGACGACCTGGCGCTTCTTTAAAGTGCCCGAACAATGACGATGCGCTGGCGCAAGCTCGGCTGCATCTATGCGCCGGACGGCAACGCGGCCTGGGCACGCAGCCATGCCGCGATCCCGACGCCCGTTCACATGCCCGACGGAGGCCTGCGTGTGTATTTCGGCAGCCGCGACGACCAAGGCGTGGGCCGCGTTGGCTATGCCGATCTGGATCCGCGCGATCCGACCCGCATCCTGCGGCGCTCGGCAGGGCCGGTGCTCGATATTGGCCGGCCCGGCTGTTTCGACGACAACGGCGTGCTTCCCACCTGCGCGATCTGGCGTGGCTCGGAACTCTGGCTCTACTATGCGGGCTATCAGCTTGGCGTGAAGGTCCGCTACGTCCTGTTCAGCGGCCTGGCGATCAGCCGCGATCACGGCGAAAGCTTCACCCGGGTTTCGGAAGCGCCGATCCTGGGCTGCTGCGACGGTGAACTGCTCTATCGCACCGCGCCTTTTGTGATCCCCGAGAATGGCGGCTGGCGCATGCTGTATATCGCCGGCGATCATGAAGTGACGGTCGGCGGCAAGGCCGTGCCGGCCTATCACATGCGTGAGCTGCACTCCGCCGATGGCCGGGACTGGACCGGACCCAGCCGTTTCGTGCTGGTGCCCGACGAGACCGTCGAGCATGGCCTTGGCCGCCCCTTCGTGGTGTCGTCGCCAGCCGGATACGAGCTTTATTTCTCGACGCGCACGCTACGCCATGGCTACCGGCTGGCCTATGCCACATCGGCCGATGGCCGCAACTGGCGGCGCAACGATGCGGCGCTGGGTCTGGATGTCTCGCCCGCGGGCTGGGATTCCGAGACCATCTGTTTCAGTGCGGTCACGGATCTGCCGGGTGGCAGATACCTTTTCTACAACGGCAATGGCTTTGGCCAGACCGGATTCGGTGTCGCCCTGCGTGAGGCCTGACAGGGTCGGCCGAGGTATTTGTTAACAAATGCCCGGCTAGACTCACGCCGAAGGAATCTGCCGCCGGACGCCAGCATGAGCGAGACCAACAAGAACTGGGATGTCATCGACCTGCCGGTCGTGCACGACCTGCGTGGCAATCTGACGGTCATCGAGGCCGAGCGGCAGGTGCCGTTCGACATTCGTCGCGTCTACTATCTCTACGACGTGCCCTCGGGTTCCGAACGCGCCGGTCATGCGCATAAAACCCTGCAGCAGCTGATCATCGCCGGCTCGGGCAGTTTCAGCATCCATCTCGATGACGGCCTCCGGCAGGAAAGTATTTTCCTCAACCGCTCGCATAAGGGCGTGCTGCTGAAGCCGATGGTCTGGCGCGTGATCAACAATTTCTCCTCCGGTGCGGTCTGCATGGTGATGGCCTCGGCGCATTACGACGAAAGCGACTATATCCGCGACCACAGCGACTTCCGCCGCGCGGCCGCGGTGCGCTGGGCCGCCGTGGGTATCCCGACCCCCGGCAGTCCGGCCCCCGGCATTCCGACATCGGACGTGTGAGTCCGCATGCCAGATCAGGCTGCTCCTGCCTCGCTGGATGAGGTTATCAGAAACGCGCAGGAGCTGGCGAAAGCTCAGGGTGCCCAGGCCGCGCTTGCCTATCTGCAGCCGCAATATGCAAGTCTTGGCCGTGATCCCCGCCTGCTGCCCGTGATGGCGCAGTTGCAGTCGGCGCTGGGCAACCACGCCGAAGCCCTCGCCATCTGGAACCAGCTGCTGCCGCTTGCGCCGGCCGATATCCGCGTGATGAACGCCCGCCATCAGACCAAACGCGCCGTGCATCTGCAGAACCGCCGCATCGAGTCCGGTTTCTATCCGACGGTGGGAGATGTCGGCCAGGACGTGCGGGCGGCCTGTGCGGAAGGCGATTTCGGCTACGCGCTGTGGACGATGTTCGACGTCGCCTTCCGGCTGGTGAAGAGCCTGCCGATGTCGCAGGCCGCGCCGAGTAACGACGGCGACCTGGATGCGCTTTGCCTGGAGATCGGCCGCCAATTCGCCGCCCACGCTAAACTGAAGCCGGTTGTGCCCGATGCCTCGGCGCCCATCGTCTATCTCGCCACGGCCCTTCACGAATTCGGCGGTCATACCCGGGTCATGCTCGATTACATCCGGCGGCAACCGGATCGCCGGCATGTGCTGCTGCTGACCGGGCTCGGCATCAATATGTCGGTGCCAGCTGTGCAGAGCCTGCTGGACAAAGAGTTACGGGGGATCGATTTCGCCTGGCATCGCAACAGCCAGATCCGCCACGACGAAAGCCTGCGCTGGCTCATGCAGCAGTTGCAGACTATCCGCCCCGAAACGGTCTACCTGTTCGGGCATCCCTACGACCCGGTGGTTCCGGCGGCGACAGTGCTGCTGCAGAAGACCAGCACCTATTTCAACCATCACTCGGATTTCTGTTTCAGCCTGGGCGCCGCGCTGCCGGTGACCGGGCATATCGACCAGACTCCGATGGTGCATCACCTGCTCTGCCGGCATACACCGCAGATCGATCCGATCTATGTCCCCATGACGGTCGCCGCGCCGGCACGGCGCGAGGCGTCAGCCTTCATGTCCGGGGGGGCTGTCCGGACGGCGGCCTGTGGCTCGGCGGCGAAGTTCACCGACCAGACCTACGCCTATAGCTATGCCGATATGCTGCCCCACATCTTGGCGGGGACCGGCGGCGAGCATGTTCATATCGGCGCTCTGCCGGCGGACGCCGTGGCGCAGATTCATGCAGCGCTGGACCGGCAGGCGATTCCGAGAGAGCGGTTCCGGCATATTGCGCATGTCGAAAACCTGGCGGCGGCGCTGCGTGATCTGGATGTCGATCTGTATGTGGCGTCCTTCCCGACCGGTGGCGGCAAGGCGGTGATCGAAGCGATGGCGGCCGGGATCCCGGTGCTGTATCACGTGAACTACCAGTCCCGCTTTGCCTGCGTGGCCGGTATGGTCTATCCGGAGGCCTTCTGCTGGTCCGATCTCGCGAGCCTGACAGCCGCCCTGCGCGCGGTGAATCGCGCGACGCTGTCGCGTCATTCGGACCTGTCGCGTGCCTATTTTGAAATATACTATGGCGAACAGGCCGCGGCGGCGGCCTTCGTGGACGGCAGGCCGGTGGGCGTGCCGGCACCGCCACTGGGCGAATACCGGCCCGATACGACGCAGCAGATGTTCGACCGGATCAACCAGGCAGTGAAGGAACGGGTAAGATGAAGGGGATCATCCTGGCGGGCGGCGCCGGCACGCGGTTGCATCCGGCAACGGCGGTGACCAGCAAGCAGCTGATCCCGGTCTACGACAAGCCGATGATCTATCATCCGCTGACCACGCTGATGCTGGCCGGTATCCGCGAGATTCTGGTGATTACCACGCCGCGCGACCAGACCGCCTTCCGCAGCCTGCTGGGCGACGGCAGCCAGTGGGGCATTGCCATTTCCTATGCCGTGCAGGCCGAACCGAACGGCATCGCGCAGGCTTTCATCATCGGCCGCGACTTTATCGGCGGCGAAGCCTGCGCGCTGGTGCTGGGCGACAATATTTTTTACGGCGAGGGCTTCAGCGAGGTGTTGCGCCGCGCCGCCACCATCAAGGAGGGCGCGGTGGTGTTCGGCTACTGGGTGGCCGACCCGGAGCGCTACGGCGTGCTGGAACTGGGGCCCGACAAGAAACCCACCGCCATCATCGAGAAACCGGCCAATCCGCCGACCAACTGGGCGGTGACCGGACTGTATTTTTACGACCGCGAGGTCTGCGACATTGCCGCAGGCCTGAAGCCGTCGGCGCGCGGCGAGCTGGAGATCACCGATCTCAACAATGTCTATCTCAGGCGCGGCAAGCTGACGGTGGAACTGTTCGGCCGCGGCTTCGCCTGGCTCGATACCGGCACGCCGGACAGCCTGCTCGAAGCCTCCAACTTCATCGCCACGGTGGAAAAGCGCCAGGGCCTGAAGATCGCCGCGCCCGAGGAGATCGCCTGGCGCCAGGGTTATATCGACGCCGCGCAGGTGGAGAAGATCGCCACTGCCTATGGCAAGAATGCCTATGGCCAGTATCTGCGGCGCATCCTCAACGAAAGCGGCCGCTAGACGGGCAGATTCCATGCGCATCATCGCCACCGACCTGCCGGACGTTTTCATCATCGAGATGAAAGTGTTCGCCGACGACCGCGGCTCGATCAAGGAATTGTGGAACGCGCCGCGCTATCTCAATCATGGTCTCGGCGTGCCCTCGGTGCAGACCAACTTTTCGCGCTCGCGAAAAGGTGTGATCCGCGGTCTGCACTACCAGGAGCCGCATGGCCAGGGCAAGCTGGTCAGCGTGGTGGCCGGCGAGGTGTTCGACGTCGCCGTCGATATCCGCAGGGGCTCGCCCACCTTCGGGCGATGGACCGGCACGCTGCTGAGCGGCGACAATCATCACCAGCTCTGGATTCCGCCGGGCTTCGCGCATGGATTTTCGGTGCTGAGCGATCAGGCCGATGTCATCTATCAGTGTACGGCGCCCTATGACCCGAGCTGCGAGCATGCGATCCGCTGGGACGATCCAGCCATCGGCATTGACTGGAAGGTGCGCGATCCCGTTATTGCCGCGAAGGACCGGAGCGCGCCGCTGCTGAGCGAAGCGAAAGTTCTGCCCCCGTATTTTCCGCTGCCGCCACTGATCGTCACGACGACTGGCAGCGATGGCGGCAAGACCTAGCCATGCTGCGCGTCGCGGTGATCGGTACGCAGGGGCAGCTGGCACGCTCGCTGGCCGAACTGTCCGGTGACGAGGCCGCCATCACCTGTATCGGGCGGCCGCTGCTCGACCTGGCGGAACCGGAAACGGTTGCCGAGGTGCTGGACGATCTGCCCGCTGATATCGTCGTCAACGCCGCGGCCTATACGGCCGTGGACAGGGCCGAGAGCGAGGCCGATCTCGCCTTCCGCATCAACCGCGACGGCGCGGCCGCGGTGGCTGAAGTCTGCGTCCGGCGCAGCCTGCCGCTGATCCATGTCTCGACCGACTATGTCTTCGACGGCCGCAGAGCAGGCGCCTGGCGCGAAACCGATCCCTGCCATCCGCTGACCGTCTATGGCGCGTCCAAACTGGCTGGCGAGCAGGCGGTGCTGGCTGCATTTCCGGCCGCGGTGGTGCTGCGCACTGCCTGGCTGCACAGTCCGTTCGGCACCAATTTCGTCAAGACCATGCTGCGGCTGAGCGCGGAACGCGACCGGCTGCGCGTGGTGGCCGACCAGCATGGCTCACCGACCTATGCGCCGGACCTCGCTGCGGCGATTGTCGCCGTGGCCCGGCGGCTGACGGCGACGCGGGATGCGGCCCTGTCGGGCATTTTCCATCTGGCCGGGGCCGGCGAAACCACCTGGCACGGCCTGGCGGTCACGACGATGGCGATGGCAGGGCGGGGCGTCCTGGTCGATCCGATCACGAGTGCCGAATATCCGACACCGGTGCAGCGCCCGGCCAATTCGGTGCTCGACACGGCAAAGATCGCAGCCATCTACGGTATCCGCCTGCCGCCCTGGCAGGAGGGCGTACGGCATGGTGTGGCCCGGTTGCTGAGCCACGAGTAAATCGCGGGAACCCGGATCATGGCGGCGTGTTGATCCGTCATGACGATCCGCATTGGAATTTCCGGCTGGACCTATAAGCCCTGGCGCGGGGTGTTTTTCCCCAAAGGTCTGCCGCAGAAGCACGAGATGGCCTTTGCCGCCCGCACCTTCCCCAGCATCGAGGTGAACGGCACTTTCTACGGGCTGCAGCGGCCGAAATCCTTCCAGGCCTGGTATGACGGTACGCCGGAGGATTTCGTCTTCGCCATCAAGGCCTCGCGCTACATCACCCATATCCGCCGGCTCCGCGATGCTGAGGAGGGGATGGCCAATTTCTTCGCGCAGGGGATTCTGGCGCTGGGCAAGAAACTCGGCCCCATCCTGTGGCAGTTGCCGCCGAGCTATCGCTTCGACCCCGAGCGACTGGAAGAGTTCCTGAAACTGCTGCCGCACGACACCGATGCGGCCGCGAAGCTGGCGCGCAAGCATGAGCCGCGCATGAAAGGCCGCGTCTTCCTGACGCCGGATCGGAAACGTCCGCTGCGCCATGCCATGGAAATCCGTCATGAAAGCTTCCGCGACAAACGCTTCGTGACGCTGCTGCGCAAATACAGGGTGGGGCTGGTGGTGGCCGATACGGTGGAGTGGCCGCGGCTGGGGGATATCACCGCCGACTTCGTCTATGCCCGTCTGCATGGCTCCGAGCAGCTGTATGCCAGCGGCTATTCGGATAAAGCGCTGGATGACTGGGCGCGCCGGTTTCGCAGCTGGAGCAAAGGCAGCGTACCGCGCGATATCGACCGGCTGTCGACGACGAAGGCGCGTGCGAAGGTCAAGGATATCTTTGTCTATTTCGACAACGACATAAAGGTGCGCGCGCCCTTCGATGCCCTGAAGCTGACAGAACGGCTAAAAGTGAAGGCCGGTCTGCCGCCGCTGGAAGACTTTGTGCAGCAGAAAACCCGCGGCAGAAAATAGCCCGGGACGGGACGCGCCGTCAGGCCTTTTTCACGAAGCAGGTTTTCAGCACCAGGCCCTTCACCTTGTCGGTGCGGCCTTCGATCTCCTCCTCGTCGGCGGTGAGATGGATGTTCCTGATCACGGTGCCGCGCTTCAGCGTGGTATTCGCACCCTTGACCTTGAGATCCTTGGTCAGGATGACGCTGTCACCCTCGGCCAGCAGATTGCCGTTGCTGTCTTTTACATCCACGTCTGCGTCTCCTGAATTGCAATGCAGCCGTGATTCTACGCCTGCGCTGCGCAAACAAAAACCGCGGCGGACCGTCCTCCGCCGCGGTTCATTGTCGCGCCCGGATTTACTTGGACTCTGCCCGGCCGTTCAGGATCTGGTACAGGATGATCGCGCCGAAGGTGGCCGTGCCGATGCCGCCCAGCGAGAAGCCGCCAAACTTCAGCATCAGGTCGCCCGCACCCACGGTGAGCGCCACGCCGACGGTGATCAGGTTGCGCGCATTCGAGAAGTCGACCTTGTTCTCCACCCAGATGCGGCCGGCGGTGGCCGAGATCAGGCCGAACACCACCAGCGCCAGGCCGCCGAGCACGGGGCCGGGGATGGTGAGGATCAGCGCACCGAATTTCGGCGAGAAGCCGAGCAGGATGGCGAAGAGCGCCGCGACGATGAAGACCAGCGTCGAGAATATCTTGGTCACCGCCATCACGCCCATGTTTTCGGCGTAAGTCGTCATGCCGGTGCCACCGCCGGCGCCCGAGACCATGGTGGCGATGCCGTCACCGAGGAAGGCCTTGCCCAGCAGCGGATCGAGATTGCGGCCGGTCATCACGCCGATGGCTTTCACATGGCCGAGATTCTCCGCCACCAGGATGATCGCGACGGGCGCGATCAGCGCCATGGCCTTGGCGTCGAAAACAGGGGCCGTGAAGTTCGGCATGCCGATCCAGGCGGCAGTCATTACGCCGCTGAAGTCGATCGGCTTGCCCATGCCCATGCCGTTGGCCATCACAGCATAGAGGATATACGCCGCCAGGCCGCCGAGCAGGATCGGCAGGCGCTGCACAGTGCCGCTGGTATAGACCGCGACGACGCCGACAGCGACCACGGTGAACAGCCCGATGAAGGCATCGAAGCCGCTGGCGCTGACGCCCTTCACGGCGATGGGCGCCAGATTGAGGCCGATCACCGCGACGATGGCGCCGGTGACGACGGGCGGCATCAGGGTTTCGATCCAGCCGATGCCGGACTTCATCACGATCAGTCCGATGATGGCATAGAGCGCGCCGCAGGCGATGATGCCGCCGAGCGCGACGCCGATATTGGCGTTCGGGCCGCTGCCCGCATACGCGGTCGCCGCAATGACGACGGCGATGAAGGAGAAGCTGGAGCCGAGATAGCTCGGCAGTTTGCCGCCGGTGACAAAGAAGAAGATCAGCGTGCTGATGCCCGAAAACAGGATCGAGACATTCGGGTCGAAGCCCATCAGCAGCGGCGCCAGCACGGTGGCGCCGAACATCGCCACCACATGCTGCAGGCCGAGTGCAACCGTCTGCCCCATCGGCAGGCGTTCGTCCGGCGCGATCATGCCGCCCGTTTTCAGTGTCCAGCGCGACAGGAAGCCGCCATCTGACTGTGCCATTGGTTATCCCCTTGAGTTTTGTTTCTGAGAACGCAGACAACCGACCGGCGGCATTTGGTCTTGCTTTTTGCGAATCGGGCCGCCGATCTTCGACTAAAGTCGATCATTCGACCTCGCCCATGAGCTGTCAAATCCTGTTGTCGAGTCGCGAAAAGGGAGAATCGGCAATAGTTTGCTGGATTGCGTCCGCGGTCGGCGCTATATTGGTTGAATAATAGTCCGTACAAGGACTAATCGGGGGTAAGGAAACATGGCACTGCAGGATCGACCGGTCATCATTATCGGCGGCGGTATCGGCGGGCTGGCGACGGCGCTGGCCCTGGCGCTGAAAGGCATCGGCTCGGTGCTGCTGGAGCAGTCAGCCGAGTTCAGGGAAGTCGGGGCCGGGATTCAACTGGGCCCGAACGTGTTTCGCCGTTTCGAGGCGCTTGGCATCCGCGCGGCGATTGAGGCCGATGCGGTGTTTCCGGAAAACCTGATCATGCGCGACGCGCTGACCGGCGAGATCGTCACCCGCATTCCGATGGGCGAGCAGGCGCTGCAACACTGGGGCATGCCCTATGCGGTGACGCATCGCGCCGATCTGCACAACACGCTGTTGCAGGCCTGCCTGGGGCAGAAAAAGATCGCGCTGCGCAACAACGCGAAGGTGACGGAATGGCAGGAGAACGGCGATGGCGTGAGCGTGACGCTGGCCGATGGCGAAAAGGTGACGGGAGACTGCCTGGTCGCCTGCGACGGCCTGTGGTCGCAGCTGCGCGCCGATATCGTCAACGACGGCAAGCCGCGTGTCTCGGGCCATATTGCCTATCGCGCCGTGCTGCCGGCCGCCGACGTTCCGACCGGCCAGTTCGAGAATAACGTCGTGCTCTGGGCCGGGCCGAAGACGCATCTGGTGCATTACCCGCTGCGCCGCGGCGAGCTGTTCAACCTGGTCGCGGTCTTCCATTCCAACCGTTACGAGGAGGGCTGGAATGCCTTCGGCGACGTGGAAGAACTGAACGAGCGCTTCCGCAACCAGCAGCCGCAGGTGCATAACCTGCTGGGGAAGATCGAGTCCTGGCGCATGTGGGTGCTGTGCGACCGCGAGCCGGTGGCGAACTGGACCAGGGGCCGCATCACGCTGCTCGGCGATGCCGCGCATCCGATGCTGCAGTATCTGGCGCAGGGCGCCTGCATGGCGATCGAAGACGCCGTCTGCCTGGCCGAGAAGCTGGCGGCGCGCCGCGACGATCCGAACGCCGCCTTCCTGGCCTATCAGCAGGAACGCTATCTGCGCACCGCGCGGGTCCAGGTGATGGCGCGGGTCTACGGCGATTTCTACCACGCCACCGGGCCGGTGCGCGAATTGCGCAACGCACTGCTGTCGGGCCGCACGCAGGCGCAGGCCTATGCCGGCAACGACTGGCTCTACGGCGGCTGATTACAGCGAGCGCCAGACGATGTAACCGGCCACCGCGAAGATCAGCCCCGCGAAGATGCGGTTGAGCAGGCCCTTGCGCTGCGCCGCGCGCTGCGCAAGGCGCAAGCCGGCGAAGCCGCCGATCAGGCCGCCGCCGATGAACCAGCCGGCGGCAATCCAGTGGACCTGGCCGCTCAGGGCATAGTTCGTTGCGGTGGTCAGGCCGAAACTGCCGACCGACAGCAGCGACGCGGCCACCGCATTCAGCATTGGCATGCCGCTGCCGGCCATCAGCCCGGGCACCACCAGGAAGCCGCCGCCGATGCCGAAAAAGCCGCTGGCCAGTCCGGTCAGCAGGCCGAGGATCGCCAGCTTGGGAAGAATACGGATGTTGAGCTGCACATCGGGATCGCCGCCAGCCGCCCTGGGTCGCAGCATGGCGATGCCGACGGCCACCATGGCGACAGCGAAATACAGCAGAAGCTGGCGGCCATCCACCAGCTTGCCGAGCGTGGAGCCGGCGGCGGCGCCGAGGATGCCGCTAACGGCATAGACGGCGGCACAACGCCATTTCACCGACTGCCTGCGGGCATGCATGGCGAGATTGGCAAAGGCGTTGACCGACACGGCCAGCGCGCTGGTGCCGATGGCGAGATGCGTGTCGGCCAGCCCGACCAGATAGAGCAGGGCCGGTACGGCGAGGATCGAGCCGCCGCCGCCGACCAGGGCCAGGGCGAAGCCGACTGCGCCGCCCGAAGCCAGCGCCCAGGCGACCTGTACTGTCGTCAGTGTCAGCATGATCAGAGCGCGTCGAGCGGAATTTTCAGATAGCGGGTGCCGTTGCTTTCCGGCGGCGGCAGTTTGCCGGCACGCATATTCACCTGCACGGAGGGCAGGATCAGGCGCGGCATATCCAGCGTCGCATCGCGCTTGCGCCGCATGGCGACGAAGCTGTCCTCGTCCACGCCGTCATGTGCATGCACGTTGCGGGTGCGCTCTTCGGCGACCGTGGTTTCCCAGCGGTAGTCGTCGCGACCCGGCGCCTTGTAATCGTGGCACATGAACAGGCGTGTCTCGGACGGCAGGGCGAAGATCTTGCGGATTGAGCGATAGAGTTCGCGCGCGTCGCCGCCGGGAAAGTCGCAGCGCGCCGTGCCGTAGTCGGGCATGAACAATGTGTCGCCGACGAAAGCGGCGTCGCCGACCACGTAGGTCATGCAGGCCGGCGTATGACCGGGCGTATGCAGCGCACGCGCCTGGATATTGCCGATCTGGAATGTTTCGCCGTCGCGGAACAGGTGATCGAACTGGCTGCCGTCGCGGGCGAATTCGGTGCCGGCGTTGAACACCTTGCCGAACACGTTCTGCACGACCGTGATGTTGAAGCCGATGCCGATCCGGCCGCCCAGCTGCTGCTTGATATAGGGCGCTGCCGAAAGATGGTCGGCATGGACATGGGTTTCGAGAATCCAGTCGAGCGTCAGGCTCTGCTGGCGGATGAAGGCGATGATGCTGTCGGCCGAGGCGGTCCTGGTCCGCCCGGCGGCCGGGTCGTAATCCAGCACCGAGTCGACGATGGCGCAGGTTTTGCTGTCCGGATCGGCCAGCACATAGCTGACCGTGTTGGTCGGCTCATCGAAAAAGGCATGCACCTGCGGTTTCATCGCAGCCTCCATCATGCAGCGAGGAATTTGCGGTTCCACGGCATCGCGGCGAGCAGCCGCGCCATGCCGCAGAAGCCGGTGAGGCCGGCCATCAGCAGGCCGGCGCCGACGAAGCCGCTGAGTGCGACGAACCAGGGCGAAACCAGCCAGGCGAGCAACGCGCCGATGAAGGCCATGCCGCCAGCTGCGATCTGCACCTGGCGCTGCAGGTCGAGCGGTGCATCGGCATTGAAATGCACCGGCAGGCCGGCGCGTTTCCAGCCATCCAGGCCGCCGTCCAGCACGTAGGCTTCGGGGAAGCCTTTGGCCAGCAGCCGGGCGGCATTCATCGCGGTGCGATTGCCACTGCGGCAGGTGAAGACGGCGGCCTTGCCGTGCTGCGTATCGAAATCGTGGCTGTCGATGGCGCTCAGCGGCACCAGGCGGGCACCCTGGATGTGTTCGCGCGCATATTCAGCGGGTTCGCGAATGTCGATCAGCACGGCGGTGTCGCTTTGCAGACGACGCTGCAGATCGGCAGGGGAAATCTTGGACATGGACATGGCGGACTCCTGATTAGCGCCGGACGGGGGAGGGGTTGCAGAAT
>JAEYSS010000234.1 GCA_023434425.1 Pseudomonadota bacterium | reverse complement strand
ACCTGTACCGCCCATAACCAGACACATCTCTCCGCGCTGAGCAGTGCCGACCGGGTTTCGCTGGTCTACCACGGCGTCGACTTCTCCCGCTTCCCGGAACCGCCGGTCTGGCGTCCCCGCCGCGATGGTCGCGACGCACAGGATCCGGTGCGGGTGCTTTCGGTCGGCCGGGCTGTCGAGAAGAAGGGCTACGATATCCTGTTGCAGGCGCTGGCACGCCTTCCGGCCGATCTGTACTGGCATTTCACACACATCGGCGGCGGGCCCCTGCTGGACAAGCTGAAAATGCAGGCCGCCGCGCTGGGTATCGCCGACCGCATTGCCTGGCAGGGCGCGGCCACGCAGGAGGCCGTGATCGAAGCCTACCGCACAGCGGATGTTTTCGCTCTGGCGAGCCGCCGCGACCGCGACGGTGACATGGATGGCTTGCCGAACGTGCTGATGGAAGCCCAGAGCCAGGCCCTGCCGTGCATCGCCACTGCCATCTCGGCTATTCCCGAACTGGTGATCGACGGCGAGACCGGATTGCTGGTTCCCGGCGAAGATGTGGGTGGATTTGCAGTCGCCCTCAATCATGTGATTGTCGATCCGGGATTGCGCGAACGTCTGGGCAAGGCTGCCGCCGCAAGAGTACGACTGGCTTTTGGCATGACGGCCGGCATCGCGGAACTTGCGCGGCGCTTTGGACTCGCGGCCTGAGAGGGTGCGGTCATGCGGATCGGCTTTTATGCACCGCTCAAGCCGCCCGATCATCCGGCACCGTCAGGCGACCGGCGCGTTGCCCGCCTGTTCATCACGGCACTGCGCGGCCTTGGCCACGACGTAACGCTGCTTTCCGGCCTGCGCAGCTACAATCGCGACGGCGATGCTGCGCGGGAAGCCGCGACCGTCGATGCCGCAGCGGCGGAAGTCGAAATGCTGGCCGCGGCATGGCAGAAGACTCCGCAGCAGAAACCCGATCTGCTGTTTACCTATCATGTCTATCACAAGGCTGCCGATTATATCGGACCTGCCCTCAAGCAGCGGTTTGGCCTGCCTTACGTGATTGCCGAAGCATCGGACTCACCGCGTCGATCCGACGGCGACTGGGCGGCTGGCTATGCCCAAGCTGCCCGGGCCATCGTCGCAGCCGACCTGCTGCTGGCGGTCACACGCTATGACATTCCAGGACTGACGGCACGCGCAGATGAAGCGCGCGTACGATATTTTGCGCCTTTCATTGAGCCGGAGCCCTTCGCGGCGGCCATGGCGCTACGGGTACAACATCGCGCCACGCTGGCGACACGCTTCGGACTGCCGGCGGACAAGATGTGGCTGCTGGCCGTCGGCATGATGCGTGAAGGCGACAAGCTGGCGTCCTTCCGGCGCCTGGCCGACACCCTGCCCCTGCTGCGGGGGGACAACTGGCATTGCATTCTGGTCGGCGACGGTCCGGCGCGGGAGAAGATTGCTGCCGCCATCGCACCGCAGCAGGGCCTGCTCACCCTGACCGGGCAGATGGCGCCCGACGAACTCGCCGCCCTTTATGCAGCAAGCGATCTGTATGTCTGGCCGGCAGTCAATGAAGCTTACGGCATGGCCATGCTGGAAGCGCAGGCTGCCGGCCTGCCGGTACTCTCGGTTCGCACACGCGGCGTTCCGGATATCGTCGAGCATGGCGTGACCGGCTGGCTGACTCCGGACGACCGGCCGTCAACGATGGCAGGCGCGATCCGCGATCTGCTGGCCGATCCTGCACGACGGCAGCGGATGGCGGCGGCTGCACCGGTGCGGGTGATGAACGATCTTTCCATGCAGGCCGCGCAAACCCGGCTTCGGGCGCTCTTCACCGAACTGGGGCTGCCGGCATGATCCGCAGTCTGGTTCTGCTGCGCCATGGCGCCACCGACTGGAACGCCGCAGGGCGCCTGCAGGGCCGCGCCGATATCGCACTGTCCGATGCCGGCCGCGCAGCCTACGCCGGTTGCGCCGTGCCGGCGACCTATCGCGACAGGCTGTGGTACGTCAGTCCGCTGCGCCGGGCGCAGGAAACCGCCGCGCTGCTCGGTCTGAAGCCGCGCGTGGAACCGGCGCTCATAGAGATGGACTGGGGTGGGTATGAAGGCCACACCCTGGCGGAACTGCGCGCGCGGTATGGCGCAGCCTTTGCCGCCAACGAAGACCGCGGCCTGGATCTGCAGCCGCCCGATGGCGAGAGCCCGCGCCAGGTGCAGCAGCGGCTGCTGCCCTGGCTGCGCAGCCTGCCGGGCGATGCCGGCGCCGTTACCCATAAAGGCGTCATCCGCGCCGTGCTCGCCCTGGCCTTCGACTGGCCGATGCTGGGCCGTGCGCCGGTCAGGCTCGACTGGCATTGCCTGCAGGAATTTAGCATAACGGAAGACGGTCGCCCCACCCTGGTGGCGGCGAATGTTCCGCTGGAGCGATAATGGCCGGCCCGCGCGTCCTGATCTGGGTACAGCATTTGCTTGGCGTCGGCCATTTGCATCGAGCCGCGTCGATCGCGCGCGCCTTGCTGCGTCAGGGTGCCACGCCCCTGCTGGTATCCGGTGGTCTGCCGGACCCGACACTGCACGGTATCGACGGCATCGGCTTCGTGCAGCTGGCGCCGGCGCGCGCGCGCGACGCCACCTTTAAGATACTGCTCGATATCAACGGCGAGGTGGTGACCGAGGAGTGGAAGTCGACCCGCAGCACCATGCTGCAGGATGTGGTGCGCAATTTCGCGCCCGACATGGTGATCACCGAACTGTTTCCCTTCGGCCGCCGGCAGATGCGTTTCGAGATGATGCCGCTGCTGCAGATGCTGCGGGGTATGGAGAACCGCCCGCTGATTTTCTGCTCGGTGCGCGATATCCTGGTCGACCGCGGCAAGCCGCAGCATGACGTCGACTCGATCACCTGGCTGCAACAGTATTTCGATGCCGCACTGGTGCATGGCGATCCTTCAGTGATCGCATTCGAAAATACCTTCCCGCTGGCCGAGAAAATTCGGCACATGCTGATCTACACCGGGTATATCGCCGAACAGCATGTCATCCCCTATACCGAGGCCGGCATCGACGAGGTACTTGTCTCGGCGGGCGGCGGAGCAGTGGGTATGAAATTGTTTCAGGCCGCTATCGCGGCCCGTCCGATGACAGTCGCCCGCGACAAGATCTGGCGCATCCTGGTCAGCCCGCTGGAGAATCCCCACAACATCACCACGCTGCGCGAGAGGGCGCCACCCGGCGTGATCATCGAGCCGGTGCGGCCTGATTTCCCCGGCATGCTCCATCATTGCCTGCTGTCCATCAGCAAGGCCGGTTACAACACCATGATGGAAACACTGGGCGGCGGCACGCGCGCCGTTGTCGTGCCGTTTGTCGGTGGCAACGAGACCGAACAGGCCCTGCGTGCCGCGCTGCTGGCCAGGCGAGGCCTGATGCATATGCTGCCGGAGCCGGAGATGACACCGCAAACGCTGGCCGGGATCGTCGATCATGCATTGGCCTCACCGAAGCCCGATCCCGCCGCGATCCGGCTCGACGGCGCCGAGGAGACCGCCCGCCGCATCCGGGCCGAGGTCGAGAAACATCGCCAATGACAGGATGGCGGGCGCTGACGGAGGAACTCGACTGCTGGGCCGCAGACGGGCGAACCGCCTCCTTCTGGTGGCGCGATGACGATGCCACGGCCGCCACTCCCGCCCTCGACCGGCTGCTCGGCCTGCATCGGACCAGCGGCATTCCCCTGGCCCTGGCCATTATTCCGGTGCAGGCCGAAGCGGGCCTCGCCGCACGGCTGCGATCCGAGCGCCGAGTTGTTGCGCTGCAGCATGGATATGCCCACCGGAATCACGCCCCATCGTCGGAGAAAAAATCGGAATTCCCGCACAATCGTTCGCTAGACGAACGGCTTGGGGACATGCGGGCTGGCCAGGCCCGTCTGCGCGGTCTGTTCGACCCGGCGCAACTGCTGCCGGTTTTCGTCCCGCCCTGGAACCGTCTGGCACCGGATGCCCTGCCCGCCATGTCCGCCCTGGAGTATACAGCGGTATCGGCCTTCCAGGCCCGCGACCGCTACTGGGCGGCACCGGGCCTCGCCACCCTGAACACCCATATCGACCCGATCGACTGGCATGGCACGGACAATGCCGCCGCTGCGGAACGCAGCCTCGCCGCCGCCGGCGCGCATTTGCGCGCCATGCGCGCAGGCGAACAGGCTCTGCAGCCGCTCGGATTGCTGACCCACCATCTGCGGCATGACGAAACGGTCTGGGCTTTTGCGGCCGCGTTCCTGTCCCGCACTGCCGCGCATCCCGCCGTCCGCTGGCTTGATGCCCGCGCCGCCCTCGAAATCGGCAGGCCGCCTGTCACGCCGGCGTCATGACCCGCCTGTATTACCCCCTCTCCCGGCTCTGGCCGGACTACCTGCGCGCGGGAGGCGGGCTCGCCATATGCCTGGGACTGGTGTTGTTCGCGGCCCCTCAATCTGTCATTTTTGCCCTGCTGGTCGGGTTGAGCCTTCTCTTTGCATGGCTTGGCGCAGTGACAGCCTGGCGCCAGCAGATCGGGATCGAACTCGACGCGGTCGGGGTGGTCCGGCGGGGATGGGGAAGAACGGTGGCGCTGCCATGGCCGACAGTGAAGGCCGTGACGCTGCGCTACTATTCGACGCGTCGCGATCGCAGCGAGGGTTGGCTGCAGCTGGTGATCGAGGCGGAAGGGGGAACTTTGCGGGTCGACAGCAATTTGATTGGTTTTCCGTCCCTCGTCGAACGGGCTTTCGCCGCGGCCGAGCGGAACGGGGTCGCCATCAGCGAAACCTCCCGCCTGAATGCCAGCCGCGTACACAGTGTTGAAGGGAATCGGCCGTGAGCGTTTCGACGCTGAATCGCAACGTGCTGGACGTTCGTGACCTGCAGGTCCATTTCGACCTGCCGGAAGGCCTGATCCGTGCCGTGAACGGCATCAGCTTCAGCATCCCGCAAGGCAGCACGGTTGCGCTGGTGGGCGAGTCCGGTTCAGGAAAATCCGTGGTGAGCCAGGCAATCATGGGCATCCTGCCGCGCCCGGCGCGCATCGCCGGCGGCCAGATCCTGTTCCACGATCCGCTGCAGCCCGGCGAAGCCATCGATATCGCGACGCTGTCCCGCGGCGGCAGCGAGATGCGCCAACTGCAGGGTGGTCGCATCTCGATCATCTTCCAGGAGCCGATGACCTCGCTCAGTCCGCTGCACACCATCGGCGACCAGATCTCCGAGGCGCTGAAGCTGCATCGCCAGGCCGACGACAATCAGGCGCGCGAGCTGACCGCCGACATGCTGCGACTGGTCGGATTTCCGGACCCCGAGCGCGCGCTGCGCACTTATGCATTTGAACTCTCCGGCGGCCTGCGCCAGCGCGCCATGATCGCCATGGCGCTGGTCTGCCGTCCGGCCCTGCTGATCGCTGACGAGCCGACCACAGCGCTCGACGTCACCATCCAGGCGCAGATCCTGAAACTCCTGAAGGATCTGCAGTCCGAGCTCGGCATGGCGATCCTGATGATCACCCACGACCTCGGTGTGGTGGCCAACATGGCCGACGAGATCGTGGTGATGTATCACGGCCAGACTATGGAACGCGGCGGTCTGCACGACATCTTCGGCAATCCGCAGCATCCCTATCTGAAAGCCCTGCTGCATGCCGTGCCGCGCTTCAACATGAAACCGGGCGAAAGACTGGTCCCGCTGCGCGAGATCAAGGGCGAGGTCGGCGGCCTGCTGCGCAGCAACGCGCCAGCCAAGGCCCCGGCAGGCGAAACGCTGCTGGAAGTCGAGCATGTCAGCAAGAGTTTTTCCCTGCGCAAGGGCGGCATGTTCCGCCCCGCCCACGCGGCGTCGTCGGTGATTGCCGTCGACGATATCAGCTTCACGGTCCGGCGCGGCGAATGCCTGGGGCTGGTCGGCGAGTCCGGTTGCGGCAAGACGACCGCCAGCAAGCTGATCCTGCGGGCGATCACGCCCGACAGCGGCAATATACGCTTCAAAGGCGCCGATGTGCTGAAGCTGGAGGGCGACGACCTGTTCCGCTATCGCCGGCAGGTGCAGTTCATTTTCCAGGATCCCTTCTCGTCGCTCAATCCGCGCATGACGGTGTTCGATATCCTGTCCGAGCCGCTGGTGATCCACCAGATCGGCGACGCGGACGAACGTTTCGAGCGGGTCAAGGAACTGATGACGCTGGTTGGTCTCGACCCGCGCTTCCTGCGCCGCTACCCGCATTCCTTCTCGGGCGGGCAGCGTCAGCGCATCGGCATCGCACGCGCACTGGCATTGCAGCCCGAACTGCTGATCTGCGACGAACCGGTTTCCGCGCTGGATGTCTCGATCCAGGCGCAGATTCTCAATCTGCTGAAGGATCTGAAATCCGAGCTGGGTCTGACTTATATTTTCGTGTCGCACAATCTGGCGGTGGTGGACTATATCGCCGACCGCATCGCCGTCATGTGTGCCGGCCGCCTGGTTGAACTGGCGCCGCGCGAACAGCTCTTCAACAACCCGGTTCATCCCTATACCAAGGCGCTGCTGGCCGCGGTGCCGAAGCCGGACCCGAACAGCCGCCTCGACCTTCACCTGCTGATGGAGGGCAAGGCATCCAAACCCGCCGCCTGGCCGCGCCCCTTCACCATTGACGGCACTGCACGACCGCGCATGGTCGATCTTGGCCAAGGCCATCTCGTGCGCGCCGATGCCAATGCCGATTTCCGGGATCTTGTCGCATGATGTCGCTGCTTCGCCCTGCCCTCGCGCTGCTCCCGGCACTTGTGGTCTTCGCCACTCTGGGTGCGGCGGCACAGCCGCAACTGCCCGACCTGCAGGAAACCCCGATGCTGTCGGCTGAGGTAAATGCCGGCAAGCTGCCCCCCGTGGCGCAGCGCCTGCCTCAGCAGCCGCTGGTGGTCACCCCACGCGAACCCGGCCGTCACGGCGGCGATCTGCGGAGCCTGATCAGCCGCGCGCGCGAAACCCGCCTGCTCAACGTGATCGCCTATACACGCCTGATCGTTTACGACGAGAAATACGAGTTCGTGCCGGACATCCTGGAGAAGTTCGAGGTCGAGGATGATCGGGTTTTCACTTTCCATCTCCGCAAGGGGCACCGCTGGTCGGATGGGCATCCCTTCACGGCGGAAGACTTCCGCTACTACTGGGAAGATGTTGCCAACAACAAGGAACTGAGCCCGGCCGGGCCGATGCAGGATCTGCTGGTCGACGGCGAGAAGCCGAAGGTCGAGATCGTCAACGAGACCACCGTCCGCTACAACTGGTCGAAGCGCAATCCGTCCTTTATCCCGCGCATTGCGGGAACATCGGCCTTCAACCTCTATCGGCCGGCGCATTATCTCAAGCAGTTTCATGCCCGCTATGCGGATCCGCAGAAGCTGGCCGCCATGGTCACTGCCGAGAAGCGCGTGAACTGGGCCGCCCTGCATAGCCGCGTCGACAATATGGTGGAAGGCGACAATCCCGATCTGCCGCTGCTGGACGCCTGGACGATCACGACCAAGCCGCCGGCCGTACGCTTTGTTGCCGTCCGCAACCCCTACTATCACCGCGTCGACAATAACGGCCGCCAGCTTCCCTATCTCGACCGCATCATCTTCACCCAGGCCGATGGCAAGCTGATCCCGGCCAAGGCGGGCGCCGGCGAAGCCGACCTGCAGTTCCGCAGCGTGAATTTCAGCAACTTCACCTTCCTGAAAGAGAATGAGAAACGCGCCGGTTACAAGACCCTGCTGTGGCGCACCGCCAAGGGATCGCATATCGCGCTCTATCCAAACCTGAATGCCAACGACCCGGTCTGGCGCGGAATGATGCGCGATGCGCGCTTCCGGCATGCCCTGTCGCTCGGCATCGACCGGCAGGCGATCAACGAGTCGCTGTTCTTCGGCCTGGCGATTGAATCGAACAATACGGTGATGCCGGATAGCCCGCTGTTCAAACCGGAATACCAGACGACCAACGCGACCTTCGATGCCGCCGCCGCCAACAAGCTGCTCGATCAGATCGGCCTGACCAGGCGCGACAACAATGGCGTTCGCCTGCTGCCCGATGGCCGGCCGGCAGAAATCATCGTCGAGACCGCCGGCGAAGACACTGAGCAGACCGACGTACTGGAGCTGATCGGCGAGAACTGGGCCAAGATCGGCATCAAGCTGTTCTCCAAGCCGAGTCAGCGCGACGTGGTCCGCAATCGCATCTTCTCCGGCGAGGCGATGATGTCGGTCTGGTCCGGCCTGGAAAACGGCCTGCCGACCGCCGACATGAAGCCGAACGAACTGGCTCCCACCTCGCAATATGGCCTGCAATGGCCGAAATGGGGCCAGTGGCACGAGACCGGCCATCAATCGGGTGAGCCGATCGATTTGCCGGCCGCGCAGGAACTGTTCGACCTCTATCACGCCTGGCTCGAAACCGGCGACAGGGCGGAGCGCGCCCGCATCTGGCATCGCATGCTCGGCATCCACACCGAGCAGACGCTGACCATCGGCATCGTAAGTGGCGTTTTCCAGCCGATCATTGCCAACAAGAAACTGCACAACATCCCGAAAGAAGGCGTGTTCAACTGGGATCCCGGTGCCTTCATCGGCCTGTATCGCCCTGAAACCTTCTGGTTCGGTCAGTAAGCAGGCACATATCCAACATGCTGACTTATCTTGCGCGCCGAACGCTGTTGATGATCCCGACACTGCTGGTCATCAGTCTTTTGATCTTCCTGATCATCAAGCTGCCGCCCGGCGACTATCTGTCGAACCAGATCGCCGAACTGCGTGCGCAGGGCGAAACCAGCGCCATGGAGCGCGCCGAATTCCTGCGTACGCAGTATGCGCTGGATCGCACGATCATGGAGCAATATGCGATCTGGATGGGTTTCATCCCCGGCCCGAACGGATTCTCGGGCCTGCTGCAGGGCGATTGGGGCTGGTCGTTCGAATACAATCGCCCGGTGGGTGAACTGATCGGCGATCGCCTGCTGATGACCGCGATCATCAATTTCTTCACGATCATCTTCATCTATGCCGTCGCTTTCCCGATCGGCGTCTATTCCGCCACGCGGCAGTATTCCTGGGGCGACTACGGTTTCACGCTGTTCGGATATATCGGCCTGGCGACGCCGAATTTCCTGCTCGCCCTGGTGATGCTCTATTATTCCAACATCTGGTTCGGCGTCAGCATCGGCGGTCTGGTGGATCCCGAACTGATCGACGCCCCGTGGAACTGGGAAAAGATCCAGTCGATGATGGTGCATATGATCGTGCCGGTGGTCGTGATCGGCACCTCTGGCACGGCAGCCATGATCCGCCGCCTGCGCGCCAATCTGCTCGACGAACTGCAGAAGCAGTATGTCACCACTGCCCGGGCCAAGGGCCTGCCGCCGCTGCGCCTGCTGGTGAAATATCCGATCCGCATGGCGCTCAACCCCTTCATCTCGGATATTGGCAACCTGCTGCCCTCCGTGGTTTCGGGCTCGGTCATCGTGTCGGTGGTGATGAGCCTGCCGACTGCCGGCCCGATGCTGCTGGGCGCGCTGCAGTCGCTCGACCAGTATCTGGCAGGCTCGTTCCTGATGTTCCTTGCGCTGCTGACCGTGATCGGCATGCTGGTCTCCGACGTCCTGCTGGCATTGCTCGATCCGCGCATCCGGCTGACCGGCGGGCAGGCGAAATAACATGAGCGACACGCCCGCCAATACCAAGCCGGCCCGCCCCGAGCACTGGGTCAATCCCGTTCCGTTCGATCCCTATTCGATCGAGCAGATGACGGCAGGCCAGGAAAAGTATTACCGCGCCTCGCAATGGCAGATGATGTGGTGGAAGTTCAAGCGCCACCGGCTCGGCCTGTGGAGCGGCGTCATCCTGCTGCTGATCTACGCGTCCACGCTGTTTTCCGAGTTCATCGCGCCTTACAACCTGCAGACCCGCAATCCGCGCGGCATCTATGCGCCGCCGCACGCGATCCACCTGTTCCACGAGGGCCAGTTCGTCGGTCCATTCGTGTACGGCATGCGCTTCCGCATGAATACCGAGACGCTGAAGCGTGAATATGCGCCGGACCTGAGCAAGGTGCACAAGCTGCGTTTCTTCTGCCAGGGCGACCAGTATGACTATATGGGCCTGGTGCCGATGCGGTTTCATTTCGTCTGCCCGGCCGAAGGCGGCGATCTCTACCTGCTGGGGACGGACCGGCTCGGGCGCGATATCTTCTCCCGCATCGTCTACGGCACACGCATCTCACTGACCGTCGGCCTGTTCGGAATTGCCATCAGCTTCATCATCGGCATCGTGCTGGGCGGGATATCCGGCTACTACGGCGGCTGGATAGACAATGTGATCCAGCGCCTGATCGAACTGATCCGAAGTCTGCCCGAACTGCCGCTCTGGATGGCGCTGTCGGCCGCACTGCCGGTCACCTGGTCACCGATCCTGGTCTATTTCGGCATCACCATCATTCTGGGTCTGTTGGACTGGCCGGGCCTTGCCCGCGCGGTCAGGTCAAAACTGCTGGCGCTGCGCGAGGAGGATTTCGCCACCGCCGCACAGCTGATGGGTGCTTCGCCCAGCCGCATCATCGGCCGCCACCTGCTGCCCAGTTTCATGAGCCACCTGATCGCATCGGCCACCCTGTCGATCCCGTCGATGATCCTGGGCGAGACAGCGCTGTCCTTCCTCGGGCTGGGTCTGCGGCCGCCGATCACCTCCTGGGGCGTGCTGCTCAACGAAGCGCAGAACATCAACGTGGTGGCGCTGTATCCCTGGCTGATGGCGCCGGCCATCCCGGTGATCGTGGTGGTCCTGGCCTTCAACTTCTTTGGCGATGGCCTGCGCGACGCGGCCGATCCGTATCGCTAGGGTTGCTGCCCGTTCCGTCCCGTTGGGGGCCTGTTATGCCCCATTCGGGGCCAGTTTTGTCCCGTCTGAGCCTGGTCCGTCCCGTTTGAGCCTGGTCCGTCCCGTTTCGTCCCGTTAAATCCGGCATAAGCCCTCAGGGCTGCGGGCCAAGCCATTGATTTCCTTATTGACGATGTTCAACAACGGCCGTGCAGGTGGCGGTTTCGCCGGGATGACGCTGGAGAACATACGTTCTAGATTATAGGAATAATAGCATTAATTCCGACAAGAAACAAGCGCGGCACTGGCCCCGCCTGCTGTCGTAATAACCCTCACCCTCCCATCGCTCCGCGCCGGGCCCCTCCCGCTCCCGCTCTCGCGGGCGAGGGGAAGAGGAAGCCCTCTGCCGCTTGCGGGAGACGGGGCCCCGCGTCAGCGGGAGGATAAAGGTCTTGTTCGGATATGCCCGTGCACGGCTGCTAATTCGGCCGGATCAGCCAGAGGCTGGCCGGATGGGCCCCCGTCGCCTGCGGCAGGCGGCCGACGATGCCGGCCTGCACATCTGCCTTCAGCCGCGTCCGGGCGTAATGGCTGGCGAAGACCGGCTGGAAGCCGCCAGCCAGCAACGGACCAACCGCCTGCTGCTCGTTATAGCCGCGCCAGGCCCAGTCGGCCGGGTAGTCGTCGGGCAGGAAGATGTCGTGGATATGCACCAGCACGCCCGGCGGCAGTGCCGGCAGCACGCGGTTGAACAGCCAGTCCACATCGGTACCCGGCATCAGGATATGGCTGGAATCGATGAACAGGATATCCCCGGGTTCCAGCGCGGCGAAAATCGCCGGATCAGCCGTCTGCAGGATCGCATTGTGAAAGCGCACCGGCAGACCGGTGAGTGCGGCGCGCGGCTGCGGGTCGATGGCGGTGATCTCCGTGGGGAGTCCGGCATCCTGCACGGCGCGGGCGAGGAAGCGCGTGGAATGGCCTGAGCCAACCTCGACGATGCGTTTCGGCCCGTATTGCCGCACCAGTGTGTAGGCCGCGACGGCGTCCAGCGTCGGGAACCAGTCCTGGTCGAATTTCGGTGCCGGCGCGACGCCGCCCTGCCGCGCGATGGCCAGCAAAGCCTCGGCGTAGTCATCGGCGCCGCGCAGCAGATCGAGAAAAACCGGCTCGGCCGCCGCAAAGCGCGCGGCCAGCGCGGCATAAACCGGCTGCGCCGGCACCACGCCATCGGCATAGCGATAGGGAATGAAGAAGCCTTGCTTCCGCAGGCCGAGCAACGTCTGCAGCCCCATGCGGAGCCGGCGCCAGTGTTTGCTTCCTGCCATCAGGGCCGCAGCACGAGGCCTTCGCGGGCCACAATGGAGCCCGGCCGCGCCTGCTCGACCTCAGCGGCCACCTTGTCCATGAAGGCGTCGTCATGGTCCGGATCGTGGTGGAAGACCACGAAGGTCTTCACCCCGGCTGCGTCGCAGAGCTTGGCGCCTTCCTGCCAGGTGGAATGACCCCAGCCCTTGCGACAGGAATATTCCTCCTCGGTATACATCGAGTCGTAGATGACGATATCCGCGCCCTTGATGAGCTTCAGGATATTCTCGTCATACCCTTCGGCCGGATGCTCGGTGTCGGTCAGGTAGCAGATCGACTTGCCCTGGAATTCGACGCGATAGCCGGTGGCGAGGTCGGGATGGCTCAGCGGACCGGTGCGGACGGTCACGCCCGGATGCGGATGCAGCACAGCGCCCTGCTCGAAATCATGGAAGCTGAGGTTGGCCTGGAAGATTTCCAGCGGGACCGGGAACAGCGGCGAGCACATCATCTGCTTCAGCACGCCCTTGATGCCACCGTTAGCGGTAACATGGCCGGCATGGATGCGGAATGTGTTGCGCGGATCGAAGGCCGGGCAGAAATGCGGCAGGCCGCAGACATGGTCGTAATGGGTATGGGTGAAGAAGACGTCGGCGTCGATCGGCTGCTGCCGCTCGCTGAGCGCAATGCCGAGCGCGCGTACGCCGGTGCCGGTGTCGAAGATGAGCAGGTGCGACCCGCACCGCACCTCGATGGCCGAAGTGTTGCCGCCATAGCGCATCACTTCCGGCGAGCCGACAGCTATGCTGCCGCGAACGCCCCAGAAGCGCACGTAAAAATCGTCAACCCCCACCGTGGCCTCCTTTTTCCCGTCAGCGTCGAGGGATGGAGCACCTTGTATGCCGACTGATCCTTGCCGGCTGGCTAGGTCTGTGCGGAAATCTTTCATGAAATAGATTAAGGGCGGACTGACGCATGTCTCAAGCATTTCTTGCCGAAATCCAAGGTTCTTTGGCGACCGTCACATTTTGCCGGCCGGAAAAACACAATGCCTTGGAAATCAGCGACCTGGAGGCTCTCGATTCCGCTCTGATTAACCTCGCAGGGCGGTCCGATATCCGCACACTCCTCTTAAGCGCGCAGGGCAAAAGCTTCTGCGCCGGTGTCGATTTCGGCGCGGTCGCTGGCCATGACTGGCGCGACAATCCACTGGAACGCGTCAGCGACCGGCTGGAAAGCCTGCCTTTCCCCACCCTCTGTGTGCTGCAGGGCGGCGTCTATGGCGGCGGCACTGATCTGGCGCTGGCCTGTGATTTCCGCCTCGGCGCACGCGGCATCCGCTGTTTCATCCCGCCAGCGAAGCTCGGCATCCAGTATCACCCGCATGGCCTGAAACGCGCTGTGACCAGACTGGGAATTGGTCCGGCCAAGCGCCTGTTTCTTGCCACCGAAACCTTCGACGACGCCGAGATGCTGCGGACAGGTTTCCTGGACTGGCTGGTCGAGGCGGAGACGCTGAACGAGCGCGCACAGGCACTGGCGGCCACCTTAAGCGGCCTGGCGCCGCAGGCTTTGCGCGGCATGAAGCAGAGCCTGAACGAGATCGCAGCACACCTGTTCGATGAGCGCGCCGCGCGCGACCGTGCCGCCGGCAGCTTCCGCAGCGAGGACTTCCTGGAAGGCCGTGCGGCGATGGCAGAGAAACGGCCGCCCAAATTTGGCGGCCGCTAGTTACCCGCTCGACATCAGCGCCGTCATCAGGGCTGCAGGCGGTAGCCGCCCGGATCGGTGATCAGCAGCCGGGCGGCGCTGGGATCGCGCTCGATCTTCTGGCGCAGGCGATAGATATGCGTTTCCAGCGTATGGGTGGAGACGCCGGCATTGTAGCCCCAGACCTCGGCCAGCAGGGTCTCGCGCGGCACCGGCTTTGTGCCGGCACGCAGCAGGTATTTCAGGATCGCGGTTTCCTTCTCGGTCAGCCGCACCTTCTTGCCCGCCTTCTCGTTGTCGAGCAGCACCTTGTTGGCCGGCCGGAAGCTGTAGGGCCCGATGGTGAAGACAGCGTCTTCGCTCTGCTCGAACTGGCGCAGCTGGGCACGGATCCGCGCCATCAGCACGCCAAGCTTGAACGGCTTGGTGACGTAATCGTTTGCGCCGGCTTCCAGCCCCATGATGGTGTCGGCCTCGCCATCGGCCGCCGTCAGCATGATCACCGGGGCTCGGAGTCCCTGGCTGCGCAATTCGCGGCACAGATCGCGGCCGTCCATGTCAGGCAGGCCGACATCCAGCAGCACCAGGTCGAAATGCTCGCCCGGCGCCGCCTGCAGCGCTGCGGCGGCATCGTTGACGCAAAGGGTGGAGAATTCGCGGGTGGTTTCCAGCTGCTCGGCCAGCAGGCCCTGCAGGGTCTTGTCGTCATCGACCAACAGAACGCGCTTCGGTCCGCTCATGATGTTTCCCCCTGGCGCAGCATATCGGCCATCGCGGTCTGCAGGACCGCGCCCGGCTGCGCCATCTGGTCGACAATATCGAAGTGATGCCGTCCGGGTACCGTGATGGCGGTCACGTGTCCGCCACGCGCCGCCCATGCGGTCACGAAATCGTGTTGCTGCTGCAGAAAAGCCGGGGTTTCCGCCCCGCCCACGGCGCAGATCAGCGGCGGCAGGGCCGCCGTGCTGCCGGGCAGCAGGGCGAGCGGCGAATTGCGCGCCGCTTCCGCCTCATCCATGCCCAGCCTGTCGTTGAGATAGCATTGCCGGATCGGCTGCAGATCATACAGCCCCGAGATCGAAAAGCCGCCCTTGATCAGGTCGGCCGGCGCGGCGGGGTCCAGCGCGGACCAGTCGGTCAGCATCGCCATCAGCGTGAGATGGCCGCCCGCCGAATGCCCGCTGACATAGATGCGGTCGCGGTCGAAGCCGTAATCGGCGGCATGCTGCCAAAGCCACAGGATGCCGCGGCGGATCGAGGCCACGATCCGGTCCATGCGGGCTTCCGGCCCGATCGGATAATTCAGCAGCGCCACATTGGCCAGGCCGGCGCGGACGAAACCGTGGGCAATCTGCGAGGCCTCGCCCTTACTCATCGCCTGCCAGTAGCCGCCATGGATGAAGACCAGCAGCGGACGGCCGACTGCGGCCAGCGTGAACAGGTCGAGGATCTCGCGCGGATGCGGCCCGTAGGCCAGATCGGCATGATGCGGCAGTTCGGCGCGGGCCCGCGCACTCTCGGTGGCCCAGCGCGCGATATCCTGCGGATGCGTTGGGACAGCGGCGCGGTTGTTGTAGAGCTTGTCGAGGGTCGCGCGATCCACTGGAGGCCTCCCCTCGGCAAAAGCCTTACTTGAAGGCGACCGAGACGATCTCGTAAGCCTTGGCGCCACTCGGCGTGGAAACTTCGACCGTTTCACCGGTCGACTTGCCGACCAGCGCACGCGCCAGCGGCGCGGTGATCGACAGCAGGCCGGCCTTGATGTCGGCCTCGTCGGTGCCGACGAGCTGATAGGTGCTTTCCTCGTCGGTGTCTTCGTCGGCCAGCACAACGGTGGCGCCGAATTTCACCTTGTCGCCCGACAGTTTGGAAACGTCGATCACCTCGGCGCGGCTCAGCTTGTCCTCGACTTCGAGGATGCGCGTCTCGATCCAGCCCTGGCGTTCCTTGGCGGCATGATATTCGGCATTCTCGGACAGGTCGCCATGCTCGCGCGCTTCCGAGATCGCACGGATTACCGACGGCCGTTCGACCGACTTCAAATTCTTCAGCTCGGCCTCCAGACGGTGGTAGCCGGTCGCGGTCATCGGGATCTTCTGCATATTTCCCTTCCTGTCAGACCGTTAAAAGTAAGCCTGCAGGGGAGTGACCGCAAGGCTTCCTGCCCGCAGCGCCTCGATCGCCCGCACGGCTGCCTTGGCGCCTGCCATGGTGGTGAAGTACGGGATTTTATTCATCAAAGCGGTGCGCCGAAGGTCGAAACTGTCGCGGATCGAGGCCGCGCCTTCCGAGGTATTGAACACCAGCTGGATGTCGCCGTTCTTCATGGCATCCACGATATGCGGCCTGCCCTCCATCACCTTGTTCACGCGCCTGACGGCGATGCCGTGCTCCTCGAAGAAACGCGCGGTACCCGAGGTGGCGACGATCTCGAAGCCCATGGCGACCAGCCGGCGCGCCGAATCCACCAGGCCCGGCTTGTCGCCATCGCGCACCGAGATGAAGACGCTGCCGGTGGCCGGCAGGATCGTGCCGGCGGCAAGCTGCGCCTTGGCAAAAGCGGTGCCGAAATCGTGGTCGATGCCCATCACTTCGCCGGTCGACTTCATCTCGGGGCCGAGGATGATGTCGACGCCGGGGAAGCGGGCAAACGGGAAGACCGCTTCCTTGACGGCGATATGGTCGACTTCGTTGTCGTGCAGATTGAAGCTGGCGAGCTTCTCACCGGCCATGACGCGCGAAGCGATCTTGGCCAGCGGCTGGCCGATGGCCTTGGCGACGAAAGGCACCGTGCGCGAGGCACGCGGATTGACCTCAAGGATATAGACCACGCCGTCCTTCACCGCATACTGCACGTTCATCAGGCCGACGACCTTCAGCGCACGGGCGAGCGCTTCGGTCTGCTGCCTGATGTCGGCGATGATTTCCGGTGCCAGGCTGTAGGGCGGCAGGGTGCAGGCGCTGTCGCCAGAGTGAATCCCGGCCTCTTCGATATGTTCCATCACGCCGGCAACGAACTGCGTCTCGGCATCGGCCAGGCAGTCGACATCGACTTCGATGGCATCCGACAAATAGCTGTCGATCAGCACCGGCGACGAACCGGAAACCTTCACGGCCTCGGTCATGTAGCGTTCGAGCTGCGCATTGCTGCGCACGATTTCCATGGCGCGACCGCCCAGGACGTAGGACGGCCGGATCACCACCGGATAGCCGATGCGGGCCACCACCTGGCGCGCCTCGTCTTCCGAGCGCGCGATGCCGTTTTCCGGCTGCTTCAGTTTCAGCTGCTGCAGCAGCTGCTGGAAGCGTTCACGGTCTTCGGCAAGGTCGATGGCATCCGGTGAGGTGCCGAGGATGGGCACTTTCGCAGCTTCCAGGCCGGCGGCGAGCTTCAGCGGCGTCTGGCCGCCGAACTGCACGATCACGCCTTTGAGCGTCCCATTCGACTGCTCGACGCGGATGATCTCCAGCACATCCTCGGCCGTCAGTGGCTCGAAGTAGAGGCGATCCGACGTGTCGTAATCGGTCGAGACGGTCTCCGGGTTACAGTTGACCATGATGGTCTCGTATCCGGCAGCCGTGAGCGCAAAGCAGGCGTGACAGCAGCAGTAGTCGAACTCGATACCCTGTCCGATGCGGTTCGGCCCGCCACCGAGAATGACGACCTTCTTTGCGGCCGTCGGTTGTGCCTCGCACACAGGCTGGTCCACGAGACCGCGCTCGTAGGTCGAATACATGTACGGCGTCGGCGAGGCGAATTCGGCCGCACAGGTGTCGATGCGCTTGAAGACTGGCGCAAGGCCGAGCTTCTTCCTGAGCGCACGCACATCCGCTTCCTTCTTGCCCGCGAGTTTCGCGAGCCGCGCATCCGAAAAGCCCATGGCCTTGAGGTCGCGCAAAGCCTCGACGTTCTCGGGCAGGCCGTGCGCGATGACACGCGCTTCCTCGTCGATGATTTCCTGCATACGCTCGAGGAACCACGGATCGATGCGGCAGGAGGCGTGGATTTGCTCGTGATCGACGCCCATGCGCATGGCCTGCGCGACCTTCAACAGGCGATCCGGCGTCGGGTGCGCGAGTGCAGCGCGGACGACGTTCTTGTCGTCGCCGGTGCCGAGCCCCTCGAAGGTCATGTCATCGAGGCCGGTGAGGCCTGTTTCCAAGCCGCGCAGCGCCTTCTGCAGGCTCTCGGCGAATGTGCGGCCGATGGCCATGACCTCGCCGACGGACTTCATCGCGGTTGTCAGCGTCGGATCGGCGCCGGGGAATTTCTCGAAGGCAAAGCGCGGTATCTTGGTGACGACATAGTCGATCGTCGGCTCGAAGGAAGCGGGCGTCGCGCCGCCCGT
>JAEYSS010000220.1 GCA_023434425.1 Pseudomonadota bacterium | reverse complement strand
CGCGGGATGGAGCAGCCCGGTAGCTCGTCAGGCTCATAACCTGAAGGTCGTAGGTTCAAATCCTACTCCCGCAACCAAATCGAAAAGCCCCGCCAGGTGAAACTGGCGGGGCTTTTTTGTTGTTCGTCGGCAGGATCCGGCAGCGGCGCCAGCGCGATCCGTTTGGCCCGCAGCGGGTCGTCGAGAATCCTCTGCAGCCGGGCGAGGTATTCGCGTGCTCTTCGGGCCTTCAAGGCCGGCGGCAAAATCGCAGAGCTCAGCATGTCGGCTTCCGGCACGGTGAAGTCCTTCTCCTCTAGGCCTTCGACGATGACGGCGCGGACATCGTCGTCATCCACGACCAAGATGGTATGCTATTATGAATCGACACGTCATTGGAGTTGGCCGGCGTGATTGCCGGTACGTGGCCGCAGGAGGGGTGGCCTCAATCGTCATGTCGGGGATCCCAGATGGGTGTGCGTTCCTTTTTAGCGAATGGCAGGGCGTGTAGTTCTGTCCGGCTGATGACGCGGCGGCGGATTGCACAGTCGCGGGAAGCTGATATTTTGCGGCCATCATGAGACCCCCTGACGCCGCGCCCGAAACTCCCGCCATTCCGTCGGAAATCCTGCGCAGCTACGACATCCGTGGCGTGGTACCACGGCAGCTTTCGCCCGCCGTGGTGCGCCAGCTCGGCCGCGCCTTTGGGACTCGCGTGGTGCGGGACGGTGGTCGGCGGGTGTCGGTTGGGCGAGATGGCCGGCTGTCGTCGCCGGAGCTGGAAGCCGCGTTGGTCGAGGGCCTCGCCGCCTGTGGCCTTGCGGTCGAGCGGATCGGGCTTGGGCCGACACCGATGCTGTATTTCGCCGATGCAGTGAATGGCACCGACGGCGCCGTCATGCTGACCGGCTCGCATAACCCGCCCGACCATAACGGCATGAAGATTGTGCTCGGTGGCAAGCCTTTCTACGGCGACGACATCCAGGACCTGCATCGCATCGTCTCAACCGGAGACTATGTACCGGAAGCCCAAGGCACGGTGCGCGACGTGGCCGTACTCGAAGCTTACCTTGATCGCCTGCTGGGCGAACTGGCGCAGATGCGACCACTCAGCGTGGTATGGGATTGCGGCAATGGCGCTGCCGGCGAAGTGGTGCAGCGCCTGACGGCAAGGCTGCCGGGCCGCCATACCGTACTGTTCGGCGAGATCGACGGCCGTTTTCCCAATCATCATCCCGATCCGACAGAACCGCATAATCTGGTCGACTTGCAGGCCGCAGTGGCGGCGCAGCAGGCCGATATCGGTATCGCCTTCGACGGCGACGGTGACCGGATCGGCGTGGTCGATGCTGGCAACCGTATCATCTGGGGCGACCAGATGCTGCTGCTGTTTGCGCGCGAAATCCTGGCACAGCAGCCCGGTGCGCCGATCATTGCTGATGTGAAGGCCAGCCAGGTGTTGTTCGACGGCGTAGCGGCGGCTGGCGGCCAGCCAGTAATGTATCGCACCGGCCACTCGCTGATCAAAGCCAAGATGAAGCAGATTGGGGCACCGCTCGCTGGTGAGATGAGCGGCCATATCTTCTTCGCCGACCGCTGGTATGGCTTCGACGATGCGCTCTATGCCGCGGCGCGGATATTACGTCTGGTGTCCGATGGTGCGCCGGGCTGGCTAGCGGCACAAATCGATGCATTGCCGCGCGTCTGGAACACGCCCGAGCTGCGCATTGACTGCCCGGACGACGAAAAATTCGCGCGGATCGCCGCGCTCAAGCAGACCCTGCAGGCCAAGGGTATCGCGTATAACGATGTCGACGGCATGCGGGTCGGCGATGCCGCCGGCTGGTGGCTGCTGCGCGCCTCGAATACGACACCCATCCTAGTGGCGCGCTGCGAGGCGCAAACGGAAGCCGGCCTCACCAGGGTGCAGCAGCAGTTGCAGCACTGGCTCGGCACCATCGGCATGTCCTACCGGCCCTGATGCCTCCGGGGTTGAATATCGAGGTTCAAAAGCAACAGTCCGATGACATCCATCTCTTCGCCAAGACTAAGCCATCTGCGTACGCTGGAAGCGGAAAGTATCCATATCTTCCGCGAAGTGGCGGCGGAATTCCGCAAGCCGGTGCTGCTGTATTCGATCGGAAAGGATTCGTCGGTCCTGCTGCATTTGCTAATGAAGGCCTTTGCACCTGGAAAGCCGCCATTTCCGCTGCTGCATGTCGACACGACCTGGAAATTCCGGGAGATGATCGCCTTCCGCGACCAGCGTGTGCACGACCTCGGACTCGAACTGCTGGTCCATATCAACCCGGACGGTCTAGCACGGAATATAGGCCCCTTCACGCATGGTTCCGCGTTGCACACCGACATCATGAAGACGCAGGGGTTGCGACAGGCGCTCGACCAGCATGGCTTCGATGCCGCCATCGGTGGCGCGCGGCGTGATGAAGAGAAATCCCGCGCCAAGGAGCGCATCTTCTCGCATCGCAGTGTCGCCCACCGCTGGGAACCGAAAAGCCAGCGCCCGGAATTGTGGAGCCTGTACAATACGCGTCTTGCGCCGGGGGAGAGCATGCGGGTTTTCCCGCTGTCGAACTGGACCGAACTCGATGTCTGGCAATACATCTACCTGGAGAATATCCCAATCGTACCGCTGTATTTCGCCAAGCTGCGGCCGGTGGTTAATCGCGATGGCAGTCTGATCATGGTTGACGACGACCGCATGCCGCTTGAGGCGGGCGAGCATCCGATGCTGCGGTCCGTGCGCTTCCGGACGCTCGGCTGCTATCCGCTGACAGGTGCGATCGAATCGACAGCAGACACCCTGACTGATGTGATCGCCGAGATGATGGCTTCGCGCGTCTCGGAGCGGCAAGGCCGCGTCATCGACCGCGACCAGGCTGGCTCGATGGAAAAGAAGAAGCAGGAGGGCTATTTCTGATGTCGGAGATAGCGATACCAGGCAAGAAGCCGGAGCTCGAAAGCTTCCTGCGCGACCAAGGTGATCGTCCGACGTTGCGATTTATTACCTGCGGCAGCGTGGATGACGGCAAAAGTACGCTGATCGGCCGCCTGCTCTATGATTCTAAGTTGATCTTAGAGGATCAGCTCAAGACGCTGGAGAGCGACAGTAAGACCGTCGGCACACATGAGGGCGGCCTCGACTTCGCCCTGTTGGTCGACGGCTTGCAGGCCGAGCGTGAACAGGGCATCACCATCGATGTGGCCTACCGGTTCTTCGCCACCGACCGGCGCCGCTTCATCGTTGCCGATACGCCGGGCCACGAACAATATACGCGGAACATGGCCACCGGCGCCTCCACCGCCAGCTTGGCCGTCATCCTGATCGACGCGCGCCGCGGCGTACTGACGCAGACGCGGCGCCATAGCTACATCGTCAATCTGCTGGGCATCCGGCATATAGTGCTGGCGGTTAATAAGATGGACTTGGTGGATTACAGCCGGGAACGGTTCGACGAAATCTGCCGGGATTATGCCGCTTTCGCCGCACAGCTCGATTTCGCCAGCGTGCAAAGCATCCCGGTCTCCGCCCGGCATGGCGACAATGTGTTCACCGACAGCGCGGCGATGTCCTGGTACAGCGGCGCGACGCTGATGCAGCACCTGGAGGAGATTGACGTTTCCAGCGACCAGTCTAGGCTGGGACTGCGCCTGCCCGTTCAATGGGTCAATCGCCCCAACCAGGATTTTCGCGGATTCTCCGGACGGATCACAGACGGCAGGGTAGCGGTCGGCGACGGGGTGACGGTCTATCCGTCCGGTCAGTCCAGCCGTGTCTCGGGGATTCTGGCGGCCTCGGGTGCCGTTTCCGAGGCGATAGCTGGTGAATCCGTCACGCTGACACTGACCGATGAAATCGATATCAGCCGCGGCGACGTGATCGCGGCCGGCACCGCCCCGATCGTGGCTGACCAGTTCTCGGTTCATCTGTTGTGGATGGACAGCGATGCGCTGATGCCCGGCCGCCAGTATCTGGTGAAATGCGGCGCACGGCTGATTCGCGGCGCGGTGACGAACCTGAAATATAAGGTCGATGTTAACACCATGCTGCATGAGGCGACGCAGGTGCTCGCGCTCAACGAAATCGGTGTAGCGACCCTGGGTCTCGATTATCCACTTGTCTGCGATGCCTATGCCGATAGTCGCGAGGGCGGCGGTTTCATCGTCATCGATCCGTTCACTAACCGTACGGTGGGTGCTGGCATCATTAATTTCGCCCTACGTCGCGCCACCAATATTGAATGGCACAAGATGGAGGTCGGCAAGACCCTGCGCGCCGAATTGAAAAAGCAGAAGCCGGCGGTTCTCTGGTTCACTGGCCTGAGTGGTGCGGGCAAGTCGACGATCGCCGATCTGGTCGAGCGACGCCTCGCGGATCTCGGGCGTCATACCTACATGCTGGACGGCGACAATCTACGGCACGGCCTGAACCGGGATCTCGGTTTCACACCGGAGGCACGGGTAGAGAATGTGCGTCGCGTCTCCGAGGTCTCGAAGCTTTTCGTCGATGCCGGGCTGATCGTAATCACCGCTCTGATCTCGCCATTCCGGGCTGAGCGGCAAGCGGCTCGGGACATGCTGGAGGCGGGGGAGTTCATCGAGATCTATCTCTCAACTCCCTTGGAGGAATGCGAAAAGCGCGATCCGAAGGGACTCTACAAGAAGGCCCGTGCCGGCGGGATCCCGAACTTCACCGGCATCAACTCGCCCTACGAGGCGCCGGAGAATCCGGAATTCTGCATCGATACCAAGAAGGTTTCGGCCTCCGAGGCCGCTGAGCAGATCATCGAATACCTTCGTGCCAATGGCTATATCTGAGTTGCAGAGCGCAAAGAAGAAAGAGCGCCGCGGATGAAGCGGCGCTCTTTCTTCTTTCTTGGAAAGGATGATGGCTCAGGTTGGTGCGTAAATCCGGCGGTACTCCTCGAAGAAGGCCTGTTTGCCCAGTCGGCCGCGATAGCGCTTTGCTAGAGCGGCGCGATCCAGTTGCGGCGGCAGGGCGAGAGCCGGCACTGCGTCATCGAAAAGCATGAGATTGCCATGCTTCTGCGCCAGCGCATGGCTGTCGCGGATGGCGTCGGTCATGATCACGGGCAGGCCGGTCAGGCAATATTCCGCGAACTTGGTGGGCGAGGCGACGCGATTGGTCTGGTCGTCATGCCGTAACAGGAAGGCGGCATCGGCGGCATTGAGCAGGCTGTTCACATCCTCGAGCTTTGCCGATATGACCTGCCAGCAGCCAGGAGGCAGGTGGCCTAGGAGCTCTCTGGCCTCCACGAGGCGGGGCGTGGCGATCAGCAGCCGCACCGCGGGATTCCCGGCATGCAGCCGGGTAAAGGCGTCGATGGTGTCGTCCAGCCGCTGATAGGGCTGGAGCCCGCCGGAGTAGATGTAGACGATGTCGCTGCCGGTATAGCCGAGTCCCTGGCGGGTTTTCTCGCGCAGGGAGGTATCGAAGAAGAAGTCATCTTCCGAGGCGCAGCAGGGGATTACGGCATGTGGTTTGTCGCCGATCTCGCTGGCGACCAGCCGGTGCAGGGGATGGCTGACGAAGAGGGCGCGATCGCAGAGCCGCGCGGCGCGACGCAGGCGCTGGGTCAGGATGTGGCGCAGAAGCGGCTTGAGCAGGCGGCGCAAGCCATGGCGCAAGTCGGCGCGATAATCCAGTTCGGCAGCGGAATCGCCCCGGCAATCGAATAGCAGGGCGGCACCCATGCTACGAGCCAATGGCTCGGCGGCGAGAGCGGTGTAATCGGTGCGGGCATGCACGATGTCGAATCGCGCGCCGTGCCGTGTTGCAGCTTTTGACAGCGTCGCGGCATTTGTCGCCACCGAGGCGAATTTCCCCGGCCGGGCACCGGGAAGAATCCTGATCGGACAGCCGGCGCGGCGTTGCGCCTCGGCTTGGCGCGCCAGCGACAGATCGCGCACGTTCGGATCCCAGGGCAGCGCCCAGATCTCGAAATCGGCAATGTCGGCTTCCTGCATGAGGCGTACATGTCCCAGGACCTGGGAGTCGATGACCGTCTCGGTCAGGCCTTCAAAAAAGGTAAGCAGGACGCGTGGTTTTGCAGCCGTAGCCATCGGTGACGGTGGGACGTTGATCAGGGGAAGGCGGTGCCGCCAGTGGTGCGGGGGAAACCGCGTCAAAGATATCCAGGCTGTTCTCGCCAAGCACGACGGTACGCTCGGCAGTCCAGTCCGGTCCGGTCAGGATGGCCGAGAAGCCCTGGGGCCCGAACTGCCGGCAGGTGGCGCGGGCAATCTGCCGCGCCGTGAAGGGACCGGCGGTCTGCAGGGCGGTCCTGTTGGCGGGCCGGGGCGTGAAATGCGCCGCCGCGCTGCGGTACAGGTCACGGTATTCTGGAATCGAGGTGTAGACGTAGGTACCGGGATCGACGATGTAGTCCACCCCGTCGATCACCAGTTCGATGGACAGGTTGTCGTCGTGCGAATGGCCCCAGATTCCGGATACCGCCGGATCGAAACAGCGCAAGGCGCAGAACAGCCGCTCGGAGCGGAGGACATAGAGGCCGAAATCCGGGTAACCGGCGAGCTGTTGGCCCACCGTGCTGCCGGCCGGCAGGTGCAGGCTGATGTGCCGGGCGACCGGTGCCTGCGGCAGGGCGGGTGCGCTGTCCGGGCCGATGCGGCAATGCCGGGCGGGAAAGCGATCGCCGGAGGCGGGTAGGAAGCGCTGCCGTGACAGGGCGTCCAGAGCCTGGCTTTCGATGCCTCGCCCGCCGCCCGCCGCGGTCAGGTCGGGCCGGCCGAACAGCGCGCCGGCCAGGCGCAGCAGGCCGCGGTGATCATGCGGAGAGGCGGTCGACGGGTCCAGCTTGAGTAGGCGGCCGGAATCCTGGTCGCCAATCAGTATCGGACGGCAATCGGGCTTGAGGATATCGGCGGTGAATTCCGCCATGCGTTCCAGCAGCGGCCAGAGCGTCGCCGGGAGCAGGGTCTGTGTGCCGTCGGGCAGGGCATGCAGTGGTAGTGCCTTCCCTGGCTGGGGCGGGCGGACGGCAAGCCGCGGCTGTGGTTGCGCTACCTGCTGCTGGACGGTTGGGTCAAGACCCAGCAGGAGCGCCGAACCAAACAGGGCCATTTCGGAGGACAGGCGGTGATAGCCGGTAGAGGCCTCGTAGTTGCTGCCGTCCGGATGGAACTGTCGCTGCAGCTCGATCAGGAATTCGCGGGTGGCGAAGCCGAGCCAGCCGTTCGTCAGCGGGGTTGCCGGCAGGTGCGCGGCGATGAACAGCAGGCCAGTGATATTTGCGAGGTAGTGATTGCTGCGCGGTTCTTCCGACCATTCGAGATGCTGAAGCACATGTTGGCCGTGCTCGAGAAGGCTGCGGCCGACCACGGCGCGGAACTCGGCATCGTAAGCACACCCACCATCCTGCATTATGCCCAGGGCGACCAGCCAGTTGACGGCGCGGATGGCAACGTCCATCGGGCCTTTCCAGTTGACGCCATGGCGCGGTGGATTGCTGGCGATGAAGTCGAGAATCTGGGCGCGGATTTCGGTTTCCGCACTCGTCTCCCCCAGCCGGGCTGCCTGCGCCAGTTGCGGCAGGTGCTGCATGCGGGCGAGTTCCCAAGGCAGCTTGATGTCCGCGCCGCGCGCTGGTCCGATCTGGATATCTGCATAGTAGCTGAGCTCCGACCAGCGGTAGCCGGAGCGGATGTCGATCTGCCAGTCGATCGGGCGATAATCCGGCTGGGCCCAGACGCCGCTGCGGATCAGACGCCAGATGCGCTGGCTTTCGGCCAGGTTGGCCGACGTGACGCGTCCTTGCAGCCAGGCACCTTCGGCATCGGCCGTCACCGCCGGCTGTTGCGGATGGCACACCCCCTCGATCCCCGCGCAGGCCATGCCGTGATGAACGGGGACCCGCCCGGAGCCGAGGATGTCGAATTCGTGGACGATGGCGTGGCGGGCTTCTTGGCACAGGCGATCCGCGATCTCGGCCGGGAGTGCCTCGCCGCCGAACCGCATCCGGAATGCGATATCCGGTGCGGTGGTGTCCAGCAGATAGGTGCCGCTCCGCCCGTCGCGCCACCGTTCGAGCCGGTGGCGGGCGGCACGCAACAGCAAGGCGCTGCCGCGCCGCCCGACCTCGCTCAGCGGCAACTGCCGCATCAGGCGGATGTAGTCCTTCAGCGTGGTCATCGGCGCGGGGTCAATTTATGTCGCTACGGGCCAGTTCGAAATACCAAGTAGAGACCATGCGGGACGGCAGCCGGTCGGAAATGCGGGCATTCCAGTCGGCAAAGCCCTGCGTGCGGAAAATCGTTGCGCCGGTCAGATCTGCCCCGACGAAGCCGCCATGGCCGAACCGTGTGATGCTTAGGCCGGCATCGGCGGCCATCGCTTCCAGCATGCTCAGCGTAAAGAATACAACATGGCCGGACTCATGATTGTAGGGCACGGCCGCGGCGTTGGGTCGTGCGCGGCCGGCCAGCCGCCGGGCCATCTGCAGCGGCCAGCGCGCGATCTCATAGAGATGCAGATGGCGCGTCAGGAATTTTTCGATCTCGCACGGGCCGTAGCCATTCGGCACCGAGCCTAGAACGATGCCGCCGGATGCAAGCCGGCCAACATGCTCGCGCAGGGCAGAGGTCGGATCGTGCAGATGCTCCAGAACGTCGGCATAGACGAGCGCATCGAAGGTCACGCCATCAGGCACGGTTTTCGAGAAGGTGGTGTTGGGGTTCTTGCAGATGCTGCGCGCGTGGTCGAGCGACGCATCATGCATGTCGACGCCGTAATAGCGGCGCTGCCCGTCGGCCAGATATTGCCCCATGGCGTCGGCATTGCCGCAGCCGAAATCGAGCACCACGGGCGGCCGGCCGATCCGTTCGGCATGACGGTCGAGCCGATCTATAATGAAGCGCAGCTTCTTGGTATTGCCGTAGATGTCTTCCGTAGGCAGCGGTAGCGGGCTGGAAGCCTCGGCGGGCACCGGCGACGGCTTATAGCGGGTCATGACGGTTTACGGCCCATGATGATGGCAAGCGGCAGGCCGCTGCAGTGAATGACGGTTTCGCCCAGGCCCAGATCCTGCAGTCTGCCCTGCCATGTGGCCAGTGCCGGACGATTGCGAGAAATCTGAAGATAGGCCGCGCCTTCTTTCCAGCGGGACAGGGCGAGCACGTGCCGCAGGCCCGGAATGCGCAGCAGCATCTTGATCCGTGCCTCCCTGCGGCGGGCGGGGTGATCGGGATCGGGAACCGTCATCAGGAACCGGCCGCCGGGGCGCAGCACGCGGATGATCTCGGCCAGGGTCGCCGCGGGCTGCGGCACGTATTCCAGGACGCTGGAGGCGATGCAGCCATCAAACCGGTCGTCCGTAAATGGCAATGTCGGATCATCACTGAGTTGGATGAACTCTCCGGCGGTTCGGCGGCGTGCGATCTCCAGCATGGCGACCGAAATATCCGCGCCGGTGACGCGGCAGCCCTGCTGTGCCAGCAGGGCAGACAGGTCGCCCGCGCCACAGCCGAAATCCAGGATGTCGCCGCCGTCGGCCAGCATGGGCGCGGCCGCCTGCAGGATGACCTGCAGGCGCTGGCGGAAGCTGGCGTCGCTGGCGTAGCGATCGGACCAGCCCGAGGCAGCTTGGTCGAAGAAGTCGGAGGTCGGCGTATTGCTGGGCATCGGGATCAGGATTTCAGACGGCCTTCGACATCGAAGGCGATCTGCATCGCCTGCAGTTGCTGCCACAGTGGCAACGGCCACTCGCCGCTGCGGATGCCGCGGCCAAAGGCGAGGATCTCGGCCTCATGCCCTTTGTCGGCTAGTTTGGTCTGCAGGCCCTTCGATCCGCCGCCGGCAAAAGTCAGCGACCTGAAATCTTCCAGTTCCGCGATCCTGCCGTCGCAATAGACCTCGACGCGTTCCTTGGGATAGTCTGGCGCGCCCAGTGCGGTATAGGTCAGCGTGCCGACCGAGCCGTCCTCGAAGCGGATGGCGGCGACGAAATTGTCGTCGCTGCGGTAATAGTCGGTCGCAGGCCGGATCGCTGAGGCCTGCACGTCGACGGCCCTTGCGCCGGTCAGGAATGTCATGAAGTCATAGAAATGGCAAGCCTCGCCGAGATTGCGGCCGCCGCCTTCACTGCCATGCACCCAGTGCTGTGACGGAATATGGCCGGCATTGACGCGGTAATTGATCATCAGCGGGTTGCTGCGCCGGGCCAGCATATTCGAGATGACGGCGCCATAGGGGGAGAAACGCCGGTTGAAGCCGGTCAGCAACAGCGGCTTTTCACCGGGTGCTGCATAGAAGGCTTCGATCTCGGCCAGCTCCGCGCGGCTGAGGCAGAGCGGTTTTTCGACGAAGACATGCTTGCCGGCGCGCGCGGCAGCCAGAACCATAGGCGCATGCAGGTCATGGCGGGTGGCGATCAGGACGGCCTCGACATTCGGATCGTCCAGGACCTGCTGCATGTTGGTCGTGGCATAAGCGGCGCCATAGACCTTGCCGGCTTCCAGGCTGCGATGGCCCTGGCGTCCGACAACAGCCTCAATGGAGAACAGGTCCGGATTGCGCTGGATGATGGGAAGCAGGGTGCCTTGGGCGAAACCGCCGGCGCCGATCACGGCCAGCCGGACGGCACCGCTGCGCGCGGACGGCGTGCCGCGCAGAGTGATGCGGCGCTGAGCGGCGTCGTCCGCTGTGCCATAGGACAGGATGACCGACAACGGGGCAGTCGCGCCAGTGGCGAGTGCGGCATAGGCGCGCGTCGCATCCTGGATTGGGAACTCGGCTTCGAGTAGGTCGGCGACATCGAGACGGCCCGACGCAATCAGGTCGAGATAGGCCGTCATGTTGCGCGCTTCGGTCCATCGCACGTAGCCGATGGGGTAATCCTCGCCCTTTTCTTCGTAGCGGCTGTCGTAACGGCCCGGCCCGTAGGAGGTGGAGATGAGAAAATCGAGTTCTTTCTCGTAAATGTCGGCGCGGTTGATATCGAGGCCGACATCGCCGACGAGAATGACGCGGCCCTTGCGCCGGCACATCCTGAAGGCAAGTGAGAGAATGTCGTTCGAGGGCGAAGCGGCAGTGACGATCACGCCATCCACCCCATGGCCGCCGGTCAGCCGTTCGACCGCCTTCAGGGCGCTGCTGTCGGCGTTGGAGAATCCGGCTGCCATGCCATGCTGCATGGCGCGTTGCACGCGCGCCTCCTGCAGGTCCAAGCCGATCACCCGCACGCCGTTGGCCTGCAGCATGCGCTGGGTCATCTGGCCGAGGATGCCGAGGCCAATGACGACGAAGGTCTCGCCGATGGTCGGTGCTGCGCGGCGCAGGCCCTGCAGGGCGATGGCGCCAAGTGCAACTGTAGAGGCGGCCGCCGTCGAGACCTGATCGGGCAGCTTGACCGCCATGTTGAGCGGCACGCGGATCATTTCGGCGTGATGGGCCCATTGCCCGCCGGCGCAGGCGACGCGGTCGCCGACCGAGAAGCCCTCGACGTCCTCGCCGATGGCGACAACCGTCCCGGCGGCCGAATAGCCAACCGGATGCGCGGCACTCAGCTGTGCCCGCAGCAGCGCGCGCGTCTTGGCCGCGCCTTCATTGCGGATATGACGCGCCAGCTTCATCAGCTTTTCCGGCTCTTCCACCGCGCGACGCCACAGCGGCTTCTTCAGCGAGCGCAGGCCGCTCATCTCGGTTCCGACCGAAATGCAGGAATGCCCGGTGCGGACCAGAATGGTGCCGGGCTCAAGGCCGGGAGCGGGCACGTCATTCACCAGGATGCCCTGGCGCGTGGCGAAAACCTGTTTCACGCTTGTGCCCCCGCTGCTGCGGCCCCAGCGAGGAGAGACCGGAATTGCTGTCGTACCATGGATATGTCGTGGCGCGCAGCCGCCAGGGCGCGCGCCGTCTGCGATAGCCGATCGCGCAGGGCGGCATTGTCGAGGATATCGGCCATGCCCGCCTTCAGGGCCGCCGGATCGGGGCGATCCACCACGAGGCCCCAGCCGGCCTCCTGTGCATATCGAGTCTGCGCCAGATCGCCCGGACCATAGGCCAGGATCGGAGTGCCGGAAAACAAATAGGCCGGCACCTTGGTTGGCATCGAATAGCGGATGAAGCGGATACTTTCCTCGTCGAAATTTACCGGTAGCAAAAGTGCATCGGCGGCGGCAATGCTGCGGAAGAACTGCTCGTCATCCTCGATGGGATCGAGAATACGGATCGCTGGGTGGATGGTTAGCAGATGGCGCACCGGATCAATCTGGAATTGGGGCGAGGCGATACTGAGCGAGATCTGCCGGCCGCCGGTGTGCAGGTCGGCAACGGCCCGACAGCAGTCGACGAGGCTGCTGAGCTGGGCCTGCGGCATGACCGAGCCAATATAGAGGAGGTTTCCCTTATCGCTGGCGGTGGCGTCGCGACGTGCCAGGGACTGCCAGCGCGCAATATCGATTGCATTATGAAGCGCCGAGAAGGGTTGGCCATAGCGCTGGCTGTATGTCTCGGCCATCGCATCGCTGATCGCCAGCCGCGTATGGGCAGCATTATAGAAATGCTGCAGGCGCCAATTCATGCCGTGGCGCTGCAGCGGCGACAGCAGGCCGTGGCGATGCGCCGACGAGGCCCAGTCATCCATGATATGGACCACGAGCGGCAAATCGAAACGGCGGCGGATCAGGTTAATCAGGTCCATGAATCCGTTGCTGCCGAGGATCGTGTAGAGGACTTCGGGACGGAAGGCCTCGATCCAGCGTTCCAGGGCTGGCGTGAGACACGCCGAACGCGGCATTTCCGCATCGATCAGCAGGGACTGGATGCGGCGGGCCCAGCTGGGCGGCGCGCTGCCAGGCGGCGCGCCGGCCGCTGCCGCGAGTGCAGCGATATCACGGGCCGGCGTCATGCCGAGGAGGTTTGCGGCACGGCGGACCGGCGTCCAGAGGTCGAGCTCAGCCTGCCCGAGGCGGTAATATTGCCGGCAGACATCGTCGGTGGTCGGGATGTAGTCGTTATGCACCGTCGCCAGCCGGTCCTGCGGCCAGCCGCGGAAAAGATTGGAAAAGGTGATGCCGCCGCCGGTCAGATGATTGAAGGCATGCGGCGTCACGAACAGCGTGCGGGGGAGACCGCATTCTCGGGACATGCCGATATTCATCGGGCGTGCTGGTCTTCGGCCCGCAGCAGGTCGGAAGTTGTCTCGCCTGCTAGCCAACCTGAAATCCGGATGAGGTCATCAAGGAAGCGGCCAGAGGACTGAACGGTCGGAGCGACGGTCGTGTCGACTCGCAAATCCGGTAAGCCCAAGCGATCGGCATTGAAGTCGAGGACAAACGACTGCATCGGGATTGGCCGCCGGAAGAATGTTCCCCAGAGATACCGACGGGCCAGGCGCATAGCGTGCTGGTCAAGCTTCGGGACATCCTGCAGTCTGGCCAGTAGGGCGCGATATTCATCCGCCGTGGCGGGATCGACGGTGAAGCCGGCACCGGAATAGCGGCCGGTGCCGGCAGTAACGGTGGGGATGCCAAAGCAGGGCAATTCCATACCGATTGTGCCGCGCACGGTGAGTCCGTAATCGACAGCACCAAACAGGGAATAGGTGTTGATGTCGGTATCGGCCCGCATGAGGCGGACATGCGGCGGCAGCTTGCCGATGGCGCGGTCGATCGCCAGGCTTTCGAGCTGTTCCATTGGCGTGCCATCCATCCGCGAGCGCCAGACATTGACCGGGTGTACCTTGACTATCCAATCCATCGCCGGATTGGCGACAGCGCAACGTACGGTCTCGATCAGCCAGGCTTCGTAATCCGGGAACAAGCTGGTGCCATAGAAGAAAGTGGCGTCATAGAGGATATGCGCGAAGATGACTGCGACCTTGCGGCCTTCTGCCACACCCAGCCGGCGGCGGGTTTCGGCGACGTCGAAGACAGTCTTGCCTTCCTGCAGTTGCTGGCGGTTGAACCAGGCGCCCTGGGCGTAATTGCGCGCCAAGAGTTGCATCGTCCGCTCTTCCTCGGCGGGCGGAAAATCGCTAGCCTTCAGTTCGTTCCAGGTATCTTGGCCGAGGGCGAAAGGATGCGTATCGCGCGTGGCCAGCGTGTAGCGCTTGTAGATTAGGGAGTCGGATTGCGGTGCGCCAAACCACTGGATGCCAGCAGCGCCGTGCAGCAGGCAGGCATCGAAGATTTCCCCGGCCGGCGTATAGCCACGCTCGTTGAACAGACCAAAAACCGGCTTGACCTCTTCCATCAGTCTGGTCGCCGCCAGCCGGGTCAGCAGTGATTCCGCCAGGCAGGATTCCACCAGAGACTGGTGATACGCATCGCCGTTGTCCAGTCGACCGGCCCGCAGGCGGCGGATCGCCGAGGACAGGGCATTGCGGCCGACGCGATATCCGTCGACCTCCAGATCGATCAGGGCATTGATGTCTGATGTCGTGGCAACGATACCAGCGGCTTGCTGCCGGCAAGACAGTCTGTCTTCATTTGAGGTCAGATCGCTGAGGTAGTAGAATGTGGTTGGGCCAGCGGCTCTGTGAATCCGCTCGACCGTGCCATTTCGTGCGGGAAGCAGGACGGCAATCCCGTGGCCCTTCTCGCGCAGGGCGGTGGCCAGCAAAGCTTCCACCTTGATGGTCGCATATAGGGCCATGAGTTCGCAGATCAGTACCGTACCGGCCGTAGGCTGGGGCGGGGTGGTGGCGGCAAGCGCCGCGACCTGCGCGCGCCATTGCAGAAGGTCGAATTCCAGCAAGGCGCGCCTGCGGAGACGCGGCAACAAGGTCGAGACAGAGCGCATCATTACTTTGAAAGCATTGCTTCCGCGATCGCCACGTCTTCCATGGCGTCGATGTCAACGGAGGTTTCGGCGGGCATGCTGTAGCCGATCAGCCGACCACCGAAAACATACTGCGCCAATCGGTCGGTGCGGGTGATGTATATGGCGGCACCGTTGCGGGCGAAGATGTCCTGCTTGTCCTGCCGCCGCAAGGGCATGTCGCCGTCGAGGAACGGTTTCAGATATCCATCCTCGTCGCGCCGCATCACCGAAAGCGGGTGGAATATATGCGGTACCGTCACGGTGCTGACCAGACTGTCAGCTTCGGGTGCGCGGAAAAACAGCGCCGCGGCTTCATCGATATTGTCGGCCGTGCGCAGCGGCGATGTTGGCTGCAGGGTCATGACTGCGTCGGGTCGGTAGCCTGATTCCGCCAATGTGGCGACAACATGTTGCAGCACCGGCAAGGTAGGGGTCTTGTCCTGTGCAAGTCCGGCTGGCCGCATCATGGCTTCGACGCCGAGGCCGCGCGCGACGGCAGCGATCTCCTCGCTATCCGTCGAGACTACGATGCGGTCGAGGCTTGTCGCGGCAAGGGCCGCGTGGATCGTCCAGGCGATCAGCGGTTTCCCAGCCAGTGGATACAGGTTCTTTCGCGGAATCCCCTTGGAGCCGCCGCGTGCTGGAATGATGGCGAGAAGCTGCATGTTCAGTAGGTGATGGTCTTCTGGATGGTGACCGGACCCAATCCGGCCAAAATATCGGCAATACGCAGGCCCGCCTTGCCGTCGCCATATGTGTCTTGCATCGCATAGCGGCCATGATTGCGCTGATCAGCAATCGCATCGGCGATGGCGCCGGGATTGTGATCGACATCCATCACATTCGATGCCCGTTCGCGCGAGTCCTGGCGGCTGCCGATATTGACCACGGGCGTTCCGATATAGGCGCCCTCGCGGATTCCGCTGGACGAATTTCCGACGAGGCAGGCCGCGCGCGCCATCAGTTTGACATAGGTATCGATCGGCAGGTTTTTGAAGAAATGCATGCCGTCCGCCATGCCTTTCTCGCGCCATTTCCGCATACCGCGGGCAATGTCTTCCGAACCGGCGTCGGCATTGGGCCAGAGCACAATGGCCTGCAGGTCGTTGCGCTTGACTGCTTCTAGAGTCGTCGTGATCTGCCGCTCCCCTTCGCCATATTCCGTCGTCACCGGATGTTGGGAGACGATGGCGAAGGGTTTGTTGAGGTCGAGCGGCGCGCCGACGCCGGTCATGAACAGGGCATCGTCCAATGCCGGCATGCCGTCATCCGTCGCCAGGACTTCAGCCACCAAGTCGATGCGCGGGCAGCCGACTCGGAAAATCATGTCGGTACGTTCGCCTAGCTTGGCGATCCGGTCAGCTGCATCCTGGCTTGCAGGGAAGTGGATATGTGCGAATTTGGTGACCGCGTGGCGGATGCTTTCATCGATCGTCCCGGTGACTTCTCCACCCATGGTATGGGCGATCGGGATGTTCATGTAGGCGGCAGCCAGAGTGGTTGCCATGGTCTCGAAACGATCCCCGACGGTAATCACATAGTCCGGTCGCAGTCGGTCGAAAACAGACGGCAGTTCGATAAGGCCGATGCCGGTCGATTTCGCCATGGTGGCGGGAGTCTCGCCTTCCAGCAGAATATGGAGTTGTGCGCTGATTTGGAAGCCGTCGCGTTCGATCAGGGCGGCGACGTTGCCGTATCGGTCGAGGATGGCGGATGCCATGCAGACGACCTGCAGTTCCAGATCGGTATGCGTATGGATGGCGCGCATAGCCGATTTGATGGAACTGTAATTGGCGCGTGAGCCAACGACGACACAGACTCGTTTCATTTCATACTCCGGGTAGGTTAGGCCGGCCTGATTCTGGCGGCCAAGCGCTTCAGCAGAGCCGAATGGCCAGCGAAAGCATAGACGCTCAGCTTGCCGCTGGGCTCCACAATCCTGTCGATTAGAAGAGGTTCCAAACCGGCGCGCCGCAGCAGCAGGCCCAGTCCGGCAGGTGAATAGAGATGGTGATGCAGGGCGCCTAGGATGTTGTCTTCCGGCGGCCGGGTATCAATCGTCGCGACATCCGGGACCTCGATATAGGTAAAGCCTTCGGACGGATGCAGGCAGGCAGCAATATCCTGCAGAACGCCAAGCGGCGCGCGGATGTGCTCCAAGACCTTGTTCATGGTGATGACCTGCGCGGCGCCGACCTTTGCTGTGGTCGCGGAGAACAGGCCTTCCACGATATCAAGCCCGTCCAGACTACGCAGGTGCTCGGCCGCTTTGGGGTCGGGCTCATAGAGGGTGCAGGCCGCATCACGGCCCCGCGCCCGGGCCTCGGCCAGAAAGCGGGCACCGAACACGCCGAGCCCTGCTCCGATGTCGATCAGGCGGATGGGGCCGCCCGGCGCGGGGCCAAAACGCCCGACGGCATTGAGCACGCGCGTGACCCGGCCGGCATTGTCGGACTGGCTGGCCGGCATTGCCATGACGCGATCGAATTTCGGCCGCAACGGGCCGCCAGCAAAGTCGACCTCATAATAGGCAGTGCCCATCGCGGCCAGGCGCTCGGAAGTGACATGCTTATGCTGGTTCGTGGCCGAACCGCAGGTGTCGCATATCTGCCAGCTGCGGCTGTATCCTTCGGCTGGAATGCCCAGCGCCACTTCGAACCGGTCGGGACGGCCATGCGTCAGGGCGACACGGTTCAACGTGCCCAAGCATAAAGCACAAGTCTTGTGATCCATCCGCCGATCTCCTTCCTGGGTGTGCCGCTGTTCAACCCAGCAGTTCGGGGCGTAGCGGCATGTCAGCGGAGATTGCCTGCCGGGCGGTGCGGCCCAGGATGTCCCGATACTGCGCGGCCGGAATGCCGTCGCCGGGCTTCTTGAAGGCCAGCATGTCCAGGGTCAGCGCTGTGCCGGCGGGAATGTCGCGGGCGGCCACCACGCTCTTTTCGAAGATGCGCTTCATCTCGCGGTAGGGCGCAAGGTCATTCTTGTCGACCGGATGGTCGCGCATGGCCCAGATTTCCCGCAGCGTGGCGCAGAACTGGCTGAACTCCGCCGGCTCCATCGAATGGGCGGCATCGCTGCCATACATCAGCTTGGAGAAGGTGAAGTGCTTTTCCACGGTGGTGGCGCCCAATGCGGCGGCGGCGGCGGCGGCACCAAGCCCAAGCGTGTGGTCGGAGTAGCCGATCTCCACGCCATAGCGGTCGCGCATCTCCGCCAGTACGTTGAGGCCGACACGCTCTGGGGGGCAGGGGTAGGCGGAGGTGCATTGCATGACGCAGAGTGGGCCACCTTGCTTGAGGATGGCGACGGCGCGGTCGATCTCCGCCCAATCGCTCATGCCGGTGGACAGCAGGACCGGTTTGCCGGTCTGGGCCAGGCGCTCCAGCAGCGGGGTGTTGGTCGTTTCACCCGATGGGACCTTGTAAAGATCGGCATCGATGTGCTCCAGAAGGTCGACGGCCTCTATGGAGAAGGGCGAGGACAGGAAACGGACGCCGGAATCGCGGCAGGCCTGCTGCAGGCCACGCCACTGCTCCTCGCTGAACCCGGTACGTTCGAAATATTCGAACCGCGGCTCACCCTTGAAATAGGGCGGCATTGGTGCGTTGCGCGTCGTCTCGGCAGCGGCGATATGGGTCTGGAATTTGACGACATCGGTGCCACAGGCTGCGGCGGCCTGGATCAGCTTGACGGCATTTCCGAAGCTGCCGTCATGTACTGAGCCGATTTCAGCGATGATCATTGGCATGAAGGCGAGCTCCCGTTTGTGATATCAGATGGTTTCGAGCCATGTGACGGTATTCAGCAATTGCCACAGGAACATCATATGGTTTTCTTTAACAACGCCATCTCGGACAATCGCCATGTGTTCGTCGATAATGCGGTCGGCTTCCGTTTCGTTCAGGAAGCCGACATTGCGAATCTTGGTCGAGTGGATCATGTCGCGCAATCCGGACAGGGCTTTGTCTTGGAACCATTGATGCGCGGGAGCATTCCAGCCGGTCTTTTTTATCCGCGTGCGGGTTGCTTCGGGTAGCACACCCTTCATGGCGACGCGCAAGAGGCGCTTGGTGACGCCGTCGCGGATTTTCATGTGTCCCGGCACGCGGAACATGAATTCGACCAGGTCGTGATCAAGGAAGGGGTCGTAATGATCAAGGCCGGCGGCAGTGGACTGTCGGTCCTCGGCGCGCAGGCAGCAGGGCAGGGTTTCGCGGACGATGTCCTGGAAGGTGCGATTCTTCAGGTAGCTGCGATAGGGCGCGTCCATCACGGGGGTGAAGCCGCTAAAATCGAAATAGTCCTGCCGGATGGTGGTGGCGTAGCGCAACATGCGCGTCTCGTCAGTGCGGCATTTTCCCGGCACTGACGGGTCGGTCATGCGTGCCATCATTGCTTTCGCGGTCTCCGGCGTCTTCCGGAAGATCGGGTGGTCATGATGATGCGCCCAGGCCTGCACCTCGTGGTCGTAGCGCTCAGCCTGGCCGGCCTGCAGCAGATCGGCGAACAGCATGGGGAAATATTCGTATTCGCCCGCGTTCAGTTCGTCGCCACCCAAGCCGCCGAAGAGCGACGTGAAGCCGCGATCGGCGATCGCCTGCGTCAGGATCTGGTGCGACAGCCAGGTGGCGGTTGCCACTGGCTCGTCGTGAATGCGGACCATCTTGCGGACGATGTCGATAAGGTCGATGCGATTGGGAATCTCGATCGGCATCCATTCCGAGACCTTTTCGTCGACGACATCCTTGATCTCGTCCCGCTCGTCATAGGTGGCGTCGACATAGACGCTGGAGGTCGCGAACTGACGTTTGCCCTGCAGATGCGCGGCCGAGCACAGCACGGACGAGGAATCGAGTCCGCCCGACAGGGTGAAGGCGGGGCGGTCGGCGATGGAAAGCCGCCGGCCGACAGCGCGGAACAGCATTTCCCGATACTGCTCGGCGAGCGTCGCTTCATCCCCCCGCCATTCCTCGGCTTCCTGCAGGGTCCAGTAGCAATGGACGCTGGGGGGCGTGCCGCCGACAGCCTTGAGCAGGTGGCCAGCAGGAAGTTGCGCGATGCCGAGATAGGGCGAGGTGGCGGCATCGTTGTCGATCAGCCGGTAATGCAGGCCGCAGAAGCGGGCGAGGAAGGCGGGGTTGGGCCGGCGGGATACGCCCGCCGCGAACAGTCCCGACGGTTGGGAGGCGAAGACGAGGCCGGAATTGCCAGCTGCATAGTACAGCGGTTTGACGCCGAGGCGGTCGCGCAGCAGCCACAGGGTATGGGCTGCGGAGTCATAAAGGGCGATGGCGTAGTCGCCAGCCAGTCTGGCGGCGACGGCGTCGATGCCGCCGCGGCGGTACAGCGCGGCGATGCGTGCGCCGTCATGTGCGCCGGGAACATCGAGCTCATCAGTATTGGCGACGGCGCCGTCGATGGCAATGGCAAGGCCGTCGATGTTCCAAGCGCCGCCGCGCCCGCCCGCACGGCCGGTCCAACCCAATGCGGCCGTTCCGGCTTGGGTCAACTGGCGCGACTCCGTCGGCGTCGGCATGGCAGCCAGCATGCGGGCGACGCGCTCTCGATCTTCGATCGACGCGGGGGAGATACAGCCGGTAATGCGGGACATTGGTGAGAAACCTTCGGTTAGGAGATGCGCTGGGCCTGCACGAAGGTCCAGTGGTGGGGGTGCCCGATCACCAACTCCGGCTTGCCTTTCGTCCTGCGATCAAGAATGAAGGAGACCCGGAAGCCGTAGCTTTCGATGAACCGGGCGATCTCGTCGCGAGCATAGGTGTTTACATGCACGTTCAGCGCGACGCCGGCATCCAAATATTCATCGCGCACGAAGGCGTAGCTGGATGCCTCAGCGATTGACTCACGCAGGATGACGCTCCTGCTGGCGGATTTCAGGATGCGTTCCAACGGTTTGTGGTAGTTGTCGATATTCGACAACACGTTCATGCACAGGACATGGTCGGCTATGCCTTGCAGATCCTCGATGCGCAGGGGCTGCAGGTTGGTGGCGGGCAAGCCGAAACGGGCCAGTTCGCGCTGGCCGATCTCGATGAAGTCGCGGGTGGCATCAATGCCATGATAGGCTAGTGGTATATTGCGCCGGCGTAGCGAATGCAGGAAGTAGCCGGAGCCACAGCCAATATCGAGAAGACTCTCGCCGTCACGCGCCAGGCCCTGCAAAAGTTCGGCGGCCTGGGCGGCGCAGGTCATCTCTTCGGCCTCGTCGCGAGCCCGCGCGATGTACAGCTCGCGCACGGTACGGCTGTGTTGCCAGATGTTATGCGCTTCCCAGCCGCCGGACGCGGCAATGTCGGGCGATGTGATCAAGCGGGTTTCGTGCCGGTGAGGATGAAGGCAGAGGCCATGAAATAGCCACGCCAGTCGCGCGGGTTTTCCATGTCGAGACTGGCGCGGCGGAAGAACGGCTTCATCTCGGCTTCAACCATCGGCGGTAGAGCGTGGAAGTGATAGAAGAGGACCTCCACATCGACCAGCCCGGCGGCGCGGGCCTGGGCCGCCAGTTCGAACGGGTTGTGCGTGCGCGACAGGACCTCGTCATATCCGGGCTCGTCCTCATAGCCCTTGCGGATTGGCGGCAGGTCCGCGCGGAAGTGCCGGTTGATCTCCTCGAAGGCTGCATTGAGGGCGGCAGTTTCGTCGCCACTGGCCTTCGCCCGCAATCCGGCCTCGTCAATCAGGGTCTGACGGAAGAAGTCACGGCTGTAGCGATTCAAGGTGAACAGCGCAAACAGCTGGTTGCGTGCCTCAATGGCGATGCGGCCACCTGGATTGATGGCGGCCGTCAGGTTGTGCAGCACGGTGGCGTCATCACCAGCCGGAATATGCGGCAGGACGCCGAAGCAGAGCGCGAAATCGAACGTCGAACGGTCGCTGCCGGCATGACGATAGGCTAACGGATCGAGCACACTGCCCTGCCAGACGCGGTCCGCCGGCAGGCCGCTTTTGCCCAGGACCTCATGGGCGACCTGGACCATCTCCGGTGTGAGGTCGAAGCCGTAGAATTCTGCCGGCAGATCGACCAGGTCGCGCAGCATCGAGGCCGGGCCGCAGCCGGCGTCCAGCACGGTACGCGGTCCAGCCGCCTGGATCATGTCGCGCATGATGCCGGTATGGACCGGCGGATAGGCGGTTTCAGAGTGGTAATATTCGTCGTAATAGCGCTCGCCCCAAGTGGAGTAGCAGCGCTTCACCGAGTCCTGCGCAGTGTCTCTTGTGCTGTCTTTCACGGCATTCCCCTCGTTCCAGTCGGACCGACCCCGGCGCGCTACGCGCGGCGCGCCACCAGCCACATATGCGAGGACAGATTCTGGGCGGCCAGGAACTGCTGGAACGGCCAGCCCAGCCTGTCCCATTCATCGATCAGGACGCGTTGCATGAACGGGTCGAGCGTCACGACGCCCTTCAGGGCCGCTTCGCGGACGAATTCCGCATCTAGGCGACCGGGCGTATGGGAGTGCAATACTTCGAAGCCGTTCTTCTCCAGCAGGATACGAAGCGAGTCCGGATTGAAGAGGTTGACGTGCTCGGCATCCACCGCCAGCGCATCGGCGCCCAGCATGGCGATGTCGAAACCCACACCATTCGGGCAAGACAGGATCAGCAGACCGCCCTGCGCGATATGCGGATGTATGCCGGCGACAAAGCGCTCCGGTTCGAAGAGATGCTCGATCACCTCGAAGGCAACTACGACATCGGCCGGCGGCAGTTCGCCCTCGGCCTCTTCGATACGCTTGGCGATAACTTCGACGCCGCGCTCGCGGCAGGCCGCAGCTAGGTCCGGCGTTGGCTCGACGGCGATCACGCGTTCGAAGGCGCCGGACTGTGTGGCGACGGAAGAAAAGGTACCGAAACCGGGTCCGACTTCGATCAAAGTGCCGCGCCGGACGCCGAACCGGTCGCAATAGCCGACGACGCGTTCAAGCCATGGTTTATGGATTTTTTCACGGCGCGACGCTTCCGAAGCGGGGAAGATATGCTTGGCCCAGAAGGCGTAGTTCTCAGAATTGGCATAGTAGTCGGCCATCACGGTCTCGGAGGGACGCGGCGACATATAGATGGTGCGGCAGGAATCGCAGCGCTGGAAGGCGAAGCCGTGTTTATCGAAGGCTAGTTTGCGTGTCGTGCCGCGGCAGGCCGGGCAGTTCACGTCGACGAATTCGGCGGCGCGCTTGTGCATCCGGACGATGTCGCGGGCGAAAGCTTCCTCCTGCTTGCGCAGCATGTCTGCGGGGCAAAGCTCGTTTTCGCTCAGCTTCTCGCCGATATCGGTGATGTTTTCAGAGGGAACGGACATGGCCGGTCTGCCGGGGTGAGGCGGTCACGAGAACATACGGCGGATCGCGCGTGCCACCGGCTTCAGCGGGGTGATCGCCGACGCCGGCAGGACGGCCGTGACGATCTTTTCGAGATTCTTCAGGCGACGGTGGCCGGCGAACTCGGCTTGGCGCGTGAAGTGGTCGGCCGTCGCTTCGGTGATGATCCGCTCCAGTGCGCGGCGCGTCTCTGCATCAGGGGCATTGTCCATGGCGATCTTGACCAATTCGAAGGCATAATCGGTGCTGCGGTTCACTTCCGCTGCTACGGCCGTCTTCAGCAGGGTCTTGAAGGGCGGGCGCGGTTGCTTGGCCGTCTGAAAGTCGCGAATATAGATGGCATCACCGCAGGCGGCCTGACCCTCGCGCCGGCCAAACTCGTCATAGAATTCAGTCGGACTGTCGAACTGGAAGTTCCGCTTCATGCTGCGGAAGTCATACAGGGCGAAGCCGTTCTGGCGCATATAGGCATCAATATCCGCAAAGACCGGCGCCCCGATCCAATCGGCATGGAAAATGACGTCGACGCTGATCGCCACCGCGGATGCGACGCTGAGTGGGCTGGCCTGCATCAGTTCCAGTTCCGCACCTTCGATATCTAGTTTTATATAGTCTGGATATTTGCTTTTATCCTTGAAGTAGGTGTCGAGGCTGACGCTGTCGACATGAGAGATATGGTCGAGCGCGAAAGTCTCTGTCTGGCGGATCGGCTTGCCGTCGCGATAGGCCTTCTTGCGGTGATAGTGCTCCATGTCGATCTCGTAAAAGGACGCGTTGAAGCGTTCCTTCAGGACATAGAGCGGCCGATTCTTCTCGTCTCGGCCCAGGCAGGTGGTGCTGTATTCGACGTGATCGGCATGGTGCTGGGCATTTGCAGCCATCCGCCGGGTCTCGTCTTCGTCGGGTTCGAAGGCATGAACGCGCACGTCCGGAAAAAGGCTGTTCCAGCGCGTGTATTCGCCAGCACCGCTTGCGCCGGCGTCAACCACGATCATGGGGTCATCCTTCAACAGTTGCGGAAGGATGCGGCTGGCGAGCGGATAGATATGTGGCATGATCGGGTGTCTGTATCTGTGAGTTGCGTGGCAGTTATGACCGGCGGAGGGCGAATATGCCAGCCGGAAAGGCTTAGAACATCTGCACGGTGAATTTCTGGACGACTTCCAGCCGGTAATCGGCGAAAACGCTGCTCGCGCGGTGGAAGCCGCGAACATCGGCGATCACCACCGTGCCCGGCGGGCCGACAATGGTGACCTTCTCCAGTTCGCTGTTCTCTTGGCCGGAGCGGTCGCGCAGCATATGCGGCGGGCAGATGCCGGCGCTGCCGATATCGCTCTCGCTGAAATGGGCATAGTCGATGTCGCGGCGCCAGGGGCGGTCGCGGTGGCTGCGTTTCCAGTAGACCATCGGCGCGGAGGCGGGCGTGACTTCCGACAGCAGCGTGAATATCTTGATCTGCGACATCCAGCTGTCCATGTGCGGCACGGTGGTGTCGTCGTGCTTGCCCCAATCCGGCTTGTAATCGAGGTAGGTGTTCACTGCTCGGATCGGTAGGCCGAGATACTGCGGCACTAGGGAGCGCAGATACCTGTCCTCGACGATCAGCTTGGCGGCGGGAACGATCGTCTCGATGTCACGCAGACGGTAGATGCCGTCCGAATCATAGATCACGCTGCTCCAGGCCGGATCCGGATTTCCCTGGCGCACCCTTTCGGCATATTCTAGGCAGGTCGCATGGATCGGCGCGATGGCATCGGCGGCGAAATGGGCCGGCAGCACGACGACGCCGTTATCGAGCAGGTCGTTAAGGATCGGGTCTCCGGTGCGCGGCCGGTTCATCGGGTGGGAGGCGAAATAGCGCTTTGCCTTGCCGTCGAAGACCCTCCGTGACTTGCGCAGCCGCTGGACGGTAGGATTCTCGACGAGTTTGCGGTAGCCGGGGCGAAGCTGGTTCTTGAGCGCGGCAAGAGCGTTCACTGGTGGGCCTCCTGATTGGTGTGAAGCGATTGACTCTCGGCTGCAGCGGGAGCGCCGCGAAGGCGAGCGACATGGCGTTCGACATGCCGGAAAATCATCTCGCAAGCCCCCTGCGTCTGTCGTACCGCCGAAAGCGGCGGCGCCGGTGTCACGGCCTGCAGGATATCCTGCAGTTCGGACGGGCGGTTGGCGACGCCAACATTCGGCAGCCAGTTCATCGTCCGACTTTCCTCGTCTCGGGAGATCAGTCCGTCCATGTCGTAGATCACCAGCGGGCGGTCGAACGGTTCGGCTAGCAGGTTGGTCGAGCAGGGGAAGGACACGCTGATCCCGCAATAGGCATAGATTTCATGAATCCGCATGTCGCGGCAGATGCGGGCGCCGAATTCGGCTTCGGCGAAAGTGTATTCGTGTTCGTGGCACAGCGGATGCAGCGAAAGCACGATCGGCAGGCCGCGCGCCTTCAGGCCCTGCATCATGACCCGCATGTCCTGCCGGTGTTGATCCCAGGGGCGGTAAAGATGTTCGGCGGCGGGCTCCACATTGAATAGGATGAAGGGTACGCCAACCGGCACGCCGGTGGCGGCGCTGACTGCGGCGGCATGTTCGGGCGTGCCGATGCGGGCCATGAATTCATCCAGCAGCGGCTGTCCGTAGACATGCATGCGCGCATCCGGGTAGTCGCCCTTCAGCAGGTTGCGCGTGAACTGGCTGAACAGGAAGGTGCCATCGAAATCGAGTGAGGGTTTCAGCCATGGCCGGTTCATGAGCAGGCCGGACAGCCAGGCGGCCACCATCATGGTCTGATCCCAGTAGAAAACCCGGGTGACCCCGTCGCCGAGCTGGCGGGTCCAGCTAGGAAACACCAGCGCCAGCAGGCGGGAGAAAAGATCGTAGTCGACACGCAGATAGTTTCCAGCCATGCCGGTCACCAGGTGGTTCTTGCGTGCGACACGCAAAATTGTTTCACCCAGATAGGGTGAATTGGGGAGACCAAAAACAGGAATGCCCCGCATCTTGCAGGCTCGGCTCACGGCATTGTCAATCTGGCCGACGGAGTGATACGTGCCCTGGAAAACCACGCTGGGCTGCCAGTCGTCCAGCAAGGTCTCGCCATAGCGCCGGATCTTGAACAGGCGAGGAAGATGGCTCGGCACCTGCAGTAGCCGAAGAATGCCAATGCACCGCAGTAGTCGCTTCAGAGCTGACGGGCGCGGTGGTTTCGGCGGCGTTGGCACATCCTCTCGCGCCATTGCCTCTTTGGCGCTTTCGACCCTGCCATAGCTGAGTCCGTCGGGTGCGACGACAGCGTCGATGCCACCAGCCTTCAGGCGTGCGGCATATTCGTCCAGCGGCTCGCCGGACAGGCCAAAGACAACGCGGACCTGCCAACCCCGGCGGGCGAAATACAGTGCAACGGGCTCCGCTTCCCGGATGTAGGTGATCGCGGAAAAGAAGAACAGAGCACGACGCGGCAAGGGAGACATCTTTACTTACTCAGTTTCCGCTTGAGTGTGCTCAGAATCTCGAATGCCTTATAGGGCATGCGTCCCCACGCACGAACCACGCGGCCGCGCCAGGTCATCATGCGGGTATCGCAGGCCACGCCGTAAATTGCCTCGATATCCGCCAAGGACAGCAGGCCGGCGCGTTCGAGCAGGAAGAGACCGAACGAGTTGTACCACAGCGATATGCACAGAATGCCGAGCCGATGCAGTTCGACAGGCGACAGATTGGAGCGGTAGGGGTCGCGGATATAGAGCGCGTCGCCGGCCACCAGCATGCCCTTGTTGCAGTCGTCCGGCAGGTCGAAACGGCCCTGGCGATAACGGACATGGGCGGTATCCAGGTCGACCAGCCGGAAGCCGGCATCATCCAAGATGCGATGCTGCACATGCAGCACCGGATGCTCGCGATAATAATGCAGCATCTGGAATTCGGCGCGGACCGCCAGGATCTGGTTGTTCGCCAGAAGTTCTTTCGCGCCGGCCAGGACATTGGCCTCGCCGCCCTCGACATCCAGCTTGAGAAAGTCGACGGTGGTGTTCCTGTCCACCAGGGCGTCGAGCCTACGGCATTCGACCTTGGTGGTCCTCACCACGCCGCTATGCAGTTCCTCGAAGCTTTTCTGGCGGCGACTGCTCATCGGATAGAGATAGAACAGGTTGCGGGCGACCTCCGTGGTCGGCCCCATCATCGTGCAGGCGCCAGGTCCATTGGTGATGAAGAAATCGAACTCCCCGTCCTGGTTCCATACGGCATAGGGATGGAAGCGGGTTTCCTTGAACGGCGTGTTCCAGCCGAAGAACCGCTGGGCGTCGGTGGTGCCGGTGACCAGCTTGTCATATTCCTCGCGGTTCGGCTCGAAGCCGAGCATGGCCGACCGCGCAGTGTAGCACGGCGGCAGCAGGAAGAAGCCGTTGCGGGCGCCGACATCAATGATCGTGGGCATGTTCTGGTCTGCCGGCAAGGCGGCGAACAAGACATCGACCACGCCCCGACCATCCGGCAAACGCATATCGAGCAAAGTTTTCATCTGCATCTCCGTCTTTGTGCCGTTGTGATGGCCTACAGAACCTGCGCCCCGGAGAAGGAGAGATAATCGACCATGATCTTGAATTTGGCGTTGGACTTGTAGAGTTCGGCGAAGGAACCGGAGCCGATAATCCGCCCGTCATCCATCAGGACAATTCGGTCAAAGCTTTTCACGGTGCTGAGGCGATGCGCGATCATCACTACGGCCTTCCGGCCGCGTAGCGCCTCGATCCCCTGCACGATTTCGGCTTCCGTGACGGAGTCGAGAGCGGATGTCGGCTCATCCATCACCAGGACAGAGGCGTCGCAGTACAATGCCCGGGCGATGCCGAGGCGCTGACGCTCGCCGCCGGACAGGCCGTTGGCATCGCCCATCAGGGTATCGAGGCCCTGCGGCAACCTGGCAGCGACGGTCTGCAAAGCGGCGGCGCGGACCGATTTATCCACGGAGGCCTTATCTATGTCGCTGTGCCCGATGGCGATGTTCCGAGCCAGGCTGTCGTGGATGACGAAGCTTTCCTGCGGAACATAGGAGAATAGCTGGCGCGGGAAGACGCCAACCTCCTTGCCATCCAGGAACAGCCGCCCCCGCGAGGGCTGCATCAGGCCCAGCATGATATCGACCAGTGTGGTTTTTCCCGCGCCAGACAGGCCGACGAGCGCGACATGCTCGCCGGGCCGCAGCGACAGGGACACATCGGACAGTACGCGCCGGTCGCCGTAGGAGAAGTCGACGTCCTTCAGTTCGATGGAAGTGAAGGCTGGTGCGCCGCCATGAGCTTCGAGCGCCCTCGGCATCGGCTTTTCTGCAAGTGCGGCATCCTCATAAATCGTCGTAAGGATGGGGGTGGACATGCGGAAATACTGGAAGTGGTTCAGGATTGCCGTGACATTGGGGATGATGCGCATGGCCGCGGCGGCGAACATGGCCATCGACGGGATCACTTCGGCGGCAGTCATGCCCGAGGCGAAGGCTGCGCCGACCGAAACTAGCACGCCACCGATGATGATCGTCTCGAAAATGAAGCGCGGCGACATCTGGGCCAGCGAGTTGCGCATGAAGGCGGAAAGCATGCGCCAGGCATTCTCGTCGAGCCGGTTGGCGAAATAGCCCTCCAGACCCATGATCTTTACGGTCTTGATGCCGCGCAGCGGCTCGGTCACCGAGCGCCACATATCCTCGGCCGACCGCATCCACTCATTGCCCCAGCGCGTTAGGTATTTGCGGATGAACAGCATGTACAGGCCGGCAAGGAAGCCAATCGCGACGAGGCCCAGGGTGGTCTCGACCGGCTTGATGGCGAAAGCCGTGCAGAACAGCGCCAGTAGCACGACGGATGAGCTGAAGGCATCCAGGCTGGCGATGACCACGTGCTGCGCGATATGGGGGATATTCTGCGCGACGTTGTTGATCAGACGCACCTCGCCGCGATTCAGGTGCCAGGTATAGGGTTGCGAAAGATAGATCCGGAACATCCGGCTGGTGAGGCGATACTGGATGCGGCGTCGGAAGGCGAGCGCGATCCAGGCCGAAGCGAGCATCAGTAGTGAGCGCAGCGCGAAGGCGGCGACAACCAGGAAGCTGAGCTGGGCGAGAAAAGTCCCGTATGCCGGCTGACCGACGATCTGGTGCAGGAAGCCGACGACGGAATTGTTCAGATAATCGCCCGGGCTAAGAGCGATCTGGAAGAACAGATAGACCATCGCCAGACCAGTGGCTTCCAACGCCGAGGTTAGCAACGCGGCAACGAGATAGGCAGCGATCCAGGGCCGATTGCTGACATCGACCAGACCGAATGCCCTGCGGATCAGCGTCAGCACGTCATTCCTCCAGGGCGTCGCGCCGCCACTGGCCGCTTTCCATGCGCCAGACGCGGGGATCGCGGAATGTATCGGCGATACTGTCGAATTCCTCTTCCGTCATGCCGACATAATCGAGCCAGCGGCGGATGTCGCTTGGCTTGATCGGATCGTAGTGATTGACCGTGCGGATCGCCTGGCCCCGGCTCATGATACGGGCGCGAATATCCTTGCAGGCGTGATCGGTAGCGCGGCCATAGCCGAACTTGATGTATTTGAGATAATCGTGTGCGCCATTCTCGTGCATATCGTCTAGGTTCGACATGGTCCGATAGGTGCGGTCGAAGGGCTCGTGCGAGATCTCGAAGCCGTAACGTTCCGTCACCAGCTTGATATGCTCGTTGGCTTCCCAATAGACGTAGTTGCCGAGGAAGATGCCGCGCAGGTCGATGTCGAGAATCTTCTGGTCGGTCGGATATTTCCAGATCGACAGGTCTTGAGCAGTCAGATTTTCCCGACCGACGAAATAGGTCCATTCGTAGCCGCGGGCGAAATGCTCCAGCCGGTCGCGGTAGGTGACCTCGGGGAAATCATCCATGGAGAACTGGCCACATAGGTCGAGGTAGCCATGTTCACCGTAGAAAACCAGCGGGATGGCACGTTCGGCCGCCACCATCATCGGCACAGTCATGATGCCGACATGGCCGTGCCAGTTCATGTCGCCCATGATGGTGAAGGCCAGGCGGTTCAGCTTCTTCAGCGTGGTGACGGATGGGCGCACAACGACATGGTCGACGTCGAAGGCCTCGCGCATGCGGACCATGTTGCGCCAGCCGACATCGGTCCAGTTGTTGCCGTCATAGGTCACGAGCAGCGGGTTGAGGCCGAATTCTTCCTTCAGGACATGGACCTGGAAGTAGGAATCCTTACCGCCGGACACGGCGATCACGCAATCATGCCGACTGCCGTCCTTGCAGCGATACTGTTCCAGCAGGTCGCGCAGCAAGTTCTTGCGGCGTCCCCATTCCGACATCGGGATGGCCGACTTGACCTTCGCCATCTGGCAGCCGGTGCAGACGCCGGCATCGTCGAATTCCATCGGCGCGGCGGAAATCGACGGGTAGACGCATTCGGTGCACCAGCGGATGCTGCGCCGCTTCGCTGCCGCTTCCGGCCGGGCGGCCGGGTAATCGGCCTCGCGGGCTTGGCGCAGGCGTTCATTGATCCGCCGGCCCTCGCGGGCCGTGTCATAGACGGGTTCGCGGGTCAGGAAGCGCGAGCCGAGTTGGACCGGGCGCAATGGCGCGCCTGCGGCGATCGTCGCCTGCTTGGCATGCGGATAGCTGAGCTCGAAGAAGTGGAAGATATTGGCTGCCGCCGCCGCCGCCGCGCCACCTTCCGTCAAAGCGGACGCGAAATGCTCATAACTGCCCACGCCGCCGCAGGCGATGACAGGGACGCCGACGGCATCGGAGACATGGCTGATCAGACCGAGGTCGTAGCCTTGGCCTGAGCCGTCGCGGTCGATTGAATTCAACAGGATCTCGCCGGCGCCGCGCTGCTCCAGCTGGCGTGCCCATTGTACCGGGTCCAGGCCGGTGGCGCGACTGCCGCCGTCCACGAAAACCTCCCAGCCCCCATCTTTCTTAAGCTGGGCGTCGATCGAGGCGACGATGCACTGGCTGCCGAACCGTTTCGCGGCCTTTTCAATGAAATCCGGATCGTCGAAGGCCGCGGTATTCAGTGAAACCTTGTCGGCGCCCGCGGCAAGGCGCAGTTCGATATCCTTGATGCTGCGGATGCGGCCGCCGAAGGTCAGCGGCATGAAGCAGACTTCGGCGATCGCCTTCAGGACATCTAGCGCCTTCTCGCCGCCGTAGCTCTGCTGAATGTCGTCGCGGCGCAGGTCGTGTTTGTCCTCGCCGCGGCTGATGTCGAGGATGACCAGCTCGTCCACATTCCACTGCGAATAGCGTTCGACGGTACTCATCGGGTTACCGATGACCTGGTGCACCTTGAAAAGCTGGCTGCGCACGATGACGCCATGCTTCAGCAGAAGCACGGGTATCAGGCGCGGTCGGACGATGGAGGCATTGGTCATGCTGTGGCCGCAGGGTTCAGGCAGCAAGAGCGGCGAAATTGGCAAGGAATGTCAGGCCGACATCCTGGCTCTTTTCCGGGTGGAATTGGGCACCGAATACGTTGCCGTGCTGGACGGCGATGGTGAAGGTTTCCCCATCCAGGCCGATGGTGCCCACCGATGTGGCGAGGTTCTCGCACAGCATGTGATAGCTGTGCACGAAGTAGAAGGCGGAGCCGTCGGCGACGCCGCCGAACATGCGGGCATTCGGCTTCAGCGCGACATCGCACCAGCCGATATTGGGAATGCGCAGCCCGGGGCGTGCAGGCAGCCGCACCACCCGCCCGGGTACCAGTCCCAGGCCGGCGGTGTCACCGAATTCTTCGCTGTGGTCAGCCAACAGCTGCATGCCGAGGCAGATGCCGAGGACGGGGCGGCCGCTGGCGGCGACCGTACGGACCGGCTCGACCAAGTTGTTCCGCTGCAGGCTTCTCATGCCGTCGACGAAGGTTCCGACGCCCGGCAGGATCAGGGCGCGGGCTTGGCCGACCCGGTCGGCATCGGTGACGACTTGGTATGCGGCGCCCACCCGGCGCAGCGCCGAGGTGACCGAGCCGATATTGGCGATGCCGCTGTCGATGATCGTGATCATTCCTGCATCCGCGTCGGGGCGCTGCGGGCGATCTCTGCCCGCGACAATTTCACCAGGCCTTTGGCCTCGAACTGGCGCAGATACCGCAACAGGCGGTCGAATGGCAGATCATGTTTCTCGGCGATGTCGAGTACCGTCATCGTGCCATCCATGTAGCGGAACAGGCAGTCCAGCAGATGGCCCCATTTCTCCGCATCGGCATCAAGGTCCTTCACCACGGTTGGATCCGGGCGTTCCATATATAGGCCGTATTGCGGATTCGACAGGCAGATCAACCCGTCGAAGCTGCGCTGGACAAAGGCATTATTCTCCAGCGTTTCCACCACACGCTTGAGCACGGTCAGCATCTCGTCCAGCCGGTTTGGGTCCATCAGTTCCGGCGTGTCGAGGCTGGAATGATATTCACGATAGGGGGCGAACTGCTCCTCGCAGCGGGTCAGCTCGACGAAGGGGACCTCGTAACCGGGAGCCTCCCAGACGGTTTCGTCATTGCCCGCCCCCTTGCGCCAGGGCACCAGAGTGTGGTGATCGGGAAAATAGCTGCGCAGCGCATTGGCAAAGGCGCGATCGATCATGTGGCCGCCGTTGAACGTGGCGGTGGCCTTGATCGCCCCTTGGGTGCCGGGCATTTCCTCGAACACACCGCAGACCATGGCATCGACGTCCCTGCATGGCAGATCGCGCAGGTAGAAGACGCTGCCGAGATGTTCTGGCCCGATCATCAGGCGATAGCTGTAATAAGTGTCCTGCTGCGACAGCCACTGCATCAACCGGATCAGCACGGCCGTACCGGCAAAGCCGTCATTGGCCATATGCGGATGGCAGTTGTTGGAGTTGAAAACGATGGTCTTGCCCGAGCGGCCGGCCTTGTGGCTGTGGGCCACCAGCATTTCGCCCGGGCTGTACTCGGTCTCCAGCTCGACGCGATAGCGGCCCGGCCCCAGCGTACGGGCCAAGTTGTATGGCATCACCAGGCGCCAGTCGGCATCCCAGGGACGATACTGCCACAAGCAGTGGAACATATAGGCGTCCGGCAGGTCGGGGTTGCTGACGATCTTCCCGCGCAGCGTTTCCCAGTCGAGCTCGCCGGAGAAGGATTTCGAGTAATAGCCGACGCCGAGGCTGTTCTGCGTGCCGTCGAAGACTTCATTGCTGTCGCGGAAAACCTTCGCGCGCTTGACCCTCCAGTTGTCGGGCACCACCCAGCCGTTATGGCTGTCACCCGAGCGGAAGCGGAAATAGTCCAGCGGCAGCTCCCGCGCGATACGCGCGAACAGGGCTTCGTTGCCGTCGGCGACCACGGCGGTGCGGATGGCGCAGAGATCGCGGATCAGGGGGAGCATATCAGTCATGGAGATAGCGTCACGCTTTTCTGGAATAGCTGCCAAACATACTGCACATGAATGCCAGCTTCCATTTTTCTTCGTCGGGCCAGTTCAATGTATCGTGGAACGTATGCGCGTTGATGTCGTCCGGATCCCAACCCTTCATCAGAAGGGGTGGGAGTGGATGTAGGCTGGCGAATTGCTGTTCTCGTTCGTCGAAACCGTACCGCTTCAACTTGTAGCGATAGTTGAGCGGATTTTCGCGAATGGCGAAAGTTTGTCGATCCGGAAGATCTGGGTTCGTTAGCAATGATGTGGGGTCAGCCGCTATGTTGGCATGGGAAAAATGGGTCTTGAAGAACGCCACTGTATATCGATTGAAAGTGAACATATCGAACAGTTCGTTCGAATGCGTGATAAGTAGGTGACCTCCGGGCTTCAGGATCCTGCGCGACTGCTGATAAAAGGTTGCCTCTTCTTGTGGCTTGAAATAGGCGAGCACGTTCAGCGCGACAACTAGATCAATGCTGGAGTCGGCAACATCTGCCAGCCTATCAACATTCCCGACCGAGAATTGTGCGTACGGTGCGCTGCCCCGGAGGTTTTCCTGCGCCTTCGTGATCATCGTTTCGTCGATGTCATAACCGGTCACAGTCGCGCCTTGATTGAGAAGATAGCCGGAGAAAATGCCCTCACCGCATCCGAAATCGAGACATGCTGCTCCGGCGAGCGAGGTCTCTCGCAGAAGGTGTTTGACCATTGCGAGGCGATGCCGGTGATACGGGCCATTAAGGCTCGCCAGGTAACGCTCGGTTTTTTCCTTCCAATAGGACTTTGCAGGAATATCGGTCCCGATCTTCTCTGTCATGTCTGTCTCCCCGGTGCATCTGCAGCTACTTGCGCGCAATCATGTGACACCACGGCTGGAACAGCGTCCCGCGGAACATCATGCGGTTACCTGCCGCGCCGTTGACCGTATAGGTCACCACTTCCTCGTCGAAGCCGGGCTTGGGCAGATCGATCGGCAGCTCGAACGGGTTGAAGTCGATGCCGGTGAAGCCGTTCGCCGTCATGTGGCTGGCGATGTACTTCATCGGCCGGAAGCACAGACGCAGGCCGTTCGGATGCATCACGCTGGTCTCGTGGATGGTCAGGTTCTGGTGCTTGAAGGGATGGGCGAAGTCGTAGATCACGCTGGCGCCGCCGGCCCGCAGGGAGTTCGCGATGCTGTGCAGTGCTTGGTCGTATTGCGCCTCATCGAACATATAGAGGACTGCGTTGACGATCACGACATCGTAGGAGTCGGCCGGCAGCTTGGTGATGTCGAGTTGTTCGAAGGCAATGCCGGCGAGATCGGGATTCTTACGGCATTGCTCAAGGGAGGACAGCGCCAGGTCGCCGCCAACATAGTCGGCATTCGGCACCATGCGCTTGAGGTGTAGCAGCAGGTTGCCGGTTGAGCAGCCGATGTCGAGGATGCGGAGTTTGCGGCCACCTGCCTGAGCCACCATCTTGTCGATCATCGCGATGATGACCTTGTCGCTTTCCCGGATGTTGGTGGCGTAGCGAGCCTGATAGGCATTGTAGTCGTCCAGAAACTCCTTGTCGGTCACATATTCCTGGTAGCTGAAATCTTTCGTCATCTTGGTGCCCGTCGGTATCAGTATGTGGAGCGCAAAAGGCGGTAGGTGTCTTCGAACAGGAAGCAGCGTCGGATCAGGGTCGCATCGACTTCCGCGTCTTTCTGTTCCAGCAGCTGGCGGCGCAGCGTCTCGAAGGCGAGGTCGAAGCCTAGGTCGCCGGCATCGCTGCGCCAGCTGCCCGGTTGCTTGTCGGCCTGGATCCAGGCGCGGCGAACCGCCGGGCTGCAGGTGTCGGCCGCGGAGGCAGGGGTATAGCCCGACAGTCGCATTTCCGGCCCGCAGAGCGTCTCTATCAGCGCTGTTTCGTCTTCCGACAACACCTTGCGCCACTGTTCTACTGACTGCGTGCTGATAGGCGTCGAGGCCGAGAAGCTGGTATTGGCCGCGCGCGCGCTGCCATCAACGGAGCGTGGCCTTAGCATGGTTTCATCGGCCTCCAGGTCGAGGAAGTTGGCGACCCGGCCAATTGTGGCGGCGGGCGTTTGCGCCAGCTCCTCATAGGAGACGACACGCAGCCGGCCGGAGAATTCCGGCAGGCTGGAAAAACGCTGCGCCAGTACCGCCGATTTGCGCCAGTGCCGCAGATAGGAGACCAGATGCGCTGCCTGGCTGGCATCCTTGCGCGCCAGGCCGATCAACGAGGCCAGCACCCCGCGTGGGTCGCGCTCGATCAGCAGGAAGCGGGCTTCGGGCAGGGCGCGCGCCAGGGCGGGGAGGAAGTCCGAGATCCAGACTTCCTTGATGCCGAGCCAGGCGCGACCGCCATCCTGCGCGGGAAGCCCGGCCGCGAACCGGTCCATGGCATCCCTGAGCAGGGCATCCACGGTGTCGCCCTGCCAGCCATCCATGATCGAGATCAGGTCAGGATGCTCCAGCGCCATGCGAGCCTGCACCGCCGCCGTCAGATCCGGCAATTGGCTGGCAGACACGGCATGGCGCGTATCCGTCTCTAGAACGGCATCCAGCATGGCGGTGCCCTGCTTCTGAAAATAGCCGTCCTGGAAGGGCAGGCCGGGCGCTACATCCAGCCCGGCGCGGACCAGGGCGGCATTGCGCCAGAGCCGGAATAGCGGCATCAGCGGATCCAGCATCACCGTCGCCTGCGGATGCGCATTAAGCATGCCGGCCAGCAGGTTGGTGCCGGAACGGGCGATGCCGAAAATGAAAAGCGGGCGCGGGGTCATCGTTACAGAGGCAGGCTCAGATGGGGCGAGCGGCGATGACCAGGTCGTCGCACTGGCGCCCCTGGTCGAAGCCGTCCTGCAGCAGGGGAATCAGATCTGCCATCTCGTCGATCAGCGTGGCATCGTTCCGACGCAGGGCGATCTGGCACAGCATTTCATAGGCGTCCATGCCGAAATACCAGGCGGCCACCGGCGCGAAGCCGCTCAGAGCCAACGCCTCCGCCAGGGAACTGTCGGTGAAGGCATTCACATGGCTGGTCGGATCCATATGCCGAGCCACCACCGCGCCTTTGGCGGACTGGGCGCGGGTTCCGATGGCGGTAAAGCGCGGGACCTCGACGATCAACAGGCCATTGTCCGGCGAAAGGTGCTGGCGGGCCGCCTTCAGCAGCCGCTGCGGATCGGGCACGTATTCCAGCACTCCCCACAGCGTCAGCAACTCGACGGGGCTGGGCGGCGCGGCGGAGAAGTCGCCGGCGCGCAGGTCGATGCCGAAGGCCTCGCGGGCAAAATGCCGCGAGGCGGCGGACAGTTCATAGCCCGCGGCATTCATGCCGGCGCGTCGCATGGCAGCCACGAAATGCCCGCCGCCGGCGCCGATGTCCAGGCCGGTGACGGCATCCCGGCCATGCAGGCGGCGGTAATGGTCCTGTGCCCAGACCAGCTTCGGCGCCGCGATGGCGGCGACCCGGCGTTCGGCCGCCGCGCGGTCGGTATAGGCGGCGCTGTGTTCTGCGGATTCCTCGAAATTGGTTTCCAGGTCGGTGCGGCGGGGCTGGTCGCGCACGAAGACATGCCCGCAGGTGGCGCATTGATGGTAATCCACGCCGAAGGCCGCGAAGGCCTTGGCGGCCGCCCGGGTATCGAGGTCGCAGCAGGGACACTGCGTGATGGTCTGGCGCGGCGCGCCGGTGGCATAGAGGCGTGCAGCCGTCTCGTCCAGGAAGCGGGCATAGGAGCGCCATTCCTCCAGATCGGTGCCTTTCAGCGACAGCACGTCGAAGGGCTTGCCGATGGTGACCTGCACATCGTGCCGCACGCTGCTGCCGTCCGGCGCCTCACGGATCCAGGATTCCTGGAAATGTCTGGCCGGTGCGCGGTCAAGCGGCCCGATCCTGTTCCAGCGATAGGTCACGACAGGTAATCCATCAGGAAGTGGCGCGGGCGGCGCCTGCCGGAAGCGGCAGGCCGAAGCCGCGCAGGGTAAATTTGCCGCTTGGTTCGCGTAGCCGCTCGATCGCCAGCGGGGTCAGTCCCGCCCGTTCGAACAGCATGGCGATGGAAGCCGGGCTGAAGACGTGGTGATGTTCGATGAAGAATTCTTCGCGGCCTGGGCCTTCGCAGGCGGCGGCGACATCGGGTAGCTCGATATAGATGAAGCCGCGATCCGATAGCAGACGCGCGGCATGCACGACCATCGGCAGTGGATCTTCCACATGCTCGAGCACCTTGTTGAAGGTGATCGCGTCGTAGCGCGCGCCATCGGTCGGCTGAGCAAGCAGGTTTTCTGCCTGCGCCTCGATACCGACGGCGTCACGCAGATGCTTTACCATGCGGACATCCATCTCGAGTGCGCTGACCGACCAGCCGGCCTCGCGCATCGCGGCAGGAAAGACGCCGAGGCCAGCACCAACATCTAGCAGGCTTGGCTGCGCCGTCTCGCTCAGGCCGCGCTCGTTTGCGAAGGCACGCAAGCGGGCGACGCGCTGGCGGTTGTCGGAAAGCTCCGGCGGCAATGCCATGATCTTCTGGAACCCCTGGCGCAGGCCGGCGCTGTCTCCGTAGGTAGCATTCACGTAATCGGCGCTGTAGAGGCCACTGAGATCGAGGTCGTGACGGCCGAACCAGTGATCGCAGGCCGTGCAGCGGTCGTAACCGCGACGATAGGGCTGGCCGCCGAGATCGAAGCGGGTTTCCAGCTCCGGCGGCGCTTCATACTGAAAGGCCGCCTCCAGGCAACTGCCACGGCAGGGGCAGCGCAATGTCGCCTGCAATGTCACTTGCCGGCCGCTTCCAGCGCCAGACGCAGGTTGTCCAACGCCTCCGTGCTATCCAGCCAGGACACCACCACGCAGCTTTCCTGGATCAGGTAAGCGTCGAAGTTGCTTTCGCGGCCCTTTTCCACCAGCAGGATGAAATAGCGGCCAGTCATGGTATTGCGGATCAGCGCGGTGCGCAGGCCGAATTGCGGCAGGCGACCGTTCAGGCTTGGCGTGGCGTAGAAGCCCCAATCCTTGCGGGCCACGTCGAACTCACCGCCGGCCGGCGTCACGAAGGTCACTTGTTCATCCGGCGACAGTGTGATGTTACCACAATCGCGCATCTCGAAGCGGACAGAGTTGCCGACGGTGAAGCCGCGCGGCGGATCCTTGATGTTGATTTTCATGCGTTGACCGTTTCCAGCCAGGGCCAGTCCTGCAAGAGGAAATCCGGCATGTGCCAGGCGCCGTCGGCGCGGCGCTGCCAGATGTCGTGATTGCGGAAGGTTTCCGCGATGCAGTAGAAGTCCGCTTCGGTGATGCCGGAGAAGGCGCAGAACTTGCGGATATCCCCGCTGGGACGTTGCTCGCCGAGTTTGCGCAGAACCTCAAGCGCCTCCGGGCGGCCCAGTCGGCCGTTGCGGATCTCGAGCGAAAGGTTGTCGAACAGCCGGGTGAAGCCGAACTTGTACCACTTCATCCAATGGTGAATGGCGATGAAATCGTCGTCGATATCGGCGAAATCGTAATACCCGGTGCGCGGTCCCTTGCTGTCGGCACTAAAGCCGTGCGCTTGGGCCACCCGTTTGGTCTCGACCGGATCCCATTCTAGGTAATAGCCCAAGAAGATCGCGCGGGTGCCGGCGGCAACCATGTCTTGCGCGGAGGGACCGAAATACGAGGCCAGTTCCTTTTCTGTTAGATCGTCGTCGATCCAGTCTACGGCCGTGGTGCCATGGGTGACGCCATAGGTGCGCAGCCACTGGTGATCGAGGCGGAAGCCGGTATGAGCCTCGTCGCGGGCGCCATATTCGAAAGCGGAATTCTCACCCCAGACGACCAGCGGAATGTGGAAGCGCACCGCCAGGGTCAGCGGGATATTGAAGAGCGCCATATGCATCGGAATGGCGGTGGAGCCGAAGCGCTTGAAAGCCTTCAGCATGAATTTGGCTTCGGCCCTGGGATTGACCTGCCAGTCGATATGGTCGACGCCAAGCGAGATCAGGTTTTGCAGGTTCTTCTGGCCGATGGCCGTTCGCGCTGGCGTCTTCCAGGTCACGGCAAGCGGGCGCAGGCCGAGTTCCAGGCATTTCACAACCTGCCAGGTGCTGTCCTTGCCACCGGAGACCGGGATCAAGCAGTCATAGCCGCTGGAAGCCGCCTGCTGTTTCGCCGCGACCACTACATTGCGCAGTTGCTCGCCACGCGACACCCAGTCGATGCTGCGCTTCTGGCCATGGCTATTACAGGCGTTGCAGATGCCATCGGCGCCGATCACCAGATTGGGGCGGGTATCCGGCAGGACGCAGCTCTGGCACCACTTCATGCCGCGAACTCCTCCATGAAGAGTTTGGCATTGAGGAAGTTGAACAGGAACTTGCTGCGGCTGTTCGGCAGGTGGATCTCCTGCAGCATTTCGCTGATGGCATCCTTGCGGATGATGTCCCAGACCGGGCTGTCGGACAGCAGGTCCGCCATCACGGCTGGGTCTTTCACATCCAGATAGTCCAGCAGCGGCGCGTTAAAGCCGACCTTGCGCGGATTGTCGAGGACCGCATCCGGGGCGATGCCGCGCACGGCCTCGCGCAGGACCGACTTGGCACGGCCGCGCTGCACCAGGTGACGGGTCGGAATCTGCTGGGCGAAATCGAACAGCGGGGTGTCAAGGAACGGCGACCGGTTCTCGATCGAATAATACATCGCATTGAGGTCGTCCTCATGCAGGATGACCGGCACGCTTTCATGGAATAGCTCGTTGTTCATGCGGTTGCGCAGCAGCTGGTCGGCATAGTTCTGCTCGGCGAAAGCCTCGCGGAACGGGTCGACCAGGATGTCGGAGAAGACATCGGCATCCAGATAGATGTGGTCGCGGCAGAATGGCCGGCGCACGAACAGATCGGGGTCCTGCAGATAGGGATTGCGTACGATCGGGGCGACGGCGGCACGCCATTCGGCCAGCGCCTCAGCGTGGCGCGTGGGATCACTGGCGGCCATGGCGGCCAGATAGGCGTTGTGATGGTCGAAATAGCCGCTGAACAGTTCGTCGGCGCCAGTCCCGCTGACCGAGACCTTGTAGCCGCCCTTGCCCACTGCCTGCATCAGGTCCCATTGGGCGAAATAGGTGATGGTGTAGACCGGGGCATCATGCTGGCGGATCAGGTCGCGCAGCCGGGGCATGAAGTCGGCGGTCTCGATCGGGATCGGCGTGTGCCTGAGGCCCAATTGCCGGACGGAGGTCTCCACCATCTCGCGCTCTTCGTAGCGCTCATCGGTATTCATGATGGTGAAGCCGTGCACGTCATAGCCCAGCACCTGCTTGGCGATGCCGATCAAGGCATTGGAGTCGATGCCGCCGGACAGACAGAAGGCGACTGGCACGTCGGCACGCAATCGTAATTCCACCGAGCGGATCAAGCGTTCGCGGGTGCCAGCCACGGCTTCAGCATAGGACATGTCGCTTTCGGCGGCATGGAAGCGCGGCCGCCAGTGCGGATATTCACGCCATGCGCCGCCGGGGCCGACGACGCCGATATGGCCGGCGGGAAGCTCTTCCATGCCCTCGAAGAAACTGGCCCGGGTCTTGTAGAGTGACTTGTAGCCATTCACCAGGTAGCGGCGCAGGTGACGGCGGTCGATGGGCGGGCGCTCACCCATCAGAGCAAACAGGAATTTCGGCTCGGAGCCAAAATAGACGGTGCCGTTGCGGCGGATCAGCCACAGCGGCTTCTCGCCGAAACGGTCGCGGGCCAGCGTGAGTTGCCCCGTCTGCGTGTCGTAGGCTGCAAGGGCATACATGCCTTCGCAGGCCGCCAGCGTGGTTTCCGCGCCATCGCGGTCCAGCAGGCGGGCGAGGATCTCGGTATCGCCAGTGCTGACCAGATCGCCGCCCTGACGCTGATAGCCATCGCGTAGTTCACGGTAGTTGTAGATCTCACCGTTGAAGACCAGCGCGGTATCGCCAGCGCGGAACGGCTGGTTGGCGCGCGGGTCGAGATCGAGGATCGCCAGCCGGCTATGCAGCAAGGCGACATGCCGGCCGTCGGGCGTGACAAAACTGGCGCGATCGTTGCCATCGGGGCCGCGCCGGCGCATCAGCCGCTGGCAGGCATCCAGACGCGTCGCCGGCAGCGGAGAGGGGCCGATATATCCTGCGATGCCGCACATGGTTTTGGACTATCCTGTCTAACCGATCGAGTCCTGCGTCAGCCGCTCGCCGGCCGCCAACGCCCGCCGCAGGCGCTTGCCGATCACCCGGCCTGTCTCGGCGGGCGGAAGGCCACCGGCCGGGCGCAGCCAGTCGAGATCGGCGGCCGTCAATACATGCCCGGCTGGCAACGCGCGGGCCGCGCAGATGGAGCGGCGGGCCGCGCCGGCACTGGCCTGTTCGGACGGCACGATGCGCTTGACGCCGTCGCCAAGGAGTTCCTGCAGGCTTTTGATGCGCGTAATCATCTCACGCAATTCCGCCGGCTCGGCGGACAGGGCGTGGTCGCGGAATTCAGACTGGGTCTTGGACAGGGTGAAATGCTTTTCGATCACACGGGCGCCGACCGCCACGGCGGCCACAGCGGCATCGATGCCTAGCGTATGATCGGAATATCCAACCGGTCGGCCGAGTTGAGCCAAGGTACGGATGGCCAGAAGATTGGCTTCGGCCACCGGCGTGGGATAGGCCGAGGCGCAATGCAGCAGCACCAGGCCGGGATTGTTGCCATTGGCGCGCCAGACGGCCTCAATCGCCTCCTTGGCGCGCTGCACATCCGGCAGCGTGGTCATGCCGGTGGACAGGATGATCGGCTTGGCGGTGGCGGCCACTTTTTCCAGCAGCGGCACGAAGTCGTTATCGCCCGACGCGATCTTGTAGACGGGAACCAGCGGATCAAGCAGGTCGACGGCCGGGAGGGCGAAGGGCGTAGACAGGAACATCGCGCCGGCGCGATGGGCGGCCTCGGCCAGCCGCTGGTGATTGGCAGCGTCGACCTCGAACCGTTTCAACTGCGCCAGACGCGCCGTCTGATCGGGCGCCACCAGCCGTTCGGGCATGATGGTCTGGAACTTCACCGCCTGCGCGCCGGCTTCGGCGGCGCGGTGGATCATCTCCTCGGCGCGGCCCATGTCGCCTTCGTGATTATTGCCGATCTCGGCGATCACCAGGACGTCGCGGTCAATGTCGATAGTGCCGATCTTCATCTCAGGCCTGTGCGGTATACCGGGTGTCGATGCCGTGGTGATGCAGGACGTATTGGGCGTTCTGCAGCCGGAAGCCGGCTTTTTCATAGAAGCGCGCCGCCGCCGCGTTGGCGGCCTGGGTGCCGACTTGCAGCCGGGCTTTGCCCTGCAGGCGGGCCTGTTCGGCCAGTGCGGCGATCATCGCGGTGCCGAGGCTGCCGCCTGCCGCGGCGGGGGCGACCGCGATTAGATCAATCACCAGGCTGTCCTTGGTGGCGAGGCTGAGCAGGAAGCCCTGCGGCCTGCCATCTGCGTCTTCGGCGACCAGCAGGCAGTCGCCGCGCTGACCGGTGAAGAAACTGGCCGCCCATTCCGCCTTGATGCGGTTGGCCAGCGCATCGGGAATGACCGGGTCGAGATGGAACCGCGTGTAGCGGAAGGCGGTGGCCGCTATGCTGAAGACGGCGTCGCGATCCGTTGGCGCGGCCATGCGGATGCGGTTTCCCTTGGCCGGTGCCGATACGTCTTTTGCCGGTACGGCAAAGCCCAGCAGCACGTCGACGACATAGCAGCCGGCAGCCTGCAGGTCCTTCACCAATCCGATCTGGTCGGTGCCGATCTTCGCCGTCGCAAACAGGCGCTCCGCCTGCAGGCGCTGCGCCAGCCCGGCCTGCGCACCGCCGGCTGAGAGGCGCAGGGCCGGCCGGCCCAGGATCGAGCCCAGCCAAGGATCGTCGGCGACGGTGAAGGAAAGAGCGGTCGGCATTAGCGTGGGTTTAAGAGAACAGGCTTGGGTTCCTCTTGGCGATGGTCTTGTACCACTCGACATACTTGTTAAAGCCGACCTCGATCGGGTTGGACGGCTTGTAACCGAGCAGCGACTTGGCCTTCTCGATCGACAGCGTGCCGCGTTCGGGCATCAGTACATCGCGCGGATTGTAGCGGATGTTGATCTTGGGGAAATGCGACCGCACCAGTTCCGCCAAGTCCTGGATCTTGCGGCCCTGGCCATAGGTGATGTTGAAGACTTGGTTGCGGGCTTCCGGCTTGGCCAACGACAGGACGATACCCTGGACGAGGTCTTCGATGTAGGTGAAATCGAGAGCATCGTTGCCGTCGCCATTGATCGTCAGGTCCTGGCCGCGTAGCGAATTTTCGATGAACGCCTGGCCGACACGGCGGCTGACGCAGCGTTCGCCATAGAGGGCGGAGGGGCGGATGATCGTGTAAGGCAGGTCGAAGACCTGATTGTAGGCGATCACCAGCTTCTCGCCAGCGAATTTCAGGGCGCCGTAGATGCCCATAGGTTCGCAGACGCGATCCTCGGTGGCCGCCTGGCCTTCGAAGTTGCCGTAGACCATTGAAGACGAGAAGAAGACGAAATGCGGCTTATTCTCACGCACGCAGTCGAGGGCGTTTTCCAGCGTCCGCATCGAGTGGTCGAAGGTGCTGTAGGGATCCTTGTTGGCGCGGTTGGCATGGGCGATGGCGGCCAGCTGTACTACGGCATCGGGCTGGATACTGCTCAGGTGCGGCGACATCAGGTGGTAGTCGCGGGCATCGATGATGTGCAGCTGGATGTCGGCGGCGCGCAGCAGATCGAGCCGTTCATTGATAAACGACATATAGAGATCGGCATTGGGATTGCCCGATTGCTTGTTCGAGAAGGCACCCATGTTGTTGACCTGCAGGCTGTCCAGCACATGGACTTCGGCGCCGAGGGCGTTGAGCTGCAGAGCAAGGTTATGTCCGATGAAGCCCGCTCCGCCGATAAGGGCGATGCGGCGGCCGGCGAGGGAAATCGACATTACTTCAGCTCCTTGATGGCGGTTTTCAGGCCTTCGGCCACGATCTTCATTTGTGCGGGATGCAGGTGTGGGCCGACCGGAAGCGCGAGCGAATGATTGCTGATACGCCGCGCGTTCGGGAAGGCGCTGTCCGGGGTGCCGTATTTCTGCCGGTAATAGCTCATGTGTGGTACCGGGCCTGGGTAATAGACGCTGGTGCCGATGCCTTGGCGCTTCATCGATTCGATGATCTGCGGGCGCTTCTCGCCCAGCTCCGGTCCAAACACCCCGACCAGGCAATAATTGCTATGGACACGGCTGGCGTCGCCGTCGGCTAGTAGCCGGATTTCGGCGATGTCCTTCATGGCTTCGCGCAGCGCATCGGCGTTCTGGCGGCGCTGCTGCAGGAAACCGGGGAGCTTCTTGACCTGCTCCACGCCGATCGCGGCCTGCAGTTCATTCATGCGGTAGTTGAGGCCTAGGCGCATGACGTTGTAGACGCCGGGAACCTTACGTTCGCCCACGTTCAGGTCGTAGCCGAAGGCCTTCAAGTTATCGATCGAAGCGGTCACCTCGGGGCGGCGACTGATCACCATGCCGCCTTCGGCCGTGGTCAGGTGCTTCACCGGGTAGAAGGAGAATACGCCAACATCACCGATCAGGCCGCAGGCCACGCCATCGATGGAAGAGCCGACAGCAAGGGCGCAATCCTCGACGACGAACAGGTTATGCTGTTTCGCCAACGCCATGACGCCGGCCATGTCCACCGGCAGGCCCAGATAGTGCACGACGCTGATGGCTTTGGTGCGCGGCGTGATGGCGGCCTCGAGGTCGGCGACGTCGATATTGCCGGTCTCCGGTTCGCAGTCGACGAACACGGGCTTGGCGCCGGTGATCTCCACTGAATGCGCGGTGGCGACATGGGTCTGCGCCGGCACGATCACTTCATCGCCGGCGCCGATGCCCAGGTGGATATAGGCAAGATGCAGGCCGGCGGTGCAGGAGGCCACGGTGGTCGCGGTCACCTGCGGACCAAGCATGGCGGCAAAGGCCGCTTCGAAAGCTTTCGCGCGCGGGCCATGCACCAACTGCGGCGACATCAGGGCGTCGATAACGGCGGCGCGTTCTTCCTCGCCGATGATCGGGCGGCCGAAGGGAATCTGCTGTGTGTTGTCTATGTTCATGGGGACCCGCTTTATGGATTATATTCCGGGGTGACTGGCCGCCCTTCGGCGATGGCCTGGTCGATCGCCAGGCAGACGGTCATGGTGGTGAAGAGATCATCCTCGGAAACTTCAGGCTCGCCGCGGCCCAGCGTGGCTTCGATGAAGGCGGGGATCATGTCGCCCTTGCCTACACCGGGATAGCTTGCCTCGACCAGCCTCGGTGGCGTGTTCGGGTCGCGGCTGGTCCATAGTCGCGCCGGCAGGCCCGGCGCCTCGGCGGCATTTTCGAAAGTCGCGCTGGTGCCGTAGACGATGAGACGATGGAAATGCGGATGCACCGAGCCGAAGTTGGCGCCGAGCTTGACCAGCATGCCATTGTCGAAACGCAGCAGGGCCAAGGCGAGGTCGTTGCCGGAATAGGCCGTGTCACGGCTGGCGAGGCTGCTGCCGTAAGCCATGATCTCGACTGGCTTCTGGCCGGTCATCCACAATACCAGGTCGACGAGATGAATGCCGCCGCCGAGGATTACGGAGTAATTCGGAACATCCTTGCGCCAGCCTTCGGTCAGCTTGTGCAGGCGGCCATAGACATAGTCCGCCTCGATGCAGAAGACCTTACCCATTTCACCGGACTGGATAGCCTGACGCAGCCACTGGAAGCGCGGCGTGCGGCGCAGGATGGTGTTCGTCGACAGACGCAGGTTGCCGGCGCGGCGCCAAGCGGTGCGGATGTCGTCCAACTCGGTCATGGTCAGGCAGAGTGGCTTCTCGACAAAAACATGCTTGCCAGTTTCAAGAGCGCGAATGACCTGGCGGTGATGATGCTGGTCGAAACTAGCGATGGAAACGATTGCGATCGCCGGATCGTCGATCAGGTCTTCCGCTGTCGCATATTGTCGCACCGGCGGCAACCGGGTAGCGACATCGGTCAGCTTAGCGGGATCGAAGTCGCAGACACCGACCAGGCGGCAGTTCTCATTGTCGACATAGGCATGGGCATGACGTTCGCCCACGCCAAGACCGATGACGCCAGCGCCCAGCGGTGCAGTCATGCTGCAACCTGCTGCGACAGTGCCGCCATCGTTTCCCAGCCAGCCGACCAATGCGGGCGGTCCAGGGCGGCGAGGATCATCTCGGCCCGGCGAAAATCGGTTTCGTCGTCCACGCTCAGCTGCAGATCGGGCTGCGGCCGTTCGGCTTGGAAGCTGCGCAACGGAAAGGCGTCCGGATGGGCGTAGAGATACGGCGTGACATGCTCGCGGTCGTAATCGCTGTCCATGGCGGACACGGCGCGCTGCAGCGCTGTGGTGGCGATCACTTCGACGGACTGTCCCTTCGGGAAAGACCGGGGGCGGACATTGGAAACTATATCCGCCTTGCCTTCACGGAACAGCCGCACAGCCTGCGACACCACGGTGGGGTCGAGCAGTGGGCTGTCGCCACTGATGCGCACCAGGGCATCGGCGGTAATAGCCCGAACGGTGCCGAGCAGGCGCCGGGCGACATCGTACAGTGGGCCGCGATGGCAGGCGATGCCGGCTCGGGCGGCATACTCCGCCACTGCATCGTCGCTTGCCTGCACGGAGGTGGCGAGCACGATGCCCTGCAATCCCTCGGCATGAGTCAGGCTTTCGATCAGCCAGTCGAGCATGGGGCGGCCATTCATGGGGCGAAGGACTTTTCCGGGCAGTCGCTGTGAGGAATGGCGGGCCTGGACGGTGGCGACGATACGCATAGGTCAGGCTGGAAGCGGAATGGTGCGACGTTCATCGGCCGAGCGTTCCGCCGCGGCGATCAGGTCCAGGATGGCGCGGGCATCGCCGAGGCTGGCGGGTGTCAGCACCTGCGGGGCGGCGGCGGTGTCGCCGTGTTTTAGGAAAGCTGCAAATTGCCGGCGGGCCGCGGAGATACGCGCATCCGGTTCGGTCTGTTCGTCCGGCGCCAGTGCGATCTCCTGGCTGACCCCGCCGATTCGGGTCAGCACCAACCGCTCCGTGTTGAGCGCGAAGGGTGCGTCATGCGTCCAGACCAAGCGGCCTCGGCTGCCATGAACGGCAACGCTGTGGCCCTGGCCGCAGGGCATGCAGCTGGCGATACTGAGGCTAGCTGTGGCATTGGATGACGCAAGAAGCAACTCGACCTGTTCGGGTGCCGTCACGCTGTGCAGGCTGCCATCAGTGGCGCAGCGCTTCGGCGTTATGATCCGTGTCTGTGCCGTGACGCGGTCGAAACGCTGCGGCAACAGCAGACGCAGGTAGTCCAGGCTGTGGCAGGCGAAATCGCGCAATACGCCGCCGCCACTGGTGCGGTCGCAGCGCCAGGACCAGGGGCGGTCAGGCGAGGCCCAGCCGGACGTGATCCAACTCACTGCGACATGGCGGATATCGCCGATCATGCCCTTCACCGCCAGTTCGATCATCTGCATCAGGCCACGCGCGAAGCGGAAGCTATAGCCAATGGCAAGCGACGCCGAGTTACCATGGAGCTGCGCCAGCTCCGCGGCCGAGAGCGCGCCGGGCTTTTCCAGCAGGACTGGCATGCCTGCCGACAATATCACCTTGGCGATTCTGCCCTGTGCTATGGGGGGCACGGCGACAATGGCGACGTCGCAAGCCTTGGCGGCAATCGCTTCCTGCCATGCGTTCGACCGGCCGGAGACTAAAATGGGGGCGGGCAGTCCGGCAATGCCGGCTAGTGCCGGCATATGCACCGCGGCGCCGAAGCCTGTCCCTATCACGAGAACCCTATGGGTCATTGCCGAATCTGATCGTCTAGTGGCTCTGCTGGGTCGCGGCCTGTAGGTGGCTGGCGAGCTGCTGACCGACCCGCAGATGCGAGAACTCGTTCCTGAAGGTGCGATATCCGGCGTCGCCGAGGGAGCGCGCCATCTGCGGATCGGTATGGGCGCGCAGAACCTGGCGCGCAATGGCCTCGGCGGACTCCCCCAGCAGGCAGTTCTCGTCGTGTCGCAATTCGGGCATGGCCTCGCGGACGGCGGAATGGGCGAGGACACAGTTGCCCAAGCTCCAGGCGTGCAGATAGCGGGTGTGGCCCACGTTGTATTCAGTGCCGTTGTTCAGGCAAAGGAACAGTGGCTTGTCGAGGAGTTCGGCATCGATGTCGTCGACGAAGCCACGAAGCTTGATTTCCGGGGCCTGCAGCTGCTTGGCCAGCCTCGGGTCCGGATTGCCAGATCCCAGAATATGAAGCTCAAAGGGCTGCGTTCCGAAAACACGCCGCATGGCCGGCAGGAATTCCGTCGCAAGATACAGCAATCCCAGGCTATTGGCGGTGCCGGCAGGCCTGCCGATGCTGGCGATCACCTGGGCGACCGGCCGCTGTGGCCATGTGCGCGCCTGTATCTTGTCCGGCCCCAGGTTGTCGACCCAGGTATTCTGGATATAGCTGGAATTGGGGTGGCCTTTGGCTGCGTAATATGCCGCGTCATTGGCGGCGACATTCGCCATCACATCCCATTTGGCGATGATCTGGACATGCGCCTTCTCCAGCTGGCGCTGCAGGTATCCGAATCTGCGCGGCACATCCGCCGAACCGGAAAGCCGTGCCGCAAGCAGGGTCTGTGCGCGGCGATTCTTCGGATCTGGGTTGCCGTAATAGGCGATCTTGAACTGGGAGCAGTCGGAAAAGGCCGCAGTAAGCGTTTCGTCCCAGATGGTCAGGATCGCATCCGCGCCGTTTTCCGCCGCCGCATCGCGGGTGTGATCGCTCTGGCGCAGGATCGGGTAAAAGTTGACTGGCCTGCTGTCGAGATAGGTAAGGTGACGCAGGGCGCCGCTCCAAACCGGCTGCGGTTTCTCCAAGATCAGCGGGGTCAGGAATGTGACGCCCTCCTCCTGCAGGATGGCTTTGCCAGCCCTTGACTCCTCCGGCATACCACGATCGATGTCAATATCGCCGATCTGTACCGGCAGGATCTTGAGGCGCAGATTCTTATGCGTCGCCAGCGCGCGGATGATCTGAAAAAGGACAACATTTGCCGCCCGCACCGAATGGTGCGGATGCGGCATCTGCTGCAGTGGGAGGAGGACGATGGTCACGGGGATGGTCGTTTTACTCGACGATATGCGGCGCCGGCAGCGGCACGATGAACTTGCCAGTATAGCCCTTGCGCTTCAAAATCGCGATCAACTCGTCGGCAATATGCCACGACAGCAGCAGAGCATATTCGGGCTGGTCCTCGAACAGCTTGCGTTCGTCGAGCACCGGGATGCGCGTGCCGGGGATGTATTTGTCCAGCTTGTACGAACCGCTCACTTCCAGCACGCAGTCCAGGATGTCGCCATCGAGGCCGGTATAGTTGATCAGCGTGCTGGCGCGAGACGGTGCGCCGATGCCGTAGATTCGCTTACCGTCGCGCTTCAGCGGCGACAGCAGGGCGAACAGGTCCAGCTTGGACTGGAGGACGCGGCGGCGGAAATTCTCCAGGCCGCTGCCGTCGAGCAGGCCGACCTTGCGCTCGTCGTCCAGCATCGCCTGAACGGAAGCATCGACGGGGTTTTGGCCCTTGCGGCCGGCCCAGACACGGATCGAGCCGCCATGGGTGGGAATGCGCTTGACGCGGAAAACCTCCAGGCCGTGTCGTTCCAGCAGGTAGATCAGGCTGGCGAGGTGATAATAGCGCAGATGCTCATGATAGATCGTGTCGTACTGCAGGGTCTCGATCAGCGAGCCGAGGTAGTGCGATTCCGAGATGAAGATGCCGTCGTCCTGCAGCAGGCTGACAATGCCGTCCACCACGCTGTGCACGTCGGCAATATGCGCGAACACATTCGCCGCGGTCACCAAGCGCGCCTTGCCATGGCTGGCAATAACCTTCTGCACGGTATCGGCGTCGAAATAGGCGGTCAGGGTGTCGATGCCGTTCTTGCGCGCCACGGCGCCGGCCTGGCTCGGCTCGATGCCTAGGACGCGATGCCGGTTGGCATGGAAGCTGGACAGAAGTGTGCCGTCATTCGAGCCAATGTCGATGGTGAGGTCGTCGGCAGTCAGGTTCAGCGCCGCCTTCGCCTCGGCGTAGAGGTCGGCGAAGTTGTCGCGCAGGATGCGCGTGGTGCCAGAAAGATAGGGGTAGCTATAGGGGAAGAGAATTTCGACTGCGACCTCGAAACCGATCTGCACATGACCACAGGAGCTGCAGCGCTGCATTTCAAGCGGATAATTCTCTTCCGCCACTGCCGGTTTGCCGATCTCCGGCATGGTGTTGACCGGAGGCACAAAGCCGAGGAACAGCTCGGGCGTGAGTTTGTCGCCGTTGCAGAGCTGGCAGGAGGTGATGGGGTGGGACTTGGACATGCGGACCTGTTTGGTGTTGTGCGGGCTGGGCTTATTAAGGACGGAGATGCCGGTTGCTCTGGTACCAATTCACGACTTCGGACAACCCTTCCGAAAGCGGAATGCGGGGCGCGAAGCCGAGCCGGCGCAGCCGGGTGATGTCCGGGCAGCGCCGGTTGGTCTGCCCCTCGGGAGACGCGCCGGATTGGATCGTGGCCTCTCGTCCGAGGCAGGCAACGGTCAGGCGGGCGAGTTCGGAAATGCTCACTTCCTCGGGATTGCCGATATGGTAGATGCCGAGATGCTCGCCGCGCTCCACCACCTTGGCCAGGCCGTCGGTGAAATCGTCGACATGGATGAAGGCGCGCGTCTGGCTGCCGTCGCCCTGAATCTTGAAGTCCAGCCGACCTGACGGCTGCTGGTCGATCATGTCGGCGGCGCGCAGGGAGAATTGCGGGATCACATGTTCCCAACCCATATCCTTGCCGTAGACATTGTGCGGCCGGAAGATGCAGGCGCGGTCGAAGCCCGTGCGGCCGTAGTTGATCGCCACCAGTTCCGAGAGGATCTTGCCGCCACCATAACTGTATCGGGGGTTCAGCACGTCCGGGACCACCAGCGGCACGTCTTCCGGGGTCGGGATAACGGCTGGCGTCTGATAGGCTTCTGAGGAGGAAGCCACCACGAGATCGCCGATACCGTTCTTGCGGCAGGCGTCGATGACGGCCAGCATGCCGCGCACGGCGACATCGAGTACCAGCTCTGGCCGCTGATAAAAGAATTCGGTGCCATTGATGGCGGCCATGTGAACAATGGCGTCCACACCGCGGGAAGCGTCGATCACGGCCTGCGTGTCGCGGATGTCGCCGACGCGGAACTCGATCTCCTGTTCCAGTCCGGCTAAGCGGCGCGGCGCACCACGCGAATTATCGTCAAGGACGCGCACAGCATGGCCGTCCTTGATCATCCGCCGGACGAGGGCGGAGCCGAGGAAGCCGCTGCCGCCTGTGATGAGAATTTTCCGACTCATGCTTTAAGTCCCAGCTGACGAATGGTCCGGCCGAGATTGCCCAAGCCGGCATAATGGATGCCTTCGGGCAGCTCGATCTCGGAATCCGCGAAGTTGTTCCAGAAATCGAAGATGATGCCCGGTCGCGCCATGCTCTGCGCGAGATAGGGTAGCGGCATGCGCTCGAAGCACAGGTGGTTGTTGGCGATGACCACGAGATGCGCCTTGTCGAAGGCGGCTTCCAGCCTGGGCGCCGGCGCAAGGTCGAAGCGGCTGCGGATTTTCTCGGGCGCCACGACGGCGTCGAAGCCCAGGAACCGGGCCTTGGGGAAATGCGTACGCAGCGCGGCCAGGATCGGCAGGGCCATCGTGCCGCGCAGATCGTCGGTTTCCGGGCGGCCCTTGAAGGCCACGCCGGCGAGCGTGATCGACGGAGCTTCCGGGAAATCCGGCACCTTGGCGCAGAACGATTGCAGCATGGTGATGACTTCCTGGGGCTGGCGCTCGTTCAGGTGACGGGCGGCCAGGATGATCTCCGGCGTCACGCCGAACGGCTTCAGGCCATTGGCGAGGATATGCGGATCCTTCTCCAGACAGGGACCGCCCACCGGACCGGGCAGGGCGACGTTGGTGCGCGGATAGCCGAGCTTGCCGGCACGGATCACTTCCATCGCCGAGACGCCGATCGCATCCGAGATGCGCGCTACTTCATTGGCAAGGCCGAAGAGCACGTCGCGCTGGGCATTATCGGTCAGCTTGATCAGTTCGGCGGTTTCCAGGCTGGAGACCTGTACGACAGTCGGCGTTAGATACTGGAAGATCTGCATGGCGCGGGCGCGAACGCCGACGTCGTCGCCGCCGACGATCTGTGGCAATTCGCGCAGTTCCTTCAGGGCCTGTCCCTCAAGGGTGCGTTCCGGGCAGAAAGCGAGATCGAAGCGCTTGCCGGCCTTGTCCAGGATGGGGCGGACGATCCGATTGGTGGTGCCGAGCTCGACGGTCGAGCGCATGATCACCAAGTCGCCGTCATTGATCGACTGCGCGATTTCTTCGGCGACACGGCTCATCATGTCGATGCGCACCTTGCCGTTCGCATCCAGTGGCGTGCCAACGGTGACGATGTAGACACTTGCCGGCGGAGTCTTCGGTATGCTCGACTGTATGTCCAGCCGGCCGGAATTGACCACGCGCTGCAGGCGGCCTTCCAGGCCCGGCTCGAAGAAATGCGGCTTGCCGCGGCGCAGCGATGCGACTGCTTCAGTGCGGATTTCCACGCCGGTAACCTGATAGCCGACTTCCGCCATGACGACGGCAAGGGTCAGGCCGACATAGCCGAGACCCATGATACAGATGTGGCGGTCTCTGAATGTTTCGGGGAAGCTGTGCATATATTTCAAAATCCGGACTTGGCGATCTGAATTCAGTCGGTGCCGTCCTGCCAGCCCTGCGGCGGCAGTTGCGGGAGCAGGCCCATCATGACGGCCAGCCCGATGGCCCCGAGATGCAGCATATGTTTCATGCGGCCGCTGCGGACCAGCTGCGGGAAGTCGCGGAATGGGATCAGCAGGCGTTCGACGCCGGCTTCCGGAGACCAGTCGGCGATCGGACTGATGCGCGGGGCGAAATAGACCTGCTGGCGGTTTTCCAGCCGACCTGTATCGGGCTGGAAGGTACCGAGATGGATCAGCGGCGCCTCCGCGCGGAAACCGGTTTCCTCGATCAACTCGCGCTCGGCGCAGAGCTGTGGCTGTTCATCGGGCTCCAGAAGACCGCCCGGCAGTTCCAGCGTCAGGCCATCCACGGCAGGGCGATACTGCTGCACGCAGACCAGGTCCTGGCCGTCGGTTAGCGCGATCACGTTGATGTAGTCGGCCTGGCCGAGCGAATGATAGACGGCGTTTTGCTTGCCGTCGGACACTGTTCTCTCGATCAGGTTGACCCAGATGGACAGGGCAGTCTGGCGAATGGCAACCGTCTTTCGCATCAGTTGACCGTTCCGGCGATCCGGCCCTGCAGACTGGCGACGACGCGATCGGCGGTACGGCCGTCCCAGAACTTGATGGCGGCCGGCTTGCGGCTGGCGGCGAGGCAGGCATCCACATCGGCGATAAGATGTTGCACATCGGTCAACTTGTTGGTGCCCTCCGTCAGGGTGATGGGGCGTTCGGTATTTTCGCGCAGGGTCAGGCAGGGAATGCCTAGGAAACTGCTTTCCTCCTGGATGCCGCCCGAATCGGTCACGATGAAACGCGAATGCTTCAGCAATGCGATGAAGTCGATGTAAGAGAGTGGTTCCAAAAGCCGTACGCCGCTGTCCTGCAGCAGGTTGCGCAGGCCGAATGCCGATAAATTATGCTGCGTGCGGGGATGCAGCGGTAGGAAAAATGGCAGCTGGCGTGAAACGGTCACAAGGACGCGCAGGATTTTCTCCATCTGGATCCTGTCGTCGACATTGGCTGGCCGATGCAGGGTCGCCAGCGCGAAGGGTGCTGCGGGATCCTGATTGATGATCCGCGCGACATCCGTCGCGTCGATCTGCGGCATCGCCATGACGAGTGAGTCGATCATGATGTTGCCGACGAATTCTAGGCGGCTGTCAGGGATGCCTTCGCGCAGCAGGTTGTCGCGTGCTTCCGGCGAGGGCAGCCACAGCAGGTCGGCGATGGCGTCGGTCAGGACGCGATTGAGCTCTTCCGGCATGCTACGGTCGAAGCTGCGCAGCCCGGATTCCAAGTGGGCGACCTGGATGCCCAGCTTCTTGGCTGCCATGGTGCAGGCGATGGTCGAGTTCACATCGCCCACCACGATGCTCCAGTCTGGCCTTTCGTGCAGGCAGAGCTCCTCATAGGCGATCATCGTGCTGCCGGTGACCTTGGCATGCGAGCCCGTCTGGGCATTCAGATGATGGTCCGGAGTGGGCAGACCGAGATCGCGGAAGAACCAGTCAGACATGTTGATGTCCGAATGCTGTCCGGTATGGACGATACGCACGCTGCACCAGTCGGCTTTCCGCAGAACGTGCCATAGCGGCGCGATCTTCACGAAATTCGGCCGAGCGCCGGCCACCAGATGGATTAGGGCTTTCGCTGCCATGGCGTGTCGCAGTGCGGCTCAGTTCCCCTGTCGCGCGGCCTTCGGATGCGTCTTGGCCTCCATGAGGTCGCTCGCCATCATTTCCGCTACCAGGTCTTCGAAGCCAGTTTTTGGCGTCCAGCCCAGTCGGGCTTTGGCCTTGCTGGCATCGCCTAGAAGAAGCTCGACCTCGGTCGGGCGGAAATAGCGGCTGTCGATCTCGACCAGAACCTTGCCGCTGGCCGCGTCAACGCCCTTTTCTTCCACCCCCTTGCCCTGCCAGGCGATCTGGCGGCCGACGTAGGCGAAAGCCTTTTCGACGAAGCTGCGCACGGTGTGGGTTTCCCCGGTCGCCAGCACGTAATCGTCCGGCTGCGGCTGTTGCAGCATCATCCACATGCCTTCGACATAATCGCGCGCATGGCCCCAGTCGCGCTTGGCATCCAGGTTGCCAAGATAGAGGCGTTCTTGCTGACCCGTCTCGATGGCTGCGACGGCTTGGGTAATCTTGCGCGAGACGAAGGTTTCGCCGCGCAGCGGGCTTTCGTGGTTGAACAGGATGCCGTTGGATGCGTGCAGGCCATAGGCCTCGCGGTAGTTCACGGTGATCCAGTAGGCATAAAGCTTGGCTGCGGCGTAAGGCGAGCGAGGATAGAAAGGCGTCGTCTCGTTCTGCGGAACAACTTGTGCCTTGCCGTAGAGTTCCGAGGTAGAGGCCTGATAGAAGCGGCAGGTCTCTTCCATGCCCAGCAGGCGGATCGCCTCCAGCAAACGCAGTGTGCCAATGCCGTCGGCATTGGCAGTATATTCTGGCGTTTCAAAGCTTACCTGGACATGGCTCTGGGCCGCCAGGTTGTAGATCTCGTCGGGCTGGATCTGCTTGATCAGGCGGATCAGGTTGGTGGCGTCGGTCATGTCGCCGTAATCGAGCAGAAATTTCGAATCCCCCTCGTGGCGGTCTTGATACAAATGGTCGACGCGCTGCGTGTTGATTGACGAGGCGCGGCGCTTCACACCCCAGATGCGATAGCCCTTCGCCAGCAGGAATTCGGAAAGGTAGGCGCCGTCCTGACCTGTGATGCCAGTGATCAGCGCACGTTTCTCTGTCATAGAAATGCTTTTCTTTTGTTAAGCGCGATCGATGCCGTTTTCGCGCAGGCTGTCGCCATGCTCTATGAACCAAGCATAATAGCCCGGCAGGCCGGTCTCCAAGGGAATCCTAGCCTGCCATCCGAGCTGGCGCAGGCGGCGGCTGTCCAGCAGCTTCCGCGGCGTGCCGTCGGGGCGGCTGACGTCGAAGACGATGCGGCCGTTGAAGCCGACGCTCCGTTTGACCAGCTCGGCGAATTCTGCGATGGTCACCTCGCTGCCACTGCCGATGTTGATCGGCAAGGTATCCGAATAGTTTTTCATCAGAAAAACGCTGGCGTCCGCCAGATCATCGACATGCAGGAATTCGCGTAGCGGCCGACCGGATCCCCAGACAACGGCATCCTCGCTGCCTTGCAGCTTCGCCTCATGGAAGCGGCGCGTCAGCGCGGCCGGCACATGGCTGGTGTTGGGGTGGAAGTTGTCGTTCGGGCCGTAGAGATTGGTCGGCATCGCCGAAATGAAGTCGCAGCCATATTGCCGGCGATATGCCTGGCAAAGCTTGATGCCGGCAATCTTGGCGATGGCATACCATTCGTTGGTCGGCTCCAGCGGGCTGGTGAGCAGGGCCTCTTCCGGAATCGGCTGCGGCGCTTCCTTCGGATAGATGCAAGATGAACCGAGAAATAGCAGCTTCTGCACCTTCACCTGCCAGGCGGCGTGAATGATGTTCGTCTCGATCTGCAGGTTGTCGTAAAGGAAGGTGGCCGGATAGGAATCGTTGGCTAGGATGCCACCGACGCGCGCGGCTGCAAGGAAAACCGCATCGGGTCGCTTGGCTGCAACCCATGTCTCGACATCGGCCTGCCGGCGCATGTCAAGTTCTGCGCGTTCGGCACTGAGGATTTCGCAATCTTCGTGCATCAGTCGGCGGACCAGGGCGCTGCCGGTCATGCCGCGATGGCCGGCCACCCAGATCCGCTTGCCCTTCAACGAAAAGGTCATGCCTTCACCGCCGCCGACGCGGACTGGCGGCCATAGTTGTCGTCGAGCCGCACGATGTCGTCCTCGGAAATGACAACACCGCTCTGCACCTCGATCAGATGTAGCGGCGTGTCGCCTGGGTTTTCCAGTCGGTGCGTCTGGCCAATTGGAATGTAGGTCGATTCATTGCGCTGCAGCAGGAAGGTCTTGTCACCGCGGGTTACCTTGGCCACGCCGTCCACGACGACCCAATGCTCGGCGCGATGGTGATGATACTGCAGCGAAAGCGACGCTTTCGGATTCACGGTGATGCGCTTCACAAGATAACCGTTGCCGCCTTCCAGCGTGCGGTAACTGCCCCAGGGTCGATGCACGACGGACGCCTGCAGGTGTTCCTGCCGATTGCTGCTTGCCATCGACTCAACCAGGGTCTTTACATCTTCCGTCCGGTTCCGGTCGGCGATCAGGATGGAGTCGTCAGTGGCGATCACAACGATGTCGTTTAGGCCAATGACGGCGGTGAGAAGGCCGTCGGCGCTGCGCACGAGCGAATTCCGGGTGTCGTGCAGCCATGTGTCACCCGTCGCGACATTGCCATGGTGGTCCTTGACGCCGATTTCCCACAATGCGCGCCAGGAACCGATGTCGTTCCAGCCCATGTCGGTAACGACCACGCCGCCATGATCGGTTCTTTCCATGATGGCGTGATCAAAGGCCATGGCGCGCGCCGCCGTGAAGGCGGCTTCACCAAGGCGCGTGAAATCGAGGTCGGTGATGCTGTCGGCCAGTGCGGCCGTTGCCGCGGCCAGAATATCGGGCGCATGCCGCTCGAATTCGGTAATAATCGTATCGACGCGCGCCAGGAAGATGCCGGCATTCCAGTTGAAGTTACCTGCGGCCAGATAGGTTTCGGCGGTCTGCAGGTCGGGCTTTTCCACGAATTTGGCGATCTGGCAGACTCCATCGAGGCCGTCGATCGTCTTGCCGATCTGGATATAGCCGTATCCGGTGTCAGGCCGTGATGGCCTGATACCGAATGTCACGATCAGGCCCCGCTCAGCCGCGGCGGTGGCCTTGCCGATGGCGGCATAGAAGGCCGGCAGATCGCCGATCATGTGATCGGAGGGCATGATCAGCGCGATGGCTGTCTTGTCTTGGACCTGCAGCCAAAGCGCGCTGGTGGCGATGGCGATGGCAGTATTGCGGGCAACCGGCTCAAGCAGGATACCGCGCGGTGTGATCTCGGCGGCGGCCAGGGTCTGCGCCACTAGGAAACGATGCGCGCTGCTGCAGATGATGGTCGGGGACGCGAAGCCGGGCAAGGCGACGCGGCGCGCGGTTTCAACCAGCATCGGTTCATCGGAACACAGCGGCAGGAACTGTTTCGGATAGCTGGCGCGAGACAGCGGCCAAAGGCGGCTGCCGCTCCCCCCCGACAAGATGACGGGCGAGATTATGCGGCCAGAAACGGTTTGCATCAGCTCTCGAGTGTGCGGCAGTTCAAGCATGCTACCGCCATTCGGGTGAAGCGACGCTCCCCCGTTATGGCGACATTCGCGTGAGGATCGTCTAGCCCCCATGACTGAGAGATCATCCGAAACAAGGACAATGGGTGGCGGACAGGCCCGTTCTTGGCCGGAAATCCTGAAAGGTCCGGGCAGGCAAAACCGGGGCAACCGAATCCGTGCGAAAGTAAATAATTCTATGATGTTCAGTGCTTGAACGCAACTGAAGATGTTCAGCAGATGAACGTCGGCGCAAGGCGAGAAATTGTCAGAATACAGATAAAAATCACCCTCCCACTGAGGGTGATTTACTGGCTCTACACAATTTATGGTATATTTAACACTATATCATATCGTGGATAAAAAGGTGCCGCTCAGATCGTAAGGCCCCGCCTTGTCGATCTTAACCTTGATCAGGTCGCCAATATTCACACCGACGGCTTTTTTAATTTTCACGATGCCATCAATTTCCGGCGCATCGGCGAAGCTGCGCCCGGTTGCGGTTGTCCGCTTCACCTCATCCACCAGCACATCCAGCGTGCGGCCGACGAAGCGCTTCAGCCGCCTGGCACTGATCTTCTGCTGAATGGTCATAAAGCGCTCCCAGCGCGCCTGCTTGACTGCGTCCGGGATCTGATCCGACAGATCGTTGGCGCGGGCACCTTCGACATTCTCGTATTTGAAGCAGCCGACGCGGTCGAGTTCGGCTCCTTCCAGCCATTGCAGCAGGAATTCGAAATCGGCTTCCGTCTCGCCGGGAAAGCCGACGATGAAGGTTGAGCGGATCGCGAGGTCAGGGCAGATCTCGCGCCAGCTGCGAATGCGCTGCAGCACTTTTTCCTGGTTGCCGGGCCGGCGCATGCTTTTTAGCACGCGCGGTTCGGCATGCTGGAACGGGATGTCGAGATAGGGAAGGATTTTGCCCTCCGCCATCAGCGGAATGATCTCGTCCACATGAGGATAGGGATAGACGTAATGCAGCCGCACCCAGGCGCCCAGGCTGCCCATCGCATCGGCCAGTTCGGTCAGGCGCGCCTTCACCTTGCGCTCACGCCACTGGCTCTCGGCATGCTTGATATCGACACCGTAGGCTGAGGTGTCCTGAGAGATCACCAGCAGTTCTTTCACGCCGGCCTTGACCAGCCGTTCGGCTTCGAACAGCACATCGTTGGCCTGACGGCTCTTCAGCTTGCCGCGCATGGACGGGATGATGCAGAAGCTGCAGCTGTGGTTGCAGCCTTCTGAAATCTTCAGGTAAGCATAATGCCGCGGCGTCAGCTTGATGCCCTGCGGCGGAACCAGGTCGACGAAGGGGTCGTGCAGCGGCGGTGCGGCCTCGTGCACGGCCTCGACCACAGTCTCGTATTGCTGCGGACCGCTGACCGACAGGACATCTGGAAACATGCCCCGAATCTTGTCTGCTTCCACGCCCATGCAACCGGTAACGATAACGCGGCCGTTTTCCCGCATCGCCTCGCCGATCGCTTCCAGGGACTCCTGCTTGGCGCTGTCGAGAAAACCACAGGTATTCACCAGCACCACGTCGGCGGCCTCATAGGAGCCCGAAATCGCATAACCTTCGGCGCGCAGCTTCGTGATGATGCGCTCGGAATCGACCAGGGCCTTGGGACAGCCAAGGCTGACGATTCCGACCTTGGGCGGGTTGGCAACGGGGGCGGGTCTGCTCATGGCGCGGCTTATAGGCCTGAATCGGAGTGCTGGCTAGGCGGAGGCGGGGTCAGGCCGCCTCGACCTGCCGCAGCGGCATCTTGGTGCGGACCATACGCCCCAGCAGCGAGACCAGCAGGATGGCGCGGTTGCCGTCAACCTGCTCCTCGAAGATCGCCTGGGTATCCGTCATCGGGCCCTCGACGATACGCAAAGCTTGGCCGCGCTGGAAAGCGGGGCCGTTCAGGCGGACATAGCCAGTGTCGTCTTCCCGGCTGCGAATCTCATCGATCACGGCCGTCGGTACGGGGATCGGTTTGTCGCCGAACATCACCAGGCCGACCACGCCACGCGTCCCGTTGACGGAACGCCAGCGCTGACGCTCGACATCCAGCCCGACGAACAGGTAGCGCGGGAATAGAGCCGTTGCGACGATGTCGCTACGGCCGGCATGGCGGCGCAGTTTTTGATACTGCGGCAGATAGACGTCGAAGCCCTGGTTGCGCAACTGCTGCGCGGCAAGGCTTTCCTTCGCTGGCTGCGTATACACGGCGTACCAGGACAACGTCGTCATGCCGCAATTTCCTTGCCCGGAGCCGGCGGCAGCGTCACATGCAGAAGGCGTGGGGCCAGAACGCGATCTGCAGGCATGGCGGCGCAAATCAGGTCATAGATGGCCTGGGGCGTGCTGCTGTCGGCGATGATCACGGCTTCAGCGCCGCGCGCCAAAGCCGCAGCCAGATCGGTCACCACCGCATGGCCGTGGAAATCCGGGATATTGCGTCCCGGCGCGATCACGACCTGAACCGTAATGCCGGTGGCGGAAGCCGAAAGCATGGCGATTTCCGCCAGTTCCCCGCTGCCTGCAATCGCGATCCGGGTAACGCCCTGTGCCCCCAACTGGACAAACAGTTCTTCATACTGGCCGCGCGCCCGGCGAAAGAAGTTCAGCGAGGTTTCCAGATATTCGGCGACCAGCCGGCTCTTTTCGGCAAAGCCCTTGGGTGTCAGGTAATAGGCATAGCGACGGGCGGGGGCATTCTGGATCTTGATCAGGCCTTTGGAAACGCAGCGCTTGAGCAGCGCGTTGGCGAGCCCCAGCGCTACATCCAGCCGGCCGGCGAGGCTGCGCTGGGTGTGCTGGTCCGAATCGCTGACGGCGGCCAGCAGCGCCACCATGGTGGCGGCGTCCTGGGATGACTCGGAGGGTTTCGAAGGTTCGTTCACGGGCTGAACGATAAAGGAGGCCTGTCGTTGGGTCAAACGAATTCTAGCCGGAATTACCTATAAAAATCATTGTTTTAGGGTAATTTCCGCGGCGGCGGCCAGCCGCAGCAGGCGGCGGTCCTGACCGTTCCGTGCCACCAGCATCAGCCCGACCGGCAGGCCGGTGACCGGCAGCGGCACAGAAATGGCGCAGAGATCGAAGAAATTCGCCACCGAGGTATTGCGCAGCAGCAGGGTATTGGCCGCCGTAAACGCCGCTTCGTCTGCCGCCAGATCGGCGATTTTCCGGGCCACGATCGGCGTGGTCGGCAGGATCAGGGCGTCCAGGTCTGCCAGTTGCCGGTCCATCGCGGCGATCAGTTCGGCGCGGCGGCGTTGCATGAAAATATAATCGGCTGACGTGACGGCCCGGCCGCGCTCGATGCGGTTCCGCACGAAGGGGTCGAAGTCGCCCGGCCGCTGCTCCATCGCCTCACGGTGGATGAAAAAGGCCTCGGTGGCGGCAAAGCCGCCCCTGGCATTCACTGCCAGCATGTCGGCCAGCTGCGGCAGGCTCTGGTCGGTGACGACGGCGCCATGCCCGCCCAGCACCCGGATCGCCGCATCGAAGGCGGCCGCCACCGGGGCATCCATATTTTCCATCAGCGGACCCTGCGGAATACCCAGGCGCAGCCCGGACAGGGGCGCTGGTGACAGCGGGGTCGGGCTTTCACCGGCCATCACGGCATCCGCGGCCGCGCAGTCGGCGACGCAGCCCGCCATCGGGCCGATGCTGTCCAGCGCATAGGACAGCGGGAAGGCGCCGGCGGTCGGCACGCGAGATTGGCTCGGCTTCAGGCCGACGATGCCGCACAGCGCGGCCGGAATACGGGTCGAGCCGCCGGTATCCGAGCCGATGGTGACCTCGGCCATGCCGTCGGCGACTGAAACCGCACCACCGGAACTGGAACCGCCGGGGATGCAGCTTCGATCGGCCGGATTGCCCGGCGTGCCGTAATGCGGGTTGATGCCCACACCGGAGAAAGCGAATTCGGTCATGTTGGTCTTGCCGACGATGACGGCGCCAGCCGCCCGCAGCCGCGCGATCGCCGGGGCTTCGGTGGTCGCCGGCGCGGCATCGCGCCGCAGTTTCGATCCGGCAGTGGTGGCTTCACCCGGCAGATCGAACAGATCCTTGATCGAGACGATGCGCCCGTCCAGGGGGCCAAGGCTCTGACCAAACTGCGCCCGGCGATCAGCCGCATCGGCTGCGGCGCGCGCCTGATCGGCGTAGAGTTTCGTGAAGGCTCGTTTCCCCTCGCCGGCGGGATCCTCGATTCGAGCCAGGCAGGCTTCCAGGCGGACGGAGGCAAAGGCGGTCATCACGATTCTCCATGCAGATATCCGCGCACTATCGCGGTTCCCTCCGTGCTGGCAAGTAGCAGGCGCCACCGCGCTGCCATCGCCACCATGCCAGATTGCGACAGCCGGTCAGGGGTTCCGAAAACATGCGCAATGGGCGCGGAAGGAAATGGAAGGGGCGGATATCGAGTGGCTCCTTTTTCCGAAATCATGCGAAAGCGAGATTGTTGAGGCCGCGTACGAGGCGGCGTGCCTGGCTGGCCACCCAGTGCGGCCGGACCGGCTGCACGCCGGCCCGAAAACCGGGGGACGCTCCCGCTAGCTCGGCGAAGCTGTCTTTGAGCCTCCGGGTATAGGGCCGGTAAATCAGGTCCATCGCGTCTGGCGGCAATTGCATGTTGCCTGGGTAGCAATCGAAGAACCTGGTGCCGAAGATGCGCAGGCCCTGGAAATGGTAAATCAGCAGTTCCTGGCCTGAGAGAAGCGGTGAAACCGCACCAGGCGTGACCCGATAGGCTTCGATGTTCCAAGGCCCGGCATTGAGGCCCGGATGTGGCGAAAGATGCGTCGTCTTGACCGTTTCGGGCATGCGGTTCAGGTATTTCTGGTCAGCATAGGCGTCCGGAGTGGGCACCGCCGGGCATAGTTCCAGGCAGCGCTCAGCCCACCAATCCAGAGCGCGTACACCTTCTGTGGTCCGCCGGAAGGCGGCCAGCCCAGCATTGAAGTGGCCGACTGTAGTTTCGAAGGCGGCATGGAGTGGCGTGGCGAAGCGGTGCGGTGTCAACAGCACGTCGGCATCGCCTGCTAGGTCGAGCGCCTGCTTCGGGTCGGCGAAGGCCGCCATATCAGAATCGAGGTACATGCCCCATTGCGCCGCCGGATAGCGCGCAAACAGATCACGAATGAGGAACGGTTTCGTCGTCCAGCAATATTCGCTTCGGTTCCGGTTGCTGTAAGCTCGCTTCAGCTCAGGAAGCTGGAAATCGGCATGTGGGACGATCAGCGTCTTGGTCGGATCGAGTCGGCTGAGGATTTCGACCGAGGTGTCGTCTACGCAGTAGAAGGCGAACAAGCCGTCGTCCAGATGCGGTAGCAGCGAGCGGTACAGCGCCCACGCCCGAACCAGGTAGTTCGCATCGGTGATGGTGGCGTAGAGATTCATCGCGGGCGGGTTCGCCATGCCAGCGCCGTGCCGACGATCGTGTCGATGTCCGATATCGTCGGGTTCCAAGACAATTCCCGCGCCGCGCGGTCCGCCAGCGCGACCAAGGTGACCGGATCGCCCGGACGGCGGTCGGAAAAGGCGAGCGGAACCGGCCGGCCCGAGATGCGCTCAACGGCTTTCGCCACCTCCAGCACCGAATAGCCCTGGCCGGTGCCCAGATTGTAGGGGCCGCCGGTGCCGCTGCGCTCCAGGTGGCGTAGCGCCAGCACATGGGCGCGCGCTAGGTCCACCACATGAACATAGTCGCGGATACAGGTGCCGTCCGGCGTAGGATAGTCAGTCCCCAGCACCGGCACCGAGGCGATGCGGCCTAACGCTGCATCGATCAGGCGAGGAATCAGATGTGGTTCCGGATCATGGTTTTCGCCGATCCGGCCTTGGGGGTCGGCGCCGCCGGCATTGAAATAGCGCAGCGCGATCCATTTCAATCCGTAGGCGGCGTGATAATCAGCCAGGCAGCGCTCGACCATCAGCTTCGAAGCGCCGTAGGGATTGATCGGCCGAGGTTCGGTCTTTTCCGAAATCTTCGAATCAATGGTGCTGAAGACCGAGCAGGTGCTGGAGAAGATCAGTTTCTCAACGTCGGCAGCACGCATCGCTGCAGTCAGGCTAAGACTGCCAACCACGTTGTTCTCATAATAGAACCACGGCTTGGCAACCGATTCGGCGACATAGGCGACGCCAGCGAAATGGATCACCGCGTCGATCGCATACTCGCGCATCGCCGCCGTCAAGCGGTCAGTATCGCGGATGTCGCCTTCGATGAAAGGCCCCCATTGGACGGCGTGGAGGAAGCCACGGCTGAGATTGTCGTATACGACTGGCTCATAGCCCGCTTCGGCTAGTAGAAGGCAGGCATGGCTTCCCACATAGCCGGCCCCGCCGGTCACCAGGATACGTCTGGTCACTTCATTTCCCCATTTCAGACATGCCGAACGACCACAAATAGTTCGGCACTATCATCTCGGCTATTGTCGGCATGCGATGCCGCATCAGGCGATGTTCCTGAGGACAGCAAGGTGGGTATGCCCTGCATGCCGGTGTTTGGCCGTTTCGAAGGCCAGCGGACTAACGGCACGGGACAGTAGCAGGCCTACGTGGCGTGCGACCTTGCCGAGGGAGCCACTAAAACCGAGTGCAGCCGATGCGAGTTCGTCGTAATAGGACAGATACTGCGGGAAGGTGATGTTCTGGGTTTCATAGGATTCGATCGTGAAACCATGTTCTGCCGCGAGGTGATTGAAACTCGATTTGCGCAGTAGCGTCACGTGATGTGGTGGCATGTTCAGGTAATTGCGGGTCTGCAGGCCGAGGACGCCGTCCTCATTCGGCACGGAAACGATCAGTAGGCCGGATGGCCGCAAGCATCGTTTCGCCTCCTGAACGAAGGCGACCGTATCCTGGATGTGCTCTAGAACCTGCACGAGAACGATGGCGTCCTGGCTGTTTGCCGGGAAAGAATCGAGTAAGGCGGTGGTGACGTCCAATCCCCTGCGCAGGCAGGCGGCATTGCCACGTGGATTTGTCTCGATGCCACGCGTGCTAGGACATATTTCTGCGATCTGGACTAGGAAACCGCCATCGCCACAGCCAACTTCCAGGCATCGCTGGATGCCATTACGCTCCAGGATTCCCAAGATGCGACTATGCTCCCAGCGGGCCGCTTCATAATACCAGTCGTGCTTCGACAGAGCGTCATAGAGGCTTGGTGCGCCCGATGTCGAAGGAACGAAAAAGCCCGTGCCGCAATGCCTGCAGTGATAGCGGCGGATGCCGCCCTTGAATTCCGGGTAATCGCCGGTAAGATTGATGCCAACACCGCTCCAGTAGGCATTCAGTGCGTCGAAGGGGGTGTGGTGGATCGCACTGGCCTGATGGCGTCGGCATACAGGGCATGGTGGAATGGGTATTTTCAACTAAGTGCCAGTCGTTTGAAGAAGGGCGCAGGCTGGTGCTAGCCCTAGCTGCAATCTCCCTAAGGGCCAGATAACGGTGGCATAGGTAACATATTTCCCTATGGTCGTCATCTGGTTCGAGTAGGGTGCTGGTGCCGGGAAGGGTGTATTCCCTGTATTTATGGATGATCCTGTGGCCGGTTTAGCGGCGCTGCGGTGTGATGTCTGGCGCGCCCGTTCTGGAGCATGGCGGTGGCAATGCACCCCAAGTCCGGCGCGGTGATCCGCTGTTCGAAAAAGTTCCATCGGGAATGCCTCTTCTTGCCGCCAGCAAGCGCTGGCAGGGTTGCGGACCACATAGCATATTCCAAGCATGAGCTTTGTCGCCATCTATACCCGGGTCCTCGCCCTGCTGCGCCCCGAACGCCGCCTCGCAATCCTTCTGGCATTGGCGAATATCGGCCTCGCCGGCGTCGGCTTCATCGAACCGATCCTGTTTGGTCGCATTATCGATGTGCTCTCAAATCCGGCGGCCGCCTCGCCGGATGAAAACTGGGCGCGCACAATCGAATTGCTGCTGCTGTGGTGCGCGGCGGGGCTGGCCGGCATCCTGGCCGGCATCCTGGTCGCGCTGCATGCCGACCGGCTGGCGCATCGTCGTCGTCTTGCCGCCATGGCCTTGTATTTCGAGCATGTGCTGAGCCTGCCGGCGGCGTTTCATTCCGCCACCCATTCCGGCACGCTGCTCAAGATCATGCTCGCCGGCACCGACAATCTGTTCGGCTTATGGCTGGCCTTTTTCCGCGAGCATCTCTCCACCTTTGTTGCCGTGCTGGCCCTGCTGCCGCTATCGCTGTACCTGAACTGGCGGCTTGGGCTGCTGCTGATCGCCCTGATAGCGGTTTTCGCCCTGGTCAGCGCCATTGTCGTCAGCAGAACGGAAAAGGCTCAAGGACAAGTTGAAGCCTATCATTCCGAACTGGCGGCACGCGCCGGCGATGCGCTGGGCAATGTCGTTCTGGTGCAGAGCTTCGTGCGGCTGGCACTCGAAGCCCAGGAACTCGCCATGGTGATGGAGCGCCTGCTCAAGGCCCAGTTTCCTGTGTTGAATCTCTGGGCGTTGATGACGGTGCTCAGCCGCATGGCCTCGACCATCACCATCATCAGCATTTTCATGCTCGGCAGCTGGCTGCATCTGCATGGCGAGACCAGTGTGGGCGAAATCGTCAGCTTCATGGGCTTCGCCACGCTGCTGATCGGGCGTCTGGAAGCCGCGATGGGCTTCATCAGCCGCATGTTCTTCCAGATGCATTCACTGGGTGAGTTCTTCCAGATCCTCGATACCGAGTCTGCCGTGCGCAATCGTCCCGACGCGCGCGTAGCTGGTATCCTGAAGGGCGCAGTCACATTCGATCATGTCACACTGTCTTATGACGACCGGCGGACAGCTGTGACCGACGTCAGCTTCAAGGTCGACGCGGGCAGAACCGTTGCGCTGGTCGGCCCGACCGGATCGGGCAAAACTTCGACCATGGCGCTGCTGAGCCGGCTGTGGGATCCGCAATCCGGCCGCGTGCTGATCGACGGCAGCGACATCCGCGAATTCACGCTCGAAAGCCTGCGTCGCAATATCGGCGTGGTGTTTCAGGACAGCGCCGTTTTCCATCGGTCGATTGCCGACAATATTCGCATCGGGCGACCGGAAGCCACCGATGCCGAGGTGGAGCAGGCGGCGCGACTTGCAGAAGCCCATGACTTCATCCTGCGACAAAGTAACGGTTATGCGACGATTGTCGGCGAGCGCGGAGTCAACCTGAGCGGCGGCGAGCGTCAGCGTCTCGCCATTGCGCGCGCGTTGCTGAAGAATCCGCCCATTCTGATCCTTGACGAAGCGACGTCGGCTCTCGATGCGGCGACGGAAGCGAAAATCCAGAA
>JAEYSS010000211.1 GCA_023434425.1 Pseudomonadota bacterium | reverse complement strand
CGGTAACGGCAACGCGGACGCCATCAGCGGTCTCGGCCACGAAAACCCCGACCATCGCGTAGCGCGAGGCCGGGTTGCGGAATTTCTCGTAGCCAGCGCGCTTCGGGGCCGGAAACTCGATCTTCGTAATGATCTCACCGTCCTCCAGCGCGGTCTCGAACAGCCCGGTGAAGAAGCTGTCGGCGGCAATTTTACGCTTGGTGGTATGCACCGTGGCGTTCAGGCCGAGGACGGCCGAAGGGTAATCGGCCGCCGGGTCGTTATTCGCAACCGAGCCCCCGATCGTGCCCATGTTGCGCACGGCAGGATCGCCAATCAGGCTGGCGAGATTTGCCAACGCCGGAATGGCTTTCTTCACCTCAGCCGAAGTGGCAACAGCGCCATGCTTGGTGACGGCACCAATGCTGACGATACCAGCCGAGACGGAAATTCCGCCCAGTTCGGCAATGCCGCTGAGGTCGACCAGATCAGACGGCGAGGCGAGGCGGTTCTTCAGCGTCGGCAGCAGGGTCTGGCCGCCGGCAATGAACTTGCCGTCGCTCGCGTCGCCGAGCAGCTTGGCGGCATCGGCCAGCGATTTCGGGCGGTGATAGTTGAACGCATACATGGGGGCTTCTCCTGGTCTCTTATTCGGCGGCCGCGGCGAGGTTCTGGCTCTGGATCACGCGCCAGACATTCTGCGGCGTTGCCGGCATGTTGATCTTCTCGGTGCCGAGCGCATCGGTGATGGCGTTCATCAGCGCAGCCGGAGCGGCAATCGCACCGGCCTCGCCGCAGCCCTTCACCCCCAGCGGATTATGCGGGCAGGGCGTCTCGATCATGCCGACCTTGTAGGAGGGCAGATCGTCAGCGCGCGGCATGCAGTAGTCGTTGAACGAGGCCGTCAGCAGCTGACCGGTCTCGCGGTCGTAGACCACGCCTTCCAGCAGCGCCTGGCCCACGCCCTGGGCGATACCGCCATGCACCTGGCCTTCGACGATCATCGGGTTGACCACCTTGCCGAAATCGTCGACTGCCACCCAGTTCGCCACACGGGTGACGCCGGTGGCGCTGTCGATCTCGACTTCGGCCACATGGACGCCGGCCGGGAAGGTGAAGTTGGCCGGATCGTAGAAGGCGCTGGCCTCCAGTCCTGGCTCCAGATCGGCTGGATAGTTATGCGGCACATAAGCCGTGAAGGCGATCTGTGCCATCGGCACCTGCTTGTCGGTGCCCTTGACCGAGAAGACGCCCTTGTCATAGGCGACGTCGTCGACCGACGCCTCCATCAGATGCGCGGCGATTTTCTTGCCCTTGTCGATAATCTTGTCGGCCGCGCGCATGATGGCGGAGCCGCCGACGGCCAGCGAACGCGAGCCATAGGTGCCCATACCCATCGGTACCAAGGCCGTATCGCCATGCACCACTTCCACGCTCTCCAGCGGTACGCCGAGGCGATCTGACACGATCTGTGCGAAGGTTGTTTCGTGGCCCTGGCCATGACTGTGCGAGCCGGTATGGACGAACACGCTGCCGGTGGCATTGAAGCGGATCTGGGCCGACTCCCACAGGCCAACACCTGCACCGAGTGAGCCGACCACCGCCGACGGCGCGATGCCGCAGGCCTCGATATAGGCGCAGAGCCCGATGCCACGCAGCTTACCCTTCTTGGCAGCTTCCGCCTTCCGCTTCGGGAAGTTGGCGTAGTCGGACATCTTGAGCGCTTCATCCAGCGCCTTGGCGTACTGGCCACTGTCATACACGCAGGCGACCGGCGTCTGGTACGGGAAGGCGTCATCCGGCACGAAGTTGCGTCGGCGCAGTTCGGCCGGATCCATCTTCAGTTCGCGCGCCGCCGCTTCGACGATACGCTCGACCACATAGGTGGCTTCCGGTCGGCCGGCGCCGCGATAGGCATCCACCGGCGTCGTGTTGGTGAACACGGCTTTCACTTCAGCATAGATCGCAGGCGTGGTGTACTGACCAGCCAGAAGCAGCGCGTAGAGATAGGTTGGAACGGCCGAGGCGAAGGTGGACAGATAGGCACCCATATTCGCCTTCGTGTCGACACGGAAGCCGAGGAACTTGCCGTCCTTGTCCATGGCCAGTTCGGCATGCGTGACATGGTCGCGACCATGCGCATCGGTCAGGAAGGCCTCGGTGCGATCCGAGGTCCACTTGACCGGCTTCTTCAGTTTACGCGCGGCCCAGACGCAGACGGTTTCTTCGGCGTAGTTGAATATCTTGGAGCCGAAGCCGCCACCGACATCGGGCGCAATCACGCGCACCTTGTGTTCGGGCAGGCCGAACACGAAGGCGCAGAGGATCAGCCGGATGACATGCGGATTCTGCGAGGTGGTATAGACCGTGGTGTTGTCGGAGCCGGGGTCGTATTCACCAATGGCGCTGCGCGGCTCCATCGGATTTGGCGACAGCCGGTTGTTCACCAGATCGATCTTGGTGATATGTGCAGCCTTGGCGAAGGCGGCCTCGGTCGCGGCCTTGTCGCCGAAGTCCCAGTCGTAGCACAGATTGCCGGGCGCATCTGGATGCACCTGTGGCGCGTCGGATTTCAGCGCGGTAACCACGTCGACCACCGGCGTCAATACCTGATAGTCGACATCGATGGCCTCCGCGGCATCGCGGGCTTCGCCGAGGCTGTGCGCAATCACCACCGCGACCTGATCGCCGACATGCCGCACATGCTCTATGGCGATAATGTCATGGCGTGGCGCTTTGTGCGGCTCGCCCTTCTTGTCCTTGACGGTCCAGCCGCAGATCAGGCCGCCGCCCATGTCGGCGGCCCC
>JAEYSS010000181.1 GCA_023434425.1 Pseudomonadota bacterium | reverse complement strand
CCGATACGCTGACCGTCGTTCTGGCGGTCAAGTAAGCCGGAAGATGCCGCAGGCCGTCACGGGAGGTTCCGCCGCCCGTGACGGCAAACGGGCCAACCGGACCAGCGAGGCATGATGGGCAGGCAGCGCAAGCTGACAGGGATCGGTGCGGCGGCAGTCGCGGTTATCGGCGGCCTGATTGCCGCTCCCTATCTGGTGCGGGAATGCGATGTCTGCGATGCGGCCAGCACCATTCTGCTGTCGGGTGCCGTGGCCGGCAAATGCACGGTGGCAGTTACTGCAGATGCCCAAGCGGCGAACCTGCCGATCACCGTGGCGGGCGCCCAGCGCGTGCTGGTGGGGACCATGCTGCAGAACTGCACCGGAAACCGCAGCTATACCCTCGCCGTAAGTTCTATGAACTGTGCGATTTCGCCTGCCGGTGGTAAACTGCACAGCGATGATTCGGGCGAATACCTGTCTTACGCGGCGGAATTCAACAATCCGACCACCGGCGGCAGTCAGGCCGTGGTGAGCGGTCTGCTGGCATCGGCCTGCACGGGCCAGATCGGTCGCCAGGTCACCAGCGCCAAGATCAACAACGAGACCAGCAGCCTGTATGTCAACTTCGCCGGAAACCCAGGTCTCGGCGCCGGCACCTACCAGGATATCGTCACGATATCCCTGAATATGAACTGAGGGCACCATGCACACAATCTCCCTGACTTCCGGTCTGCGCCAGGCGGTCGCCCGTACCGGCCTTGCCGTCGGCCTGATGGCTATCGCTCTGGCCCCGCTGCCTGCCGCGGCCTTCCAGCTGGTGCCGATCTCGCAGGATTTCGAGCCGAGCGGGCGCGGCGTCAATCAGGTGTTCCAGGTCGAGAACGACCGCAACGAACCGGTCACCGTCACGATCAAGATGACCGGTCGCGCCGTCGATCCGGATGGCAACGAGACCATGGCGGAGACCGAGGATTTCACGGTCTTCCCGACCGAGATCATCCTGCCGCCCAAGTCGAGCCGCGGCGTTCGCGTCAAATGGGTTGGCGATCCGGCGCCGAAGACCGAACTGTCCTACCGGATCGTCGCCGAGGAAACGCCGCTGAACATGCGCCGCGATTCCCCCGGCGCCTCGGTCTTCCTTACCGTTCGCTATATCGGTTCGATCTATGTCGTGCCCAAGGGCGCCAAAGCCGATATCGTGGTCGCCTCGGCCCGTGCCGTGCCGGGCGGTTCGCAGCTGGAAGTCGTTCTCCAGAACAAGGGGACCCGTCACGCCATCATCGACGAGCCGTCCCTGACCGTAAGCAGCGGCAGCACCAACGTCACGCTCGACAAGGTCGTCGTCGACGGACAGCTGAATGGCGAAAACATCCTTGCCGGCGCGCAGCGGCGCTTCCTGCTGCCGATGCCTGCCGGGCTGCCCTCGGGCGCGCTGACGGCGAAACTGACATACACGCCGCTGCAATAGGCTGGACGGCGACGGGTGGGTGACCTGCTCCGTCGCCGCGATCCTCGCAGGGGGCGGAACCGTCAATGGAACTGGAGCCGCAGGCAAAGCTGCGACGGATCTGTCAGACAATCTGGCCCGTGATCCTGCTCGCGGCGGCCGAGGCCCAGGGCCAGACCATTCAGCCGCAAACCCCTCAGTCGCAGGCAGCGGCGGCACAGGACAGCCCGCCCGGCAGAGCAGACGGGCCCCGTGTCGCACGGCAGCGGGCTGCCCCCATCCAGCTGGATATTCCCCTGCTGTTCGGCCAGGTGCAGATCGGCGAAATCCCCGCGACGATTGCCGACCCCGATGACCTGCGCTCCTTCGACGCCGCCGTGTTCCTGCGACTGGTGAGCGGTTATCTGCAGCCACAGGTTCTTGCCGAATTGCGCCGCCAGGTCTTGCCGTCGGGCCAGCTGGCGGCCAGCAGCATCCGCAGTACCGGTATCCGACTGATTTTCGATCTGGAGCGCGTGGAGGCCCGGCTGGACGTGCCGCTGGATATGCAGACCATGCGCATGCTCAGCCTGACCCAAGGGTATGTGACCGATGCATCGCAGCTCACCGGACCTGCCGATGTCAGCGGCTATATCAATTTTCTCGCCGCCCGCGACTATGTCACGCCCCGGCAGGAGGACCAGCCCCTCATCCTCGACCTCGATGCTGCAGGCAACCTGTTCGGCAATGTGATCGAAGGTGTTGGCACATACCGCGACGAGGGGACGACGCACTGGCAGCGCGGCGATGTCCGCTTTGTCCATGACGATGCCGAGGCGCGCACACGCTACAGCTTCGGCGACATGCGTTACGGCCTGGACGGATTCCAGACGACACAGCGCGCCGGCGGCTTCGTGTTTGCCCGCAATTTCGGGCTGCAGCCTTACCGTGCCAGCGTGCCATCCGGGCAGTCCCAGCTCGATATCGATCGCAATTCCCGCGTCGATGTGATCGTCAACGGCCAGCGGGTGCGGACCCTCGATCTCGGGCCGGGGCGCTACAACATGCGAGACTTCCCCTTTGTCAGCGGCACCAACGATGTCACGCTGCGCATCACCGACGAGGTCGGGCGGGTCGACGTGGTCAATTTTCCCTTCGTTTACGACACCGCGGTGCTCGGTGCGGGCGAACATGATTTCAGCTACGCCGCCGGCGTTCCCTCGGAAGTGACGACGCGGGGCCGGCGGTACGATGACAGCGACCGGGTGCTGTCGGCCTTTCACGCCTATGGCCTCAGCGACCAGCTGACCCTAGGCGCCAATTACCAGGGCTCACGGGATATCGATGTCATCGGCGGCGAGGGCCGCTGGGCTACGGACATCGGCACCTTCCGTCTCGATGCCGCATTCAGCCGGCTGCGCGCTGACGCTGAATTGGAGACGGACACGGATACGACGCGACCGCTGGCGACCGGTGCGGCCTTGCGGCTGCAGCACCGCTATACCGAACGGCCGGCGATTGACGGCGCCAATCGCACGCTGGCCTCCAGCCTCACTTTCCGCAGCCCGTCCTTTGCCGCGCTGGGGCAGACCGTGCCGAGCAATCTCGTGGCGTTGGATGCGGCCGTTCTCTATGGCCAGAAGCTGACCGGCGATCTCTACGGCAGTTTTGGACTCGGCCGGCAGTTCGGTCGCGACGATCAGCCTGACGTCACGACGGCCGACCTCAATTTCAGCCTGCCGCTGGGCCGTGAAGTGACGGCCTATCTGCTGCTGGGCACCCGCCGATCCAGCGCCGGCGATATCGACAACCGTATGTTCTTCTCGATTTCATGGTTCCCGTTCTCGAGCGGTCACCGCTTCGGCAGCTCGTATGACACCAGCCGGCAGGCCAAGCGGGCCGATTGGTCGTATACCTCGCCGACCCGGGTCGATGCGGTGGATGCCGACCTGTCGCTGACCCGCGATGTCGACAACGACATGGCGGATGGCAGCGTCAGCTATACCGGTTACCGCTTCGCCGGCAGAGTGGCCCAGACCAATTCGCTGGCCCGGCAGGACGGCGATGGCCGCAGCAGGCGCACGACGGTGAACCTGGGAACCGCACTGGCCTTTGCCGACGGGCATTTTGCCATTTCACGCCCGATCTCCGATAGTTTCGCCCTGTTCCCGCGCCATCCGGCACTGTCCGGGCAGAAGGTCGAGGTCAATCCGGTCGACGAGCAGCCTTCGGCACAATCGGATTTTCTGGGTACGGCCATCCTGCCGGATCTGGCGTCGTATTATCAGCATCATGTGGTGTTCGATTCACCCGATCTGCCGCTTGGCTACGAACTCGGTCAACAGGTTTACAATGTGCATCCGACCTACCGCAGCGGTGTCGTGATCCCGGTCGGAACCGGCGCGACGGTCCTGGGCGATGCCATCCTGGTCGATCCGGCAGACAAGCCACTGCCGCTGGAACGCGGACAGATCCTGTCGCTCGACGATCCGACGCGGCCGCCGATCGAGTTCTTCACCAGCCGCGCCGGCCGCTTCCGGGTCGAGGGTCTGTCGCCGGGACGGTTCCGGCTGATCATGGCCAATGCGCCGGAGAATGCCGTCGTCTTTGTTGTTCCGGCGGGCAGTGCCGGTCATGTGCAACTGGGCCGGCTGGTCTATATGATGGAACCCTGAGCCCAGAGGCGGATGCCATGCGGCGCTTTCTCGATACACTGATCTCAACCGGAGCCATGCTGGCGCTGACGGCGCTGCTGCAGCCGGCCGCTGCCTGCGCGCTGTCGATCACCGATCTGACCTCGACGACCTGGACCGGCGCGCGCGGCCGGGGATACGACGTGTTCGATGCACGGCGTGTGGCGCAGGCGGTGACATTCCGGATCCGCAGTTCCGATGGCGGCTGCAGCTTCTTCGCCACCGTCGCACCGACGGTTACGACGGGCCGCGGTGCGGGCCTGCTGCGGCATGGCAGCGCGACACTGCAATATACGCTGGCCAAGGATGCGAGCGGCTCGCAGCCGCTCAGTGCGCTCAACCTTGCCTCGGTGAGCGAAACCTTCGCGTCGACCATGGCTACCGGGGAAGGGACGGCATCCTTCCAGTTCGCGCTCGCGCTCGCGCCTCAGCAGGTGGTGCCGCCCGGTCAGTATACCGATCAAATGGAGATATCGGTTTACGAAGGTAGTCTGGCGAATCCGGTCCTGCGCGACCGGCGGCGCTTCGCATTTACCGTGCCGGTGCCGGCCGTGGCCGAATTGTCATTCTCCGAGGGCGGCGACTTCGACGTCGGACGCGGCAGCTACACGGTCAATTTCCAGAATCTGCGCGCCGGCACGCGGCGCGACGTGCGGCTCAAGGTCCGCAGCAATGCCGGCTATCGCATTAACTTTCAGTCCGCCAACGGCGTGCTGCGGCATGTCGACGCATCGGACGGCAGCGAGGTGCCCTACACGATTTCGGTCGACAGCGGAAATCTTCAGTTGCGACGCGGGGTTCCGATGCAAGCCATTCTCAGTAACGACCTGACGGACGCCAGCGGCCGGCAGCATCTGATCAATTTCACCGTCGGGGATATTGGTTCGGCCTCGGCGGGGGATTACAGTGATACGATAGACTTGTCGGTACTCACCCTGCGATGACGCGGCACAAGCCGTAACCTCTTAAGCGGGCCATGATGGCGAGCATCATCAAGTTCCGGATTGCCGCGCAGCTCCGCACGATCAGTGCGTCGGGGCTGGCTGTCGGCGTGCTGCTGTCCTCATCGCTGTCCCATGCCGGCACTGCCTCCAGCCTCCGGCTGGCGGGCCATGTTCCTGCCCGGGCCTCGGTCTGGCTGTCGAGCTGGTCGGCCTCCTCGATCAATCTGCAGGCGCCGGTGCAGCAGCGGTTCAAGCTCGCGGACATGTTCGTCAGCGCCAATACCCGGCATTTCACCGTCAGCCTTCTGTCGGCGAATGCGGATGCGTCCGGCAGTCCCGCCCTGGTCGACCAAGGGACGGGTGCCGTGATGGCCTATGCTGCGGCCCTCGCCGCCGCAACGCCGGCGGCTCTCGGCGCTGAGCCTGCGGGGGCGCAGGCTATCGAAATGGTGTTGCCGAAGGCGACCGGTTCGGCCACCGGCAGTTACCAAGATCGCCTGCTGCTGGTGATCAAGGCGCGCTGAGCCTGTGGCGAGCCGCCCGTGATCCAGCATCATCATCTCGATGGCACTTGCGATCAGCGGACCGTCGCCCTCCTTGATCAGGGCGAAGACGATATGCTCCTCCTTGCACATATGCATTTCGAGTTCCAGCCGCATCGTCTGCAGCAGCCGTGAGAGGTCTGCCGGCAACGCCGGGGGCTCCGCATGGACCGCTTCCACCTCCCGCGCCAGTCCGATCAGCACGGGCAGGTCACGCCGGTGCGTTTCGTGATACCGCTCGACGATGTGATCGATCAGGTCTCGCGTCATGGCGGGCACCGGCCAGGCCGCAGCGGGTGCGATATCCGCCACCGTCCTGGATGAAAAATATCCCGCACCCGAAAAACGCTCTTGCATCATCATTCGCACCCTTTCCTGCAGGCCAGCTCGGGCCGACGCCGAATGGCGCGACAATATGGAAGAGCGCCCGCCCATCTTTGCGCCAGCGCAAATCCGCATCCATTCCGATTGGCCGGAGGGAGGGAGGAGCGTCGCTCGGGCTCTCGGCCGGACGCGGGGTTCAGGCGGACAGCATCACGCCGCGACCTTCGGTCGTGACCAGATGAGCCCGCCCGGTGCCCAGTCGGCGCAGGACGCTGCGGATCGCGTCGGGAGACATCAGGCTGAAGCCGGTGGAAAGCGCATCGGCCGCCGTTGCCGTCGGCAGGATAACCGAGACACTGCGATAGCGCTGCGGTGAGCCGCCGCTGCGCGGGTCGAAGATGTGGTGAAACCGGCCGGCCGGGTCGAAACGGAATCCGTAGCCGCCGGATGTGGCAAGGGCGGCGTCCACCAGCGGCACGATCAGTCCGTCGCTGTCCGGCTGCAGCGGATCGGCGATCATGGCCTGCCAGGGGCGCCCGTCAGGATGACGACCCAGCGCGCGGCTTTCACCCATATCCACCAAGGTATGTTCGATTCCATGCGCGCGCAGGCGCTCGATTGCACGGTCGGTGATGTATCCCTGTGCAATGCCGTTCAGGCTCATGGCCATACCCCGCCGGCGAAACGCAATCCGGTCCCGGTCGACCAGCACATGCTCAAGACCGACCCGTTGCAGGGCTGCGGCAATGCTCGCGGAGTCCGGCCCTTCCGGGGTTGCATCGGCCTGGGCAAAATGCCGGCTGTACAGCTGCCACAATGGCTGGATGGTGGGGTCGAATGCGCCGTCCGTCAGAGCCGCATACTGCCGGCAGGTCGCCAGCAGTTCGACCAGTTCCGGTGCCGGTGCCACCAAACTTCCCTGACGGTTCAGCTGCGCCAGCGCAGAGTCTTCCCGATAGAGGCTGAACACCGCTTCCAGCCGGCGCAGATCCTGCTGCACCAGCCGCAGCGCGTCTGCCGCGACTGCGGGATCGTGGTGATGGATCCTGATGCTGGTCCTGGCGCCCAGAGCCACACCCGCCCATTCGACGACCTGCGCCTGCGCCTTCGCCCATCCGCGCAGGGGGAGAATGGCAAGGCCGGCGGCGGCGGCAGAAATGCCGAGGAAACGCCGGCGCGGAAAGCCGCGGTCAGTGGGCATGACCGGCCCTCCCCTCGGCCAGCTGCGGAGCGGCGGAATCGATATGGCTGCTGTCGGTTCCGCTGCCGAGGATGTATTCCTGCGGCACCTCGGCAAAGCCGACAATACGACCGCCATGTTCGGCGACAAACCGCTCGGCCGCCGCGCGGTCGCCGAAGGGCACCGCTTCATCGGCCCCCATGCCGCTGCGCATCCGGCTGCCGATGACGAAACTAGCCTTGCGTGCTTCGATCCAGTTCTCAATGCCCGGATTATCCCAGCTGTCCGCCCGCGCCATGTCGGAAACATAGATGGCGGCAATATTCTTCGCCTCTTCCGGCAGGAGGGTATAGGCGAAGGTGTCGCGTGCCGAAGAGAACCAGACCGGCTCCGGCCAGCCGGCCAGCAGAATCTGTCCCTTCGGGCCGGGATGTTCCAGAACGTTCATGCCGCAGTAGTTGCCGATGGCTTCCGCCGTCAGGGCGCGCGGCGGCGGCGGAGCCGAGGCGCGGGTATCGTCCCGGCAGCCGGCCAGCAGAGCGGCGGCCAGCAGCAGGGCGGTGCAGGTGAGGCGTTTCATAGTTCCCTCCGCGAAAAGATGGTGGTGGCAAGGGCCAGCGGCAGGAGAATCCAGAGTGCCAGCATGCCCAGCAGTGCAGACGGCTGCAGGGTCTGCACCTCGGCAAGGCCCGCCATGCCGGACAGGCTGCTGACACCGGCTGAGCCGGTCAGATTGAACATACGATAGGTGTCGGTGGGATTGAGCAGCAGCAGCATATTCAGCAGCCCGGCCGACAGGGTGCGACCCTGGTCGGCCACGAGAAAACCGAGAATCGCCATATCATAGAGCAACACCAGCAAAAGCCAGATGCCGATGGCGATACCGCCGGCCGTACCGCGATCCTGCACCTGGGCGCTGATCAGATAGCCGATGGCGACGAAGACCGCACCCAGCAGGATGGACGATCCGATCAGCCGGGCAAAGGCCATCCAGCTGTCGGCCTCGATCGGCGTGCCGGTCAGGGCCAGGGCCACAGCGGTCGCGCCATAACCGAGAACGGTCGCGAAAGCCAGAATGGCGAGATGGCCGAGAAACTTGCCCAGCAGCACCTGCCAGCGCGCCACCGGATAGCTGAGCAGCAGCAGCATGGTGCCGCGATCCACCTCGCCCACGATGGCGTCGTAGGAAATCAACAACGCAATCAGGGGCAGCAGAAAGATCGAGAGACTGGACAGGCTGACGATCACCACGTCCAGCGCACGCACGCCGACATTGCCGGTCGGCGCGCTGCCGAGAAAGCTCAGGGTCAGCGACAGCGCCAGCAGCAGCAGCGTGGTGGCCAGAACCCAGCGATTGCGCAAGCCTTCCTGGATTTCCTTGACCGCAATGATGCAGAGGCTGTTCATCGGGCATCCTCCTGGCTGCGCAGGAAATGGGCGTAGAGTTCGTCCAGTGTGGGCGGCACCACTTCGATATCGTCGAGCGCGTGATCGGCGTGGATGGCCTGCCGCAGCAGGTCCATCTTCTGCTCCGGCATGGCGTCGAATTCGACGACATGGCCGTTAACCGGCCGCCAGCTGCCGGCGCCGTCGAGCCAGCCCGGCATCTGTGCCGGCCGGCCGCCGGCCAGATGCAGGCGGATGCGCGTCGGCAGCCGGGCGATGCGGCGTAGCGCGTCGAGCGATCCGTTGGCCACCATGAGACCACGGTTCATGATGATCACGCGATCCGTGCGCTCCTCCAGTTCGGTCAGCGCATGCGATGACAGGACCACGGTGGCGCCACGGTCGCGCAGTTCCTGCACGATCTCGTAGAAGCTCTGGCGCAGAGCCGGATCGAGACCTGTGGTCGGTTCGTCGAGCAACAGCAACGCAGGCGTACCGATCAGCGCCTGGGCGAGACCGAGACGCTGGCGCATGCCCTTGGAATAGGTGCCGACCCGACGGCCGGCAGCGGCAGCGAGACCGACGCGATCGAGCAATGTCATCGCCTGGGCCGGGGCTTCGCCTTTCAGGCGGGCGTAGAAGGACAGCAGCTCGCGCCCGGTGAGGGCCGCGTTGAACGACACATTCTCGGGCAGATACCCCAGGCGGCGCCGGGCGGCGAACTCGCCGGCTGCCGGATGTTCGCCCAGGATCTTCACCTCGCCCTCACTCGGATGGATCAGACCCAGCATCAGCTTGATCAATGTCGTCTTGCCGGCGCCGTTATGGCCGACCAGGGCGACGGTCTCACGCGTCGGCAGTGCGAAGGAAACGCCGCGGACCGCCTCGATGCGGCCGTAGCGCTTGCTGACATTATCGATCTCGACGGTATTGCTCATTTCCACTCGCGATCTGCGCCTGCAGTCACTGCCGGCGGCGTCATCAGCGGGGCGCTGTCGACCACACCACCCGGCAACAATGCGGGAAACTGCGCCTGTGCCCAGCGGATGACCTGTACGGCCGGACTGTTGACCAGCAGCTTTGCCTGCGGAGCGGTCCACAGCACCTTGTCGATCAGGTCGTTGGGCCGGTAGGCTGTGTCGCCCAGCCCATCACCGTTCAGATCGAAGGCCGGATTGTCGCTCCAGTAATTGCCGCGTCCGCCCTTCGACCAGTCGAGATAGCGCGTGCCGACATATTTCACCTGATTACGATTGCGGATGAAGGCATTTCCGCTCATCTCGTTGCCTTCCGAACCAGCGGTGAAATGGATGCCGATTTCGCAGCCTTCGAATCGGTTGCCGCGAAACCGGTTCTGGTTGGCATTGTAGATGAAAACACACTTCTCCGGCCCCAGCCGCATGCCGGAGACACTACCAGACGACGCTGGCTCACTGACCGGCACGCCATGCTCTCCCGCCTGACCGCGATTGCCGGCGCCCAGCCAGCGCTCAGCCGACTGCAGCCGGCCATAGACGGCATTGCCTTCGATGCGGGAGCCGTTGGCGTAATTGAACAGGAAACCGTGATCGCGATCGCCGTCAGAGATATTGTTCTCCACGATCAGGCGATGCGAATACATCACGGCGAAACCGACGGAATTTCCGGTCGAGACATTGCCGCTGATGACGCTGTCGTTGGTATACATGTAGTGGACCGCAAAGCGCAGATCGCGAAAGCGGTTGCCGATGAACTGGTTGCGCTGGCTGGCGACTACAAAAATGCCGTCGCGCCCGTAGCGGAATTCATTGTCAATGACTTTGGCACCCGGTGCATTCCAGACCGAAACACCATTGCCGGCCTCGTTCCGCCGGCCTTCGCGGATCCCGTCGATAACATTGCCACGCGCCACGGAATCCTCAGCGCCATGCAGATAAATACCGTACAGATTGCCCTCGAGCCGGTTACCTTCCACAACCGTGCCGGCGGCACTCTTGGCAACAAAAATGCCAGAATCGAGTGCCGGCAGATTGGTGCCCGAACCGCGTATGGTCAGTCCCCTGACAACTGCACCTGGTGCCAGCACCGTCACCACACTGCCCTCGCCGGGCCCTATGACGACGGCACCCGCCTCGCCCTGTACAGTCAGGCGGCGGTCGATCCGTACCGGCCCGCGATATTCGCCGGCCGGCAGGATCACCACATCGCCTTCCGCCGCCTGCTCAAGCACCGGCTGCACGGCCGCACCAGGCGTCACGCGCAACTCGGCCGACTGAGCAGGCAGGCAGAGGCTGACGACGAGGATTGTCGCCAGCCCGCAGCCTATGGCGGAAGAAACATGCACGTCGTCCTCAGGCGTTCCGCGGTTCCACCAGCATCCGGCCCTGCATTTCCATATGCATGGCATGGCAGAACCAGCTGCAGTAGTACCAGTAGACGCCGGCACGGTCGGCCGTGAAGGTGACCGACGAAGTCTGCTGCGGCCCGATCTCCATGTTGATGCCGTAGTTGATGAGGCAGAAGCCGTGCGTGAGATCTTCCACGTCGTCGATATTCGTGACGTAGACGGTGACCTCGTCGCCCTGTTTGACCGTGAACTTCTCCAGCCCGAAAGCCGGCGCGGCCGACGTCATGTAGACGCGCACCTTGTTGCCCGTCCGGATCACCTTGTTATCGGTTTCGAGATCCACGCCATCTGCTTTGGCCTGCCTGACGGCGTCGGCGAAGAACGGGTCGTCACGCTTCCAGACATGCAGCGGATTGATTTTGGAGCGATGCACGATGGTGGCGTCATGCGGCTCGGCAAAGCTCGGGCTGTCATGCACCAGCACCATTTTGTCGCCGGAAATGTCGATCAGCTGATCGTTCTCGGGCTTGAGCGGGCCGACATTGAGATAGCGGTCCTTCGAGAACTTATTCAGCGAGATCAGCCATTTTCCGTCGGCATCCTTGGTCTGGCCCATGGAAGTGTGGTTATGCCCGGGCTGATAATGCACATCCAGCTTCTGGATCACCGGATTGACCTTTTCGCCCTTGAAAGCCCGTTTTGCCGCCTCGATGTTCCATTTCACGATCTGGCTGTCGAGGAACAGCGTGGTATAGGCGTTGCCCTTGCCGTCGTAGGCCGTGTGAAGTGGACCAAGGCCCAGTTCCGGCTCCGCCACCACGGTATCGCGCGGCTTGATCTTGTCGTCGAACAGATCGGGCAGCTTGCGGGCGTCGAACACCGTGACGGTCGGCGACAGTTTGCCGTTAGCAACGAAATGAATGCCGTCGGGCGCCGTGTTGATACCGTGGGGGCTGTTCGGCACCGGGATATAGCGCGTATAGGGTGAGCCCTTGCGGCCGTCCAGAACCGGTATACCGCCGATCGTCTTGGCCTTGCCCTGCTTCACCGCGTCTTCGATGCGCTTGATATCGAAAACCACCACCCAGTCCTGCTCGTTGGCCATGGTTTCGGCCAGAGTGACGCCCTCTTCCGAGTTGTAGCAGGTTGCCCAGGCGTACTTGCCCTGGTAGTCGGCGTCCACGTTGTCGAGGTTGCCGCTGACCTGGATCTGCCAGGCGATCTTCATCGTCTCGCCGTCAACCGCGGTGAACGATGAAACATATTTCGTCGGATCGTCGAGAACCTTGCCGTCGTTAGGTACCGGCACGCGGTCTTCGCCGTTGCAGAACACATAGCCGGTCTTAGGGTATTTCTGCACGCGCAGACCATGCACCGTGGACTGGTTTGGAATCTGCACGATCTTGTCGCATTTCATGATGTCGAGCCGGATACGGCAGATCCGGGTATTGGACTTGTCGTTGGCATAGAGATAGCGACCGTCATACGTCCCGTTCGTGAAGGACGGATGCGGATGATGCAGGTCACCGTTCATATAGGTACCGCCGCGGGTTTTCAGGAATTCCCTGCTTTCCGGCGTCAGGTTCTCGGTGAGGATCTTGAGGCTCTCATTGGTCTGCCCCCAGCCTGTGGCGCTGTCGCGGTTGAAGACCGGCACACGCATCAGTTCGCGCATCGACGGCAGGCCGACGATACGGACCTCGCCGGTCTGGCCGCTGGAGAAGAAAACATAATATTCATCCAGCTCGCCGGGTTTGACCTCATACTTGGCAGCGCCCGACGGACGGGCGGGCTGACGCGGCTGGGCTTCCGCCGAGCTGATCGCGCCGTCGCGGTTCATCACCAAGCCGCCGGTCAGGCCGGTGGCTCCGGCAGCGGCAGCCGCCGCGGTGGTGCCGAGCACATGGCGCCGGCTCAACCCTTTCCTGCTGTTGTCGTCTTCCTTGCTCATGGTTCTCTCCTTGCTATGAATTCAGTTCTGCGGCGCCGCCGGCGGCGGCGTGCGGTTGCGATCGGCATAGGCGGCTTTGGGCGGCGCGCTGCCCGGCTTCATCGACGGCGAAGCCAGTGCGTCGTAGCGCTCGCGTTTCAGGCGAATCTGGATCATGTGCGGGCAGCGGTGGTCGTCGTGGTAAAGCTCCTGGCAATGCATGCAGTAGATGCATTCATTGACATTGATATGACCCTCCGGATGGATGGCCTGCACCGGGCATTCCTTGGAGCAGCGCTGACAGGGCGAGCCGCATTCCGGCCAGCGCTTCAGCCATTCGAACATGCGGATGCGGCCGGGGATCGCCAGGGCGGCGCCAAGCGGGCAAAGGTAGCGGCAGAAGAAGCGTTCGATGAACAAGCCAACCGACAGCAGCGTCAGCGCATAGATCACAAAAGGCCAGTCGCGGCTGAATTTCAGGATGATCGAGGTTTTGAATGGCTCGACCTCGGCAAAAACTTCAGCCAGCGCGACCGAGTAGAATGACAGGCCGAAGAGGCCGAGGAAGATGATGTACTTGATCGGCCAGAGCCGCTCATGCAATCCCCAGGGAATCTTGACCTGAGGCACCTTCATCCACTGCGCCAGATTGTTCAGCAGCTCCTGCAGCGCGCCGAAGGGGCAGAGCCAGCCGCAGAACGGACCTCGTCCCCAGAACAGCAGAGCTGCGGCAATGGCAGCCCAGAGGATGAAGATCAACGGTGCAGCGAGGAAGAATTCCCAGTTAAAGCCGGTGATCAGCGCATTGGTGAAGGTGACGACGTTCACAACCGAAAGCTGGGCATTGGCATACCAGCCAAGCCAGACCAGCGTGAACAGCAGGAAGCCGCGACGGATCCATGCATACATCCGCGGTCGCCGCACCAGCGTATCCTGGAAAAAGAAGATCGCGGTAAGAACCAGCAGGCCGGCGACGGTGACGCCGATCTCGAAGGTATTGGCCAGCCAGATGCGCTGCCACAGCGGTTGGTCGAGCGATCCGCCGACTGCCGCGTCGGCCGGCTGTGTAACGGCCGAGGGCGCGCCAGCGGCTGGCACGGCGGCTGCCGCCGGACGCAGATAGGTCTCCGGCAGGTCGTAATTCAGGTCGAAAGTGATGAAGGCCTTGTCGCGGGCTCCGACATTGCGCTGAACCAGCAGTTGCAGCTGCCAGGGCTGAGTCAGGTCGAGGCGGAAGTCGTCAGGCATGACGAATAGCGCGATCTCACGCAGTTCCGGTGCACCTGAGGCCTCCAGCGCGCCCAGCCGCGTATGGTTACGGTCGCGGAAGCGCGTGCTGCTGCCATCCTGCAACAGTTCGATCCGGTCGAAGATGCCGCCGCGCACATATCCGGAGCCCTTGAACGAATACGCCCCGTCGCCCGCCACCACGATGGCCTGCTGGCCCGACTTCAGGTTGCCACGCAGGCGCTGGTAAGCTTCTTCGCCCAGGAGGCTGCGACCGATGGTAGGGACCGAGACGGGCGCCACGAACATCTCGATGAAGCTGTCGTCGCCCTGTCCGCTCTCAGCATTGCGCGCGGCTTCGGCATTTCCGGCCCGTGTAAAGGCCGCGTTCACCTCGCCCACACTCAGGCTCAGGCGCCGCACCGAGCCGTCGCCGACCAGATCGTCCCAACTGCGGATCTCGCTGCGGTCAGTATCGATCTGTCTGATCTGGGGCGGAGCGGCTGCGGCAGCCACGGGCTGCCCGCCCAACCGTCCACTGCGAACCAGCCGCACGGCCGAACGCATCACGCTGTCCGCCATCACCAGGATGGTGACCGTGGCACCGCTGACGATATCCACCTGCGGAGGCCGTTCGGCACCGCTGGCGATTGCCCGCATGTCGCGGCCGATCAGACTGTTCATCGCAGCCACGACCTTGGCTTCCGGGATGCCGATCAGCACGATCGGCTCTTTGTGGTCGACGAGGCGGATCCCCGTTATGGCGCCTTGGAGATCGATACCAACCAGCATGTGGATCGGCTTGCCCGAGTAGCCCACAGCATTGGTGAAATCGGCATTGAGATAGACGTAACCAAGCAGGTCGCTGTCGCGATAGGCCGGCACCACGGGGGGCTCGCCCTGCGACGGGCCGAGCCGGTTCGCGCCCGGGACAAGTTCAGATGGCGTGGCCTTGGGGAGGAATTCGGCCAGCCGGGAGGCTGCCGTCGCCGGCATCGCGCCCAGCAGGCAGGCCAGCACTACAGCGACAAACCACCGCCCGCGTTTATGCTGCAGTTGCTCGCCCTCCCGCCGCGTTACGGCAGGCGCAGAACTTCCCGAAGTATTGAACGGCAGAGGCAGGCGCATGTTCCATCCGGCTGTCGATGGGGAGGGGTCGACAGCCGCCTTTTATGTGTTGAAATTATGAATCCGCTGGCATCATGACGTTGCGCTACATCAAACAATTTTCGCATTGCGATCAAGCTTCGCGTAGTATTGACAATTGTCAAGATTTGACTGCTGCGCCAAAAGCAGAGACACTTGCCAAGCTATCGGAGTTCGGGAGCTGCGGGATGAGCCTTTTGAAGTCGGAACCGCCCGCGCCGGTTCGCTCGCTCGACGAACTGCTTGCGATTGCGCATACGCTCGAGCATGAAGCAGCAGAGCACTACGCGGCCTTCGCGGTGCGTGCGCAACAGGAAGAGTTACCGGAGCTCGCCACCCTGTTCGAAAGACTGGCGGCAGAAGAACGGCATCACGAACATTTTGTAGAAGCATGGTCGCAGCGACAGCTCGGCAACGTGCCGGACGCTGCCGCAATCCGCTGGGATCTGCCGGAAACCTTCGATCTCGCCAACGGGACGGAATTGGCCTCGTCACGGATGGCCACCGCCTACCGTATCCTCGCGATGGCGGTGCAAAACGAAGATCGGGCTTTCGCATTATGGAGCTATATCGCAGCTCATGCCGAGGCTGACGCAATCCGCGACGCTGCCGAGTCGATGGCGCGCCAGGAATTGCAGCATGCCTGGGAACTACGGCGCGCCCGGCGGCAAGCCTATCACGCCGAGGGGCTCGGTAAGACACGACATGCCCATGCCAAAGACCTCGCCAGCCTGGGCCGCACCGAATTTCGACTGGCGCAGAGTCTTGAGCAGGCGGCCATTGGTGCAGAGGATGCCGCTGCGCAGGAGTTGCAGCGGCTCGCCCGGGAATCGCGCAGGAGCGCTGCTGAATTGTCGGTGGCCGACGCCGCCGGTCCCCAGACCAGCGGTGACAGCGATATCCTCACGGTGGCGGAGCAGCTGGCGGAAGATTTCCTGGATATCAGCGACCATTCCGCCGACGAGGCGGAGATTGCACAGGCACAGATCATGGCTGAACGGGCGGTGCTGCGGCTGGCGCAACTCCGCGCCCTGGGCGGCGCATTACCCCGTCGCAACTCTGCCGCCTGATTTTTCCGGCACTTGCCGCCGGGCCCGCAGCGTGGTGACGGCAATGACGATGATAAAGGCAACAATCGCCATCACCGCCAGCAGGCCGCTGGCCTGGCGTGAAAACTGCCACTCCATGAGCCCGCCGATAGCGCGCAGCAGCATCGAGAGGTGCAGGACTGCCAGCGGCCCATACAGCAGGGAGCTGTAGACGACACGCCATTGCGTCACGGCCGGCAGAATGATTAGCGCGTGGCCGAAGACCATCGAGATCACGAAGCCGATCAGGACTGCATGCAGGGCGATGTCATATCCGAAGGCGGTTGTCGCGGGCGCATGCGCCAGCAGTGCGATGCCGGCCGCCACCAGCCAGGCGTATCCGAGCAGCATGCAAATGGCGAAGAACCGGGTTTGACCAGCCTGCCGCACGGTGCGACGGGCGATATCGTGACGTAGCAGCCACACCGCAATCGCCAGCAGGCCGAGGCCGAAGAGGATTGCGCCGTTCTCGGTTGTCACGCCGTTGCGGGCGCCGACGGCAAGCAAGCCGATGCTCAGGATGAACAGTGCTTCGCTGCCGGCCTTACGTGGCAGCAGACGGCTCATCTCCAGGCGTTCACCCGCGATGGTAAGGATGAGAAAGACCAGCCACCAGCCGACGAGTTCGGAAACTGCCCCCTCCAGCAGCCAGAGCAGATTGCCAGCGAACCAGGCCAGCGCGCCGAACAGCATGGTTCCCATGAACAATGCCGGCTGCTGACGCAGGATCACGAGACAGGCGACTGCCAGCATGCTGCTGGCGAGCAGATACGCCGCAGCGCCATAAACCAGCGGCAGGCCGGCAATCAGCATAACGCTGCCGGCAGCCGCAGCCAGAGGGCCCAAATAGGCCCAGGGGCGCGACAGCGCCACGGCCCGCTCAAGACTGATCAGTGTGCCGAACAGGCCCGAGATCATCAGGGGACCATGCAGCTGGGCAAGAGAGCCGCCATGCGGCAGCACCCAGCCCAACCGCCAAAGGCCGCCGCACAGTCCGACGAACAGTGCGAGCGCACCGAACATCAGAAGCAGGATGCGGAACCGTTGACGGTTCCGCACAGCTTGGTCCCAGATCCGCTCAAGCTGCCGCACGGCCGATGCGGACCTGCCATACGTCCGGGCCCTGTTCCTGGTAGTTCCATTCAAACTGGCCAGGGAATTCGGCATTGAACTGGTAATAGAGTGGCTTGGGGTCATGATCGTTCACCAGCAGGAAGGCCTGGCCCGGGGCCAGATCCTGGAAAGTCTGGAAAATCAGGGGATGGCGCATCCGCGGCGCGATCTCGCGGACATCAATGGTGGTGGCAATCAGTTCTGCGCTCATCGCGGGTCTCCTTAAGGATGACCGAGCAGTGCCCGGCCGTGTTCAGTGATTCGGTCAGGCTTCCACGGCGGCTCCCAGACCAGTTCGACGTCCACCATGCCCGCATCGGGAAACCGCTGCCGCAGCTGCGCCTCTGCCTCGCGGACAATCATCCGTCCCAGCGGGCAAGCCCGTGTGGTCAGGGTGATAGCGACCGTGATGGCATCCGGCATGCGCGCCGCATGATAGACCAGCCCGAGGTCGACAATGCTGAGCCCCACCTCCGGATCTATGACGGCCTGGAGCGCATCCAGGATGTCGGGATCGAGTGATGCCGGGTGGTTTGGGGATGTCATGGTCTGCCTCGTGTGGACGGACCATCTATGCCGCCAGCGGCCCGCTGCTTCTTTGTGCTGAAACAAAGTCGCATACGGAAATTTCCTGATGTCCTGCTTGTGCTGCGACAAAGACGGCAGTCAGGCATCGGATATGGTGGGGGCAGCGATGGAGGCGCGCATGGCGATCGGAGTTGACGACATGGTGGACGACGTCCTGCGTCGGTGCCCCGCAACCTTCAGGGTTTTCCTGAACTACAAACTGCGCTGTATCGGATGCCCGATCGCCTGCTTTCACAGCATCGGCGAGGCCTGTCGGGCTCACGACATCGAGCCAGACGCCTTTTTATCCGCGCTGCAGGCCGTTGACGAGACTTAGCGGTCGGCCTGACCTTCCGCGAGCAGGAACAGCCGGTGCGGATCCGTCAGAACGATCTTCTGTCGCCCGCCTTCCACCAGCCCGCGGCCTTCCCAGGCGCTGAGGATGCGGCTCACGGTATGCAGAGTGGTGCCGGTCATCTCCGCAACATCCTGACGCGTAATCGGGAAGTCGATCTCGATACCCTGCTCCGTCTTGCGGCCCGACTGGCGGGCGAGGCGCAACAGCGCATGGGCGACGCGGCGTTCGACTTCCTCGGTCGACATCTCCACCACCCGGGCCTGCACATCCTGCAACCGGTTCCCAAGCGCCTGCATCGTGCCTGCGGCCAGAACAGGGTATTTCGCCACCAGCGCCGGCCAGGCCGAGGATGGCCATATCAGCGCCAGGCTTTCGACGATTGCCGCGGCGGTGGCGGGATAGCTGTCCCGCCCGATGGCCATGGCGATGCCAAAGATGTCACCCGGGACTATATAGCGCACCACCACCTGCTGTCCGTCCGGAGTCACCCGGGTGACGCGAAGATGGCCATTCAGCAGCAGGAAGAAAGACTCCGCTTTGCCGTCCTGCTCGAAGACATGACTCCCCTTCGCATACCGGCGTGACGCGGCGGCGGCAAGAATATCCCTGGCCTGCTCCCGCGACAGGTCGCGGAACATCGGCAACTCGGCAACAATCGACGGATCAATGGCGGTCATCTGGCCCCTGCTGAAACGGTGCCCAAGACTACCAGCCGCAGCAGCGTCGGGCCAGAAGCGGCAGAGGCCCGTTAATACGTGCACTAATTTGTCGCAGCGCAACGTCGGTGGGCGCACCCTCTCCTATATGTGTGCCAACGCCGAGACAATCCCGGCGGGTCGAATATGGAGCAGAGCAATGCGTTCAAGTCTGGTTCTCGCCGCCGCCGTTGCGGCATTTTTCTCGGCCGGGTCGGCTTTGGCCGCCGAGTATGAAGTGAAGATGCTCGACAAGGGAGCCACTGGCATCATGGTCTTCGAGCCTGCCATGGTTAAGGTTGCGCCAGGCGACACGGTCAAGTTCGTTCCGGTCAGCAAGGGCCACAATGTCGAAACCGTTCCCGGCATGCTGCCAGAGGGTACGGCGCCGATCGTGGGGAAGATCAATGAAGCCGTCACCATCAAGTTCGACAAAGCCGGCGTCTACGGTTTCAAATGCAAACCCCATTATGGGATGGGCATGGTCGGTATGGTGGTGGTCGGCACGCCGACCAACCAGGATCAGGCCAAGGCCGTGAAGCATCCCGGCAAGGCGAACCAGGTCTTCGCCGCACTGTTCGCTGACCCCGTTCTGGCGAGCAAATAACTGCCGAGACTGGCCGGTCTCCGGCCAGTCTTTCGCCTATGCCAGGCACGCGCCCAACGCTGGACATCGTGTAAACGGCCAAGCCACCGTGCGCCAGAGTCACGAGGACAAGGCCCCTTGGCGGATCCTACTGCTCCACAAACGCCCTTTCGATCACATACTGGCCGGCGCCGGTGGTGGAGCCCTCCTGCCAGTTCAGGCCATCGAGCATCTCGCGCATCTCGGCCAGATGGTCGATCGTCAGGAAGACCGTACCGTTGCCGCTCTGCATCGTGCCAGACTTCCATCATGATCTGGCCACTCCAGTAATCGCATTCGATAAAACGCTGACCCTTGCTGTTGGCGGTATAGCCACCGAAGGGGCCAGTGACATAGGCGCAGGCCGGACCGTTATAGTCCTTGATCAGCGGGTTGATCTGGAAGCATTCGAGGTAGGTGCCCATATGATGCACCTTGCGCACGTTGTATTCGCCGGAGTCGTCCTTCTCGAACTTCACGCCGAGCGAG
>JAEYSS010000162.1 GCA_023434425.1 Pseudomonadota bacterium | reverse complement strand
TCAAGGTGATGGCGCTGATCGGCGTCGCGCATGGCTGCAGCCATTTCTTCCAGCTGGTGCTGCCGCCGCTGTTTCCGTTCCTGAAAGAAGACTTCGCGGTCAGCTATACCGAACTTGGCCTCGTGATGACGCTGTTCTACGTCACCTCCGGCCTGCTGCAGACACCGGCCGGGTTCCTGGTCGACCGCATCGGCGCCCGCAATGTGCTGATCGGCGGCCTCGGTATCTTCTGCACCGCGATCCTGCTCTACGGCCTGGTGCCGAGCTACTGGATGCTGCTGCCGGTCGCCATTCTTGCCGGCATCGGCAACAGCGTGTTCCATCCCGCCGATTTCTCGATCCTCAATGCCTCGGTCGATCAGAAGCGGCTGGGCCGCGCCTATGGCACGCATACGCTGGGCGGCAATCTCGGCTGGGGTCTTGCGCCGGTATTGATGGCTGGCGGCGCGGCCCTGTTCGGCTGGCGCGCGGCACCCATCATCGCAGCACTGGTCGGCTATGCCATTCTCGCCGCTCTGCTGCTGAACCGCGACCTGCTGAAGGAGGATGCCGGCGCCGCACGGCGTGCCGCCGCGAAGGCGGGTGAGAAAGCCGAGGCACTCGGCCCGCTGCTCAGCCTGCCGGTGGTGATGTGCTTCGGCTATTTCCTGCTGCTGTCCTTCGCCCTGATCGGCGTGCAGAACTTCCTGCCCGCCACCCTGGAGGCCCTGTATGGCACGCCGCTCACGCTGGCGACCACCACGCTGACCGGCTTCCTGCTCGGCGCCTCCGCCGGCGTGATGGTCGGTGGCTGGGTCGCCGACAAGGGCGTGAAGCTGGAAGCCATTGTAATCAGTGGCCTGCTGGGGGCGGCCGCTCTCATGCTGGTCGTCGCCAATCTCAACCTGCCGGCGGCGATGCTCGTAACTGCGATTGCCGGCGCCGGTTTTCTTCAGGGCTTCACGACTCCCTCGCGTGACCTGATCGTGCGCGGCGCGGCGCCCAAGGGCGCGTCGGGCCGCGTCTTCGGTTTCGTCTATTCCGGCCTCGATGCCGGCTCGGCCATGGCGCCGCTGGCGATCGGCTTACTGCTCGATCACGCCCACGCCGATTACGTGCTGTGGTTCGTCGCCTTCATGCTGGCGCTCACCACGCTGACGGCTGTGGCGATCCGGCAGACCTCCACGAAGAAGGCTGCCGTCGCCCCCGCCGAATAGGCCGGATCAAGCCGGCAGCGTCTCGGCCACGAAGGTCTTGCTGATCACGACCCAGCGGCCGTCCAGTTTGATCAGGCTGAGATAGTCGGTGAAAAAGCGCGGCGCGATGGCGCAGTTCAGTTTCACCAGCGCGGTGTTCGGCCCTGTGATATCGATCGAGAGAATCCGCTCATGCTCGCGGGTCAGGCCGTTGGCCTTGGGCGACGGGCGGCTCTCCACCGCTTTGCACCAGTCTTCCCGCGGCATGTTCACCAGCTTGCCATCAGCGCCAACGGCAAACAGGCTGGAGGCCGGATGGAAGGACTGGCGCAGTTTCGCCGTATCCCCTTCGAACAGGCCGTCCAGATAAACCTGGACCGTGCCGAGAATGTCGTTGACCTGTGCGTTGCTCATCGGGGCTCCTCCTGCTGCCGCGCAGCAGAGCAGCGGGGCGCAGCGCGGTCAAGCCCGCGAATGCATCCCGACAATCAGGGCTTGCGATGATATTTCAACGGCAGCAGGTCAGAAGGATTATAGGCACGCAGGCCGCCGGCCGCTGCGTCGTCACTCAGCAATACCCGTGCATCCGGCGCGAAGTCGCGCAGCATCTCGCGGCAGATGCCGCAGGGCGCCACAACCTGAATAGCCTGGTTCTGCTCGGTCGGACGCGGATGGCGCACCGAGACAATATCGGTGATGGGGTCGTCCGGCCCGATCTGCGCCATCGCCTGGCCGACCGCGACAGCCTCGGCACAGACCGAGGCGCGGCCAACATAGGTATCCAGATGCAGCCCGATGACAATTTTTCCGGATTTCGTTCGTAACGCTGCCGCGATGTGATGCCGTCCGACAATGTAGCGCTGCCTGATCAGCGCCGTGGCCGCTTCCAGCAGTTCCTGATCGGCGGCCGACGTCATCTCAGCCCAGTTGCTGCAGCGCGTCGGCCAGCTTCTCAGCCAGCGAGGTCTGCGTGGCGCGACGCTCATGCTGCTCGTCGACCACGGCCTGCGGGGCGCGCGACATGAAGGTCTGGTCGCCCAGCTTGGCGTCGATCTTGGCAATCTCGGCCAGCGCCTTTTCGCGTTCCTTGCCCAGGCGCTGCTTTTCCTTGGCAATGTCAATCACCTCGGCCAGCGGCAGCACGAAGGTGGCCTCATCCACCACGATGCGCGCAGATCCCTGGGGCGCGCTCTGATTCTCAGAGAGAGTCTCGATACGGGCCAGCCGCTTGATCGGATCGGCATGACGGGCCAGACGCGCCGCCGTCTCGGCATTGCCGCCATTGGCGATCATCGCGATCCTGGCGCCCGCCGGCACGTTCAGCGCCGCGCGGGCCGCGCGCACGCCATCGATCAGGCGGATCAGCCAGTCGATCTCGGCAGAGGCCGCCTTGTCCTCGGAGCGATCGCCGTCCTTCGGCCAGTCGCGCAGCATGAGGAATCCGCCGGGCGCGCCATACAGCTTTTCCCACAGCTCTTCCGTCACATAGGGCATGAAGGGATGCAGCAGGTGGATCAGCTGGCGCAGCACATAGGCACAGGTCGCCTGCGTCTCGGCCTTGAGCGCGGCATCCTCGCCCATCAGTGCCGGCTTGATCAGTTCCAGATACCAGTCGCAGAAGCTGCCCCAGGTGAAGTGATAGAGCGCGCCGGCAGCTTCGTTGAACTTGTAGGCCGCCAGCGCGGCTTCCACTTCGCGGGCCGCCTTGCCCAGTTCGCCGATCGCCCATTTGTTGACGGTATTCTGAACGGTCTCCGGCTTGAAATCGGCTGGTAATGCGCAACCGTTCATCTCGGCGAAGCGGGCGGCGTTCCACAGCTTGGTGGCAAAGTTGCGGTAGCCCTCGACGCGCTGCTCCGACATTTTCACGTCGCGACCCTGCGCTGCGAAAATGGTCAGCGCGAAGCGCAACGCATCGGCGCCGTATTTGCCGATCACGTCCAGGGGGTCCATCACGTTACCCTTGGTCTTCGACATCTTCTGGCCCTTCTCGTCGCGGACCAGGGCGTGGATGTAGACCGTGTGGAACGGCGCCTTCTGGGTGAAGTGCAGCCCCATCATGATCATGCGGGCGACCCAGAAGAAGATGATGTCGAAGCCGGTGACCAGCACATCGGTCGGGTAATGCGACTTCAGCACGTCTGTCTGTTCCGGCCAGCCCAGCGTCGAGAACGGCCACAGCGCCGACGAGAACCAGGTGTCCAGCACGTCTTCGTCGCGGCGCAGGTCCACGGCCTTGCCGTAATGCCCGGTCGCTTCGGCCTGCGCCTCGGCCTCGTTGTAAGCCACGAAGACCTTATCGTCCGGGCCGTACCAGGCCGGAATCTGGTGGCCCCACCACAGCTGGCGCGAGATGCACCACGGCTGGATGTTGCGCATCCATTCGAAATAGGTCTTTTCCCAGTTCCTGGGCACGAACTGGATGTCGCCCTTCTCGACGGCTTCGATGGCCGGCTTGGCCAGCACCTCGGCATTCACATACCACTGCTCGGTCAGCCAGGGCTCGATCACCACCTGCGAGCGGTCGCCATGCGGCACCATATGGGTGTTGGGCTCGATCTTCTCGACCAGGCCAAGCTCTTCCAGATCGGCGACGATCTGCTTGCGGGCAGCAAAACGCTCCATGCCGCGATACTTCTCGGGCACGTTGTCATTCAGCTTCGCATGCTTGTCGAAGATGTTGATCATTTCGAGCTTGTGCCGCTTGCCGACCTCGAAATCGTTGAAGTCATGCGCCGGCGTCATCTTCACCGCGCCAGAGCCCTTCTCGGGATCGGAATAGTCGTCGGCCACGATGGGAATACGCCGACCGACCAGTGGCAGGATGGCGAACTTGCCAATCAGGTGTTTATAGCGCTCGTCGTCCGGATGCACGGCAATACCGGTATCGCCCAACATCGTCTCCGGGCGCGTCGTCGCCACTGTAATGAAGGTATCTCCCTCGCCCTCGACCGGATAGCGGAAATACCAAAGGTGGGACTTCACCTCATGCTGCTCGACCTCAAGATCCGAGATCGCAGTCAGCAGCTTGGGATCCCAATTCACCAGCCGCTGATCCTTGTAGATCAGGCCCTGGCGATACAGTTCGACGAAAACCTTGAGTACGGCTTCCGACAGGCCATCATCCATCGTGAAGCGCTCGCGGCTCCAGTCGCAGCTTTCGCCCAGGCGACGCTGCTGGCCGGTGATCATGCCGCCGGATTCCGCCTTCCACTCCCAGACGCGTTCGACAAACTTGTCGCGACCCATCTCGTGACGGTTCATCTGCTTCTCGGCCAGTTGGCGCTCCACCACCATCTGGGTGGCGATGCCGGCATGGTCGGTGCCCGGCTGCCAGAGCACGTCCTTGCCCCGCATGCGCTCGAACCGCGCCAGGACGTCCTGCAGCGTGTTGTTGAGCGCATGGCCCATGTGCAGGGAGCCGGTGACGTTCGGCGGCGGGATGACGATGGAGAAGCCTTCCGCGTCCTTGCGCTCGGGGCGGCCGCAGCGGAATGCGCCGGCATTTTCCCAGCGATCGGCGATGCGATCTTCAACGGCGGCGGGATCGAAGACTTTTTCCAGCATGAACGGGACTCCGCGGTGCCGCTCGGCCGCCGCCGACGCAGCGCGCCGGGCCGGCTCCGCGTCCGCTGTGGTCGGAACGGGTCAGCGGGCGTTTAAGCCGGACGCGCGGTCCGGCGTCAACACGCCGTCCG
>JAEYSS010000006.1 GCA_023434425.1 Pseudomonadota bacterium | reverse complement strand
ATCCTCCTGCTGGCTTTGGCTGAATCCGGCCCAGAGCGCGCCGAACTCGTCCGTGTATTCGACAGTATATTCCATGAGGGGAATATTCCATAGAGGGAATGCCTTGCTTTTCTGGTGAGAACATGATAAGAACAGCGAGCCCTCCCGTCCAGTCTGGCCTCGCCCATAGGTAGAAAAATCAGTTAACGCGAACCGCCACGAACACCAACGAACGCCAGCGAACGCAAACGAAGCCAAACGAGCACCCAACGAAGCGAAACGAACACCAGCGAATGCAAACGAACGCCAACGAACGCCAGCGAACGGCCACGAACGCTCCCGGGAGACCCCATGACGCGGTCGAGCGGCTGCAGTCGCTGTTGCGCAACGCGGAGCGCAGCGGCCGTCCGCTGGTGATGGGCATCGTCAATGTCACCGACGACAGTTTCTCGGGCGACGGCCTGAAAGACGATGCGAGCGCGGCGATTGCGCAGGCCAGGGCGATGGCCGAGGCCGGCGCCGAGATCGTCGATCTGGGCGCGGAATCGACCCGGCCGGGCGCGGCGCCGGTGCCGTTCCAGCAGGAGATCCGCCGGCTGGTGCCGGTGATCGAGGCGTTGCGCCGCGAGGCGCCGCAGCTGCTGCTCTCGGTCGACACGCGCAGCGCCGCCACCATGCATGCGACCGCCGTCGCCGGCGCGCATCTGATCAACGACATTTCCGCTTTGCGCGGCGAGGGCAGCCTGGAGTCCGCGCTGCGCACGGGATTGCCCGTGGTGCTGATGCATATGCAGGGCGAGCCCGGCAGCATGCAGCAGGCACCGCAGTATGACGACGTGCTGCGCGAGGTGCGCGATTTCCTTGCCGCGCGCATTACCGCCTGCCGCGCGGCCGGGTTTGCGCGCGACCGCATCCTGGTCGATCCCGGCATCGGCTTCGGCAAAAGCGTCGATCACAATCTCACGCTGCTGCAGCGCCTGCAGGCCCTGGCCACGCTGGGCTATCCGCTGCTGGCCGGCGTCTCGCGCAAGAGCTTCATCGGTGCGGTCGCCCGCGAACCCGACGCGCCGCGGCGCGTGCCGGGCTCGATTGCCGCCGCGCTCTGGGCCGCGCAGAATGGCGCGAAGATTCTGCGCGTGCATGACGTGCCTGAGACCGTGCAGGCGCTCGATGTCTGGCAGGCCATGCAGCAGGGTCGGCTCGATATCAAAAAACCCAATGATTCCGCGTAAATGTAACAAGTCGTAACAGCAGGAGTCCTCACGCGGACTCTGCCGTTTCCGCGATTTCTGTGGCATAGTCCCGCGCCATATACAGTTCACCGGGACGATTCGCATGACCCGCAAATTCTTCGGCACCGACGGCATTCGCGGTCTGGCCAATACCGAACCGATGACGGCCGCCACCGCGCTGAAAGTCGGCATGGCCGCCGGCGCCTATTTCACCAATGGCAGCCATCGCCATCGCGTGCTGGTCGGCAAGGACACGCGGTTGTCGGGTTACATGCTCGAACCGGCGCTGGTCGCCGGATTCACCGCGGTCGGCATGGATGTGTTCCAGGTCGGCCCGATGCCGACGCCCGCCGTGGCGATGCTGACCCGCGCCCTGCGCTGCGATCTCGGCGTGATGATCTCGGCTTCGCATAATCCCTTCCACGACAACGGCATCAAGCTGTTCGGCCCCGATGGCTACAAACTGTCCGATGCCGCCGAGAAGGAAATCGAGGCGATGATCCTGGGTGAGTCCCAGCCGGTGCTGGCAACTGCCGACAAGCTCGGCCGCGCCCGCCGGCTGGATGACGCCGACGGACGCTATGTCGAATTCGCCAAGGCGACTTTGCCCAAGGGCCGGACTCTCGCGGGCCTGAAAGTGGTGGTCGACTGCGCCAACGGCGCCGCCTACAAGGTGGCGCCCGCCGTGCTGTGGGAACTCGAAGCCGAGGTGATCCCGGTCGGCGTCAAACCCGATGGGTTCAACATCAATCGCGACTGCGGCTCGACGCATCCGCAGGCTTTGCAGGAAGCCGTGGTGGCGCATGGCGCCCATGTCGGCGTGGCGCTGGATGGCGATGCCGACCGCCTGGTGATGGTGGACGAGCGCGGCCATGTGATCGACGGCGACCAGCTGATGGCGGTGATCGCCGAAAGCTGGCTGCGCCAGGGAAGGCTGGAAAAGAACGGCCTGGTCGCCACCGTGATGTCGAATCTCGGCCTGGAGCGCTTTGTACAGAGTCTGGGGGTCGAGCTGATCCGCACCAAGGTCGGCGACCGCTATGTGCTCGAGGCGATGCGCGGCCAGGGCTACAATCTCGGCGGCGAACAGTCGGGTCATATCATCCTGTCGGATTTCGCCACCACGGGCGACGGCATCGTCGCAGCCTTGCAGGTGCTGGCGGCGCTGTGCGAGTCGGGCCAGAAAGCCAGCCAGTTCTGCCGCCGCTTCGCGCCCTATCCGCAGCTGCTGCGCAATGTGCGTCATGCCGGCGGCAAGCCGCTGGAAACGCCGAAGGTGCAGCAGGCGATCGACGCGGCGGAAAAGAAACTCGGAAAAGCAGGGCGCATCGTGATCCGCCCGAGCGGCACCGAACCGCTGATCCGCGTGATGGCGGAAGGCGAGGACGAGTTGCTGGTGCAGACCGTGGTGGCCGAGATCTGCACGGCGCTGGAGCAGGCGGCGTGAGCGCTGCGGGTTCGGGTGCGAAACAGGGCCGCGTTCTCATCATCGCCGGGTCGGATTCCGGCGGCGGCGCCGGCATCCAGGCCGATATCAAGACCGTGACGGCGCTCGGCGGCTATGCCATGACGGCGATCACGGCGCTGACGGCGCAGGATACCCGCACGGTGCATGCCATCCATGATGTGCCGGCCGACTTCATCGCGCTTCAATTGCGCGTCGTGCTGGAAGACATCGGAACGGACGCGATCAAGACCGGCATGCTGCATCGCGCCGATATCATCGAGGCTGTCGTCGGGACGCTCGAAAGGTATGCCCCGGATGTGCCGCTGGTGGTCGATCCGGTGATGGTGGCTAAGGGCGGCGCGGCGCTTTTACAGCCGGCGGCGGCAGACGCATTGCGGAATCGGCTGATCCCGCGCGCCACCGTGATCACGCCGAACCTGCCCGAGGCCGAGGTGCTGTCGGGTCTGAAGGTCGCGGAAGAGTCCGACATGGCGCCGGCCGCCGACCGCCTGCTGCAGCTCGGGCCGCAGGCCGTTTTGCTCAAGGGCGGCCATCTGCCGGGTAACGATCTGGTCGATCTCCTGCGCGATGCGCGCGGCGCGCAGCGCTACAGCGACAGCCGCATCGACACCAGCTCGACGCATGGCACCGGCTGCACGCTGGCCTCGGCGATTGCCACCGGCCTGGCCTTCGGCCTGAACTTACGCGACGCCGTGGCGCAGGCGCGGGCTTACGTGCGCAAGGCGATCGAGACCGCGCCGGGCTTCGGTCACGGCCATGGTCCGCTCCATCACGCCCATACGGTCAGGCGGGACTGATCAGACGACGGCGTGGCGCGCTTCCGGGCCGCGTTCGATCAGGCTGCGCAGGCGCCGCAGTCCGTCGGCCACTTCCGAACGGTCGGGCGAGGGCGCCAGCGACACCCGCACCCAGGGCGGCGGATTGGGCCGTGAATCCAGCAGGAAGGACGTGCAGCTGGCGATGCGCACGCCCTGGCCGAGCGCCTGGTTGGTGAACTCATTCGGCCGCCAGGGCTGCGGCAGTTCCAGATAGCAGTGCAGGCTGGCCGGATTGCTGCGCAACGTCAGGCCGTCGAAAGCCTCGGTCGCCATCGCATTGCGGATCGCGGCTTCCTCGCGCAGACGGTTCACCAGCATATCTGCCGTGCCGTCCTCGATCCACTGCCGCACGATTTCCTGGTTGAGCCGTGGATTGTTGACCGCGAGCGCATGCAGCGCATCGGCGAAACGTTCGATCAGCACCGGCGGCGCGGCGATCCAGCCGACACGCAGGCCCGGCGCCATGCATTTCGACGCGCTGGTGATGTAGATGGTGCGTTCCGGCGCCAGCGCTGCAATCGGCAGCGGCCGGTCCCTGATCAGGAAGCCGTAGACATCGTCCTCAATGATGGTGAGGTCGTGCTTGCGCGCCACCGCGATGATCGCGTTGCGGCGCTCGGCGGTCATCATCACGGTGGTCGGATTGTGGATCGTCGGCTGGATCAGCACCAGCCGGCTGCCGGTGCGCTTCGCCGCCTCGGCCAGCGCATCGGGGCGCATGCCTTCGTCGTCCATCGCCACCGCTTCGAGCCGGATCGGGCGCTGCTGCGCATTCTCGTGCACGCCGCCATAGGTCAGCGCCTCGACCAGCATCACCTCGTTCGGCATGGTCATCGCCGTCATCACGATGGCAAGCGCCTGCTGCGCGCCGGCGGTGGCGATCACCTGCTCCGGCGTCACGGACAGCCCGACGCGGCCGATCCAGGATGCGGCTGCCGCGCGATGCGCCGGATCGCCGAGCGTGCGGCTGTAGCCGAGCAGGTTCTGCAAGCCGCCGCGCAGGGAAAGCCGCTGCAGCGAGGCCCGCATGATCTCTTCGAAATCGGGCAGGCTCGGCTCGTTGCGCGACAGTTCGATTATGCCCGGTGTGGCGAGCCGCGGGATTTCGCCCTGCGGCGCGACGATTTCGCTGCGGAAGCCGTTGCCGCCGGTCAGGCCGTCATAGGGCTTCACGAAAGTGCCGCGCCCGACCTCACCGGACAGCAGGCCTTTCTGCTCGGCCAGCATGTAGCCGCGGCTGACCGTGCCGACGGTGACGCCGAGCTTCCAGGCCAGGTTGCGCTGCGGCGGCAGCTTGGCGCCGACCGGCAGTTCGCCCGTCTGGATGGCGGTTTCGATCGCCGTGGCGAGCGCCTGGTAGCGCGGGCCGGGGAAGGCTTCGAGATTGGGGATCCACATTGTCATGGTGACAATATTGGCATTGACCCTATAAAGGAGTCAATCAATTATCTCATTGCCTGCGTTGAGCGGGTTCAATCTTTCAAATCTCCCCAGATATTGGAGCCTTCACATGACAAATTGTATCGATGCAATCGACCGGCCTTATGGTATTGGCCCGGTCGAACGCGTGGGCAGCACGATCGGCCGGGTTATCGACCGCACTGTGACTGTCGGCGCGCAGGCCGCGACGAGCATGGTGCTGACGCTGCTCGACTGGCAGCGCCAGGCCCGGGAACGGGCGGATCTGGCCGGACTGCCGCAGGAAATTCTGAAGGATGTCGGCCTGACCCGGGCCGATGTGGAAGCCGAGTTGAACCGCAAGCCGGTCTGGCTTCGATAGATAGATCATCGAGGGTTCAAGCCCCCCGGCTGCCGGCGTCGTGTGCACATCAGAACTGCACTGACGCCGGATAACCCTCTCAGGAAACGCCAGCGACATGCCAAGTCTGTCTAATATTGGGCAAGCTGAACCCTTCCTGCTGCTGCCGCTCGCGCTCTTCGCCGTGGTCACCTCAATCACGCCCGGACCCAACAACATCCTGCTGACTGCCTCGGGCGCCAATTTCGGCTTCCGCCGCACCGTGCCGCACATGCTCGGCATCAGCGCCGGCTTCCTGTCGCTCATCCTCGTCACCGGCGTCGGCCTCGGCGCGGTGATTCTTGCCAGCGACTGGCTGCATCAGGGATTGAAAGCCATCGGTGCGCTGTATCTGGTCTGGCTCGCCTGGCAGCTGGCGCGCGCCGGCGGCATCGACAGCCGCAGCGAGTTACGGCCGATGCGGTTTCACGAAGCCGCGCTGTTCCAGTATGTCAATCCGAAAGCCTGGATGATGGCAGTCGGCGCCGTCGCCGCCTTCACCACGCCGGGCGGCGATTACGGTTTCGAAGTCGCGCTGATCGCGCTGATCTTCACGCTCATCAACCTGCCCTGCGTGTCGCTGTGGGCGCTGTTCGGCGTCGGCATCGGACGGTACTTAAGCGATGCGCGCGCCCGCACCATCTTCAACTTCACCATGGCCGGTCTGACCTTGCTGTCGGCCGTGCTGCTCTATCTCTGAGGTCATCTCATGCAGTTGCCGCTCTACCAGGTCGATGCCTTCGCCGATGCGGTGTTCAAGGGCAATCCTGCCGCCGTCATGCCGCTGGACAGCTGGCTGCCTGACGCGACCATGCAGGCGCTGGCCGCCGAGAACAATCTGGCCGAGACAGCCTTCTTCGTGCCGCAGAAGGGCGGGCTGGGCGAGGATGGTTTCGGCCTGCGCTGGTTCACGCCGGAAGTGGAAGTCGATCTCTGCGGCCATGCCACGCTGGCCTCGGCCTGGGTGATTTTCAACAAGCTGGACCGCCGCCGCGACCGCATCGACTTCTTCACCAAAAGCGGCACGCTCACAGTGATGCAGGAAGGCGAAAGTGGCCGGCTGGCGCTCGATTTTCCCGCGCGCGCGCCGTCGGCGGCGCAGCCTTGTGCCGGGTTGATCGAGGCGATCGGTGCCGAACCGAAAGAAATTCTGGCGGGCCGTGATTACCTGCTGGTCTACGACAATGCCGCCACCGTGCGCGCGCTGAAGCCCGACATGAACGGGCTGATGGATCTCGACAAGGTCGCCGTGATTGTCACGGCGCCGGGCGACCGGTCGGGCATCGACTGCGTCTCGCGCTTTTTCGCGCCGGCCAAAGGCATTCCGGAAGATCCCGTCACCGGCTCGGCCCATTGCAGCATTGTGCCCTACTGGGCGCAGCGGCTCGGCAAAACCGACATCGTCGCCTATCAGGCCTCGAAACGCGGCGGCACGCTGTATTGCCGGCTGGAGGGCGACCGCGTCTTCATGGCGGGCACCTGCAAACCCTTCATGGAAGGTACGGTCACGATCTGAGGCAGACGTGAATTTCGTTTCGGCGGTTGCCCCGATAGCCGCCGGAAGGTCGGCGCAAGCCGGCTGGGCGCGGCATCAATCCCTGTTGTGTGCCGCGCCCTTTTCTTTTCTGATAGCGGGATGACCGACTCCGCACCCGTCCTCTCGATCACCGCCGCCCGCACGCCCGACGACATCGCCGCGGTGCGCCGGCTGTTCCAGGCCTATGCCCGGTCGCTGGATTTCAGCCTCTGTTTTCAGGATTTCGACGAGGAACTGGCCGGTCTGCCGGGCAAATATGCCCCGGAGGCGCGCGGCGCCCTGCTGCTGGCCAAACGCAACGGCGAGGCGGTCGGCGTGGTCGGCCTGCGCGATCTGGGCGACGGGATTGCGGAGATAAAGCGGCTCTATATCGACCCCGCCGGGCGGGGTCATAATTTCGGCCGGGCGCTGACGGATGCCGTGCTGGCCGAAGCCCACCGCTTCGGCTACCGCGCCGTCCGGCTCGACACCTTCCCCTCGATGGTGGCGGCCAACCGGATCTACGATTCACTCGGATTCCGCGATATTCCGCCCTATTACGACAATCCGCTGCCGGGTGCGCGTTATCGCGAACTGGAATTGTGAACGTTGTTCAATTTTATGAACGGTGATATAGTTTCCTCCATAAATCAGGAGGAATCGTTATGGCTGAACCATTTGTATTGTATGAGCGCGACGGCCGCGTCGCCCGCATCACGCTGAACCGGCCCGAGCAGCTTAACGCCATCCACGAAACCACGCCCGATCTGCTGCGTGCCGCCGTCGAGCGCGCCAACCAGGACGACGATGTGCATGTCATCCTGCTATCGGGCGCCGGCCGCGCCTTCTGCGCCGGCTACGACCTGAAGGAATATGCCGAGGCGCCGCGCCCGGTGAAGGGCAGCCAGGACATGCCTTGGGATCCGCTGGTGGATTACCAGTGGATGCGGCATTCCACCGACTGCTTCTTCAGCCTGTGGCGGTCGCTGAAACCCGTCGTCGCCAAGATCCACGGCTATGCGGTGGCCGGCGGCAGCGACATTGCGCTGTGCTGCGACCTGGTGGTGATGGCCGAGGATGCGAAGATCGGCTATCCGCCGGCCCGCATCTGGGGCTGTCCCACGACAGCGATGTGGGTCTATCGCCTGGGCGCCGAGAAGGCCAAGCGCATGCTGCTGACCGGCGACCTGATCGACGGCAAAACGGCCAAGGAGTATGGCCTGGTGATCGACTGCGTGCCGGAGGCGGAGCTGGATGCCCATGTCGAGGCGCTGGTGGCGCGCATCGCCAGCGTGCCGAAGAACCAGCTGATGATGCAGAAGCTGATGGTGAACCAAGCCTATGACAATATGGGCCTGAACTCGACACAGACGCTGGCGACGCTGTTCGACGGCATCACGCGGCATTCGCCGGAAGGCGTCGCCTTCAAGGCGCGCTGCGAGCAGATCGGCTTCAAGGCCGCCGTGAAGGAACGCGACGGTGGCGATCCGCTGGCGTGGAAAAATGCCCGCTGAGGCCACGATCGCGGACAAGAAGAATGGCCGTCGCGAGGCCGTCCGTGCCTTCAAGCGTGAGGCCATCCTGCAGGCGGCGCGCAAGATATTCGCCCGCGACGGTCTGGATGGCGCGACGCTGCGCGCCATCGCCGCCGAGGCCGGGATTGCAGTTGGTACGGTCTATCTGCATTACCGCGCAAAGGAGTCGCTCTATGCCGAACTGCTGGCCGGATCTCTTGCCGACCTGCAGAAACATCTGCGCGATGCGGTCGCCAAGGCATCATCCGATGCACAGCTGATGGCGGGCGCGCTCGCCTTTTATGACTTCTACCGTCAACGCCCCGATGACCTCTATCTCGGTCTCTATCTGGGGCAGGGATTGCGGCCGGCCGGCCTGACCCCGGAGCTGGATCGCCTGCTGAACGGCCGGCTGATCCAGTGCTACACGGTCTTGAGCGACGCCATGCGACGGCTCTCCCCGCAGCTGCATGCCGAAACGCTGCGTGCGGAGACGGTTTCCCTTGCGGCAGCCACCGGCGGCGCGCTGATGCTGGAAACCACCGGACGTCTGAAGATCCTCGGCGATACCGGCGAAGCCGTGGTGCGCCGTCATGTCGGGCAACTGGTTCAAAGATTGCGTGGTCGCGCCTGAGGCGCGAACGGTTGCGTGGCCGCGCTTAAGGCGCGAACATGACGCCTTCCACTCCTCAGCTTTTAATCCAGAGAGTCTCCCTTGAGCAATTTTCGCGAAACCTACCGCGGCTCGGTCGCCGCCTGGGAATGCGACCAGTACGGCCACATGAACGTGCAGTTCTATACCGCCCGCAGCAGCGCCGCGGCGGCCCGCGTGAGGCTGGCCGCCGGTTTTGGGCAGAAGGCCTTCAAGGAGCTGAAGCTCGGCATCGCCGCGGTGAATGCCGAAACGCGCTTCGTCTCCGAGCTGCATGCCGGCGATCTGATCCGCATGGAAAGCGGCGTGGTGTTCGCCGAGGGCAAGAAGATCAGATTCCATCATCGCGTCTACAATGCCGAGACCGGCGCGCTCTGCATGCAGGCCGAGGTGCTGGCGCTGTGTTTCGACCTGGTGCAGCGCAAATCCGTCGCCTTGCCGGCCGATCTCGAAGAGGGTTTCAAGGCCGTGAAGGTCGATCCCGCGGCGCCGGCGCAGCAGGTGGCGATCCCGGTGATCGAGGACGGCTTCGTGCCGACGGGGCGTTCGCCGGTGCAGCCCTGGGAATGCGACCGCATGGGGCATCTGAACGTGCAGTTCTATCTGGCGCGCTTCGCCGAGGCGGAAAAGCAATTATTGCTGGCGCTGGGTTATGGCCCGACGCGCCGTCAGAGCGACAAGGTCGCGGTGCGGCCGCTGAAGCACCGCATTCAGTTCAAACGCGAGAATCACGAAGGTGCCGTGCTCCGCCTGCGCAGCGGCATCCGGAGTGTCGCCGACGACCGCCTGTTCCTGTATCACGAACTTTACGAGGCGGAGACGAACACACTGTCGGCCACCTCTGAAGCCGAACTCATTCTGGATCGGCTGGATGGCGGCGGGCCGTTCGCCTTGCCATTGGATGTGACAACGGCCGCCGAGGCACTGGCCGCGCAGCTCAAGGCGCCGCCGCCGCCCGCGCCGCATACCGGCGTGCCGGTGCCGGAGGCGCCGGTGGCCGGCATGTACGAGACCTGCCGCGGTGGCGTCGACCGCTGGGAAGCCGAGGAAACCGGCCGCATGGCGACGCGCTTCTACATGGCCTGCTTCTCGGCGGCCGCCGGTAATATGCTGGCCGGCGGCGATCTGACGGCTGACAGGATGCGCGAACACAGTATCGGCTCGGCGGCGCTGGATTACACCATCGACTATTTCCGGCCGCTGAGCATCGGCGATGCCTATTACGCCCGCACCGGCATGCTGGAACTACGCGACAAGACCTGGCGCTTTTTCCACTTCATGCTCGACAGCAACACCAACCAGCCAGTCGCCCGCGCCGAGGTGGTCGCCGTGCTGTTCGACCTCAAGGCCCGCAAGTCGATTGTGATGCCCGAGATGGTGCGGGCGGCTTTCTCGAAGCGGCTGGTGACGGTGAGTTAAGGCCCTCACCCCAACCCTCTCCCGCAAGCGGGAGAGGGGGCCCGCGCAAAGCGTGGGAGGGTGAGGGTGGGCCACAAATCTCTGGTCTCCCGCTTTCGCGGGGACGACGTTTCTGCTTGAGTGGCGCCCGTAATGGGAACCCTGCTCAACGTCTCGCTGCCCTTCTTCGGCCTGATCTTCGTCGGCTATGCCGCCGGCTGGACCCGCATCATCACGGCGCAGGCCTATCTCGGCCTGAATGCCTTCGTGATCTGGTTCGCGCTGCCGGCCATGCTGTTCATCAAGATGGCCGAGGCGCCGGTGTTCAGCGCCTTCGACTGGAAATTCGTGGCCGCCTATAGCGGCGGCGGTCTGATCGCCTATGCCTTCACGGTGGGACTCAGCCGTCTGCTGTTCGCGATCAACTGGGGCGAACGCGCCGTGCAGGGCATGTCGGCCTCGTTCGGCAATGTCGGCTTCATGGGGCTGCCGATCCTGGTGACGCTGTTCGGCGATGCCGCGGTGCTGCCGGCCGTGCTGATCATCGTCTTCGACCATGTGCTGCTGATCCCGCTGACCACGGCACTGATCGAGGGCTCGAATGGCGGCAATGCCTCGTTGCCGGCCATTTTCAAGCGTGTCGCCATCAACATGTCGCGCAACCCGCTGATCGTCTCGACTTTCGCCGGCCTGCTCTGGGGTCTGACCGGCCTGAGCCTGTTCAGTCCGCTGGAAACCCTGCTCAACCTGCTGGCCAATGCCTCGGCGCCCTGTGCTCTCTTCGCGCTCGGACTCACGCTGGTCGGCAGGCCGATTTCAGACGGCCTGGAGCAGGTGTCGCTCGCCGCGATCGGCAAGCTGGCGGTGCATCCGCTCATTGTCTGGATGCTGGCGGCCTATGTGCTGAAGCTCGACGCCTTCCTGACCGCCGTGGCGGTGATCCAGGCTTCGATGCCGACCGCGGCGAATGTCTATATCCTCGCCACGCAGCAGAATACCTATGTGCAGCGGGCGTCCTCGACCATTCTGGTGACCACCGTGATCGCCACGATCACTGTCTCGGCCTTCATGGTGCTGTTCACGGCCTACTAAAGCTTGGTCCGCACCGACCACAATTCAGGGAAGAAGCTGCGTTCCAGCGCCTGTCGCAGGTAAGCGACGCCGGCGCTGCCGCCGGTGCCCTGGCGCATGCCGATGATGCGTTCCACCGTCTTCATATGGCGGAAGCGCCAGTGCTGGAAGCTGTCCTCCACATCGACCAGCTCCTCGGCCAGTTCGTAGAGATCGAAATGGGTCTCGCTCTCGCGGTAGATCAGCCCCCAGACGTCTTCCACGCGGCTGTCGGCCTGATGCGGCGTGGTCACGTCGCGCTGCAGGATATCGTCAGGCACCGGCAGGCCGCGCCGCGCCAGCAGGCGTAACGCTTCGTCATACAGGCTCGGCGCCTTGAAGGCGGCCTCCAGCGGCTCGTAAATGTCGGGACGGTGCCGGTGCGGTTTCAGCATCAGCGGATTCTTGGCGCCGAGTTTGAATTCGATCTGGCGATACTGCCAGGACTGGAAACCCGAGGACGAGCCCAGCATCGGCCGGAAGCGCAGATAGTCGGCCGGCGTCATGGTGCTGAGCACGTCCCAGGCTTGGATCAGCTGGATCTGGATACGCGAGACACGCGACAGGCATTTGAAGCTGGGGCCGAGCTCGTCGGCCCGGATATGGCGGATCGCCATGTCCAGTTCGCTGTTCAGCAGCTTCATCCACAATTCCTGCACCTGGTGGATGGTGATGAACAAAAGCTCATCCTGCTCGCCCGAGAGCGGCTGCTGCGCCGACAGCAACGTGTCGAGCTTCAGATAGTCGCCATAGCTCATGCGGTCGGAGAAATCGGTCTGGATGCCGTCCGTTGTCATGGTCTTGCTCCCGGCAATGCTTTAAATTTAAAGTATCACGAGTGGACGGCAGAGGAAACGGCATGGCGCTCCTCGATCTGAAACGGCAATTCACGCATTTTTTGGGCAGCGATCCGCAACGACTGCATTTCGCCGCCCACAGCCATTCCTGCTGGCCCGATGCCAGCCGCACGGCGCAGCTGCAGGTCTGGGACGATGCCGCAAGGCTGATCGACGGCAAATGGGAGCATGTGCTGGGCAGCGTCTATCCGGCGGCGCAGGGCCATGTCGCGCGGCAGCTCGGCCTGCCCGATCCACAGAGCGTGGTCTTCGCGCCCAATACGCATGAACTGGTGAAACGCATCCTGTCCTGTTTTCCGGCCGGCAAGCCGATCCGCCTGCTGACCAGCGACAGCGAATTCCATTCCTTCGCGCGGCAGGTGGCGCGCATGGAAGAGGACGGCCTGGTGCAGGCGACGCGCATTCCTGCGGCGCCGTTCGACAGCTTCGCGGCGCGCTTTGCCGACGCAGCGCGCAAAGGCTTCGACCTGATCTTCGTCAGTCAGGTGTTCTTCAATTCCGGTTTCGCCGTGGAAGACGTCAGCGGCATTGCGACTGCCGCCGGCGACGCGATGCTGGCGGTCGACGGCTACCACGCCTTCATGGCGCGCCCGGTCGACTGGTCGGGACTGGCGTCGCGCGCCTTCTACATCGCCGGCGGCTACAAATATGCCATGGCCGGCGAGGGGGCCTGTTTCATGCACTGCCCGCCCGGCTGGGGCGCGCGGCCGCGCGATACCGGCTGGTATGCCGCTTTCGGCGCGCTGTCGGCGGCGCAGGATCGCCGTACGGCCTATACCGAGACCGGCTGGCGCTTCATGGGGTCGACCTTCGATCCGTCGGGGCTCTATCGCTTCAATGCCGTGCAGGACTGGCTGCAGCGCGATGGCGTGACCGTGGCCATGATTCATGCCCATGTGCGCGCGCTGCAGAACCGCTTCACGACAGCATTGCCGGCAGGGCCTTTAGCGGCGGCGCGGCTGGTGGTGCCGCAGGATCAGCCGCGCGGCAACTTCCTCACCTTCGAGCTTGAGACTGCCGGAGAGATCCAGCAGCGGCTGGCGGCCAAAAAAGTCGTCACCGACCATCGCGGCACGCGACTTCGTGTCGGTTTCGGCCTGTATCACACGGCCGAAGATGTCGATGCGCTGCTGCAGCGGCTTCAGGATTTGTAGGACGCGTCCTTCGCATCCAGCAGGCGCAGCAGGCCGCCCCAGGCCAGTCCGCTGACATCGATCTTGGAGCCGCGTACCTGGGCCTTCACCAGTTCCTGCACGCTGACCGAACTCGGATGCAGTTTCACCCCGCCGGCCAGCGCCTTGACCTGGGCCTGACAGGCGCGCTCCAGCAGGTGGATGTTGAGGAAGGCGGACGCCACGGTCCGCCCGCAGGCCAGGGTGCCGTGCTGGCGCAGGATCATCAGGTTGTTCATGCCGAGATCGGCGACCAGACGCTCGCGTTCGTCCAGATTGAGCGCGATCCCCTCGTAATCGTGATAGCTCAGCATGCTCAGGGCCACCATGGCGGTCTGACTCAGCGGCAGCAGCCCGTCGGCCTGGGCCGAAACGGCGATGCCGTCGCTGGTATGCAGATGAATCACGCAACCGACATCGTGCCGCGCGGCATGAATAGCGGAGTGGATGGTGAAGCCGGCCGGATTGATGATGCTGTCGGTCGGCGAAACGATATTGCCCTCCAGATCCACCTTCACCAGCGACGAGGCGGTGATCTCATGGAACATCCAGCCATAGGGATTGATCAGGAAATGCTCGTCCGGTCCCGGCACGCGGGCGGAGATATGCGTGAAGATCAGGTCGTCCCAGCCGTAATGGGCCACCAGGCGATAGGCGGCGGCGAGGTCGACACGGACCGCCCATTCCTCAGGGCTGACCTGGCTGCGGATGTCGTTGACTGGCTTGCGAGCCGCGATGGTCATGGCGATCCTCCGGTTCGGCTGCGGTGGCTTAGCTGTCCGCGCCGTTTTTCTGCATTTCGCGCATCGTCTTGACGAAGTCATAGATCATCAGCAGGACGACTAAGACGATGATGGCGATCAGCGGCAGCGCCTTGACGTAAAAGATCATCACGCCCAGGAAGCCGCAGAGCAGCGCGATACCGATAATGCCGGCGATCAGATTGGATTTGAACATGGCCGTTCTCCTTGCGCGGTTCAGCCGAAGTCGAAATTGGCCAGCCAGTTGGCGGTTCGCAACAGGCGGGCATCGTTGCCATGGGATGCGATCAGCTGCACGCCGATCGGCAGGCCGCCTTCACCCTGCAGCAGCGGGATGGTGACGGCCGGAACGCCGCACAGCGTCCACAGGGTGCAGAAAACCGGACTGCCGGTTGTTGCCCTGGGTGGCGCAACCCCGGTGGCTGCAGGGGTGATGAAGGCATCATAGGAGAAAAGCACTTCCTCCAGTACCTGCTTCAGTGCAGCCGTCGAGGCGAGAGCACCGGCATAGCTGAAGGCGGAATGCTCATTGCGGCCGCGTTCCAGCATGCCGCGCAGAACCGGGCTGATCCGGTCGGCTGCCTGCTCGTATTCGCGCGCCAGGTTGATCGCCAGATCCGTCTCCATGATGACGCGGTGCCAGTCGATCGCATCGCCAAACTGACCGGACAGGTCGAGGCGGCTGACGTTGTCGCCCAGTTTTTCCTTCAGCGCCGCGAAGAGTTCCTCGAAGGCGGCCTGCGTCTCCGGTTCGGCCTCGCCCCAGACCGGTGTCGGCACGAAAGCCAGGCGCGGGGTAACCGGGGGCTGCGACTTTGCCATCGCCAGCAGCGGCGGGGCGGCAGTCGGCCGCGTATCGGGATCCTCGGGATCGAAACCGATCATGCATTCGGCGATCAGGGCTGCATCTTCGATCGAGCGGGCGAAGACGCCGACATGATCGAGCGGGCGCGATTCTTTCATGACGCCGGTGCGCGGGATCAGCCCGAAACTCGGTTTGAAGCCGACCACGCCGCAATAGGAGGCCGGCCGGATCACCGAGCCATTGGTCTGGCTGCCGATGGCCAGCGGCACCATGCCGGCGGCCACGGCGGCGGCCGATCCGCTGGACGAGCCGCCCGGCGTGCGCGTCGGGTCGTGCGGATTGGCGGTCTTGCCGGGGTGATAGACAGCGAATTCGGTGGTTACCGTCTTGCCCATGATGACAGCGCCGGCCTGCCGCAGCCTGGCCACCGCTGCGGCGTCGCGTCGTGGCATGCGGCCGGCATGCAAGGGGCTGCCATCCTCGGTCGGCATATCGTGGGTGTCGAAGATGTCCTTCACGCCGACCGGAACGCCATGAAGCGGACCCTGCGGCAGGCCAGCGCGATGGGCATCGTCCGCCATCTCGGCCTGCATCAGCGCATGGTCGCGGTTCAGCCAGGTCCAGGCGCCGACTGTATCTTCCTGCCGCTCGATGCTGGCCAGGCAGGCCTCGGTCAGTTCGCGCGAGGTGATGCGGCCATCGGCTATCGCCGTTGCCGCATCACAGGCAGACATCCATTCGAGAGACTCACTCTTCATACAGCATTCACCAGCTTCATCACCGCGGCGCGTACAGGTATTCCGGCAGCCACAGAACGATGCCGGGGAAGATGTAGACCAGAATCATCGCGATCACCACCATGAAGACAAATGGCAAAGCGCCGTTGAAGATATCGGTCAGTTTGACATGGGGTGGTGCAACACCCTTCAGGTAATAGGCTGCCATCGCGATGGGCGGGGTGTTGAACGACGTCTGGATATTCAGTGCCACCAGGATGCCGAAGAAGATCGGATCGACATCGAAGACCTTCAGCAGCGGCAGGAAGATCGGCACGAAGATGATGATGATCTCTGTCCATTCCAGCGGCCAGCCCAGGAGGAAGATGATCACCTGTGTCAGGATGAGGAATTCGATCGGCGACATGTTGAGGCCGATGATGAAATCCTCGACCACTTTCTGGCCGCCGAGATAGGCGAACACGGCCGAGAAGATCCAGGAGCCGATGAACAGATAGCAGACCATCGCCGTGGCGCGTGCGGTCAGGTAGACGGAATCCCGCACCCGCTCGAAGTTGAGCTGCCGGTAGCCTGCCGCCAGCAGCATGCTGCCAAGCGCGCCGATACCGGCGGCTTCGGACGGTGTTGCCAGGCCGAACAGGATGGCGCCGAGCACGGACAGGATCAGCAGTGCCAGCGGGAAGAACGAGGTCAGCAACGCCCAGAATACCTTGCTCAGGGGAACGTCGGTCATTTCCTTGGGCAGTTTCGGCGTCCAGTGCGGCTTGATCGTCGCAAGGATGACCACATAGCCAATGTACAGGCCGGCGAGCAGGAAGCCCGGGAAGAAGGCTGCCGCATAGAGTTTTACGGCAGAGACGCCCGCAGTTGCCGCATAGACGATCAGCAGCACCGAGGGCGGGATCAGGATGCCGAGGCAGCCGCCGGCGCAGACAACGCCGGCCGCAAGGCTGTGATTGTAGCCGGCGCGCAGCATGGCCGGGAAGGCCAGCAGGCCCATCAGGGTCACCACGGCGCCGACAATGCCGGTGGCGGTTGCAAACAGCGCGCAGGTGACCAGTGTGGCCACGGCGAGCGAGCCGGGCACGTTCTTGAAGGCGATCTGTACCGAATGGAACAGGCGATCCAGGATATTCGCTCTTTCCACCATGTATCCCATGAAGAGGAATAGCGGTATTGCCGTCAGCACGTCGCTGGATGTCACCTCGAAGGTCTTCTGCACCAGGAGGCTGAAGACGCGATTGTCGAAAATGTTGGCCAGCTGATTCGGGCCGGCGAAGGCGTAGTAGCCGAAGCCCACGCCCATGGCCATGAGGGTGAAGGCGATCGGAAAGCCAAGCAGAACGATAACGATGAACAGGCCCAGCATCAGCAGGCCGATTTGCGGATCAGTCATGGATCAGGCCCCCCTGCCTGCAGCCTTTTCGGCGCGTTCCTGTTCTTCGCGGATTCTCTTCTGTTCCGAGAGAATGGCCGATTCCATTTCTTCGACATCGTGCATTCGCTGCGGCCAGGCACCCTCGCGGATGCAGATGATGCAGCGGACGATATCGGCGCTGCCCTGTATGAACAGCAGGACGCCGGTTACGGGAATCAGCGCCTTCAGCGGGAAAACAGGGATGCCGGCCGGGCTGAAGATGCTCAACTCCCTGAACATCACCGACATCTTCGCGAAATTCCATCCTGCCCAGATGAAGGCGAGTACGGCGGGGAAGAAGAAGAGTGCATAAAGGCACAGGTCCATGGTGGCTTGCATCCGTGGCGACCAGAGGCGATAAAAAATATCGGCCCGCACATGGCCGCCGCGGGACAATGTGTAGGGGCCGGCCATCATGAACAGCGCGCCATACATGATGTAGCTGATGTCGAAGGCCCAGGTGGTCGGGGCCCTCAGCAGGTAACGCATGAAAACTTCATAACTCACGCCCAGGGTGAGTACGATGATCAGCCAGCCGAAGGCTTTGCCCGTCCATGCGCTGAGAAGTTCTACGAAATGAAGGAAGCGTATCATCTGCGGATCACCTGGTGCGACTTGAAGCCTGTATCATAAGAGGGCGGCACCGTTTGGCGCCGCCCTCCCGTTGAAATGCCTCACTCACGATGCAAATGCGGGCTCAGCCCTGCATCTTGCCGAAATGATGCTCGTAGGCGGTGACGTAATCGGCGGAGTTGAGGGTTTCGTAGTAGACCACCCGCTTTACCCACGCCTTCTGCGAATCCATCACCTTCTTCATGTACGGATCCTTGCCGAGGGTCTCGATGATGCCGTCCCAGGCCTTGATCTGGGCCTCGAACACATCCTTCGGCGTACGCAGGACGTTGACCTTCTCTTTCTCCTTCAACTCCTGCAGATCCCTGGAATACTGGTCCATGGCCTTCCAGTAATTCGCCGAGGATGCGGCCTCGGCGCCATACTGCAGGATCGCCTGATGTTCCTTCGGCAGGCTGGCGAACTTCTGCTTGTTGACCATGATCTCGAAATACTCGGTCGCCTGGTGATAGCTGCCGAGCATGTAGTTCTTGGCCACGTTCTGGGCGCCAAAGCGGCGGTCAGAGGTGGGGTTGTTGAACTCGAAGGCATCGATCACGCCGCGTTCCATGGCGGGAACGATTTCGCCGCCTGGCAGCTGCGCCACTGCCATGCCCATGGCCTGCATCAGGTCGGCCGCGAGACCCACGGTACGATATTTCAGGCCCTTGATTTCGGCAGCCCCCTTCAAGGGGCGCTTGAACCAGCCGAGCGGCTGGGTCGGCATCGGCGTGGCAAAGAAGCTGACGATATTGAGCTTCAGGATGTCGTCGACCAGTTCCTTGTAGAGCTCCTTGCCGCCGCCGTTGTAGATCCAGCCCAGACCCTGCTCGGCATTGAAGCCGAAGACGGGACCGGAGCCGAACAGCGAAGCGGCCTTATGCTTGCCGTACCAGTAGACCGGCACGGTGTGTGCGGCATCGAGCACGCCGCTATGCACGGCATCCTGCACGCTGAACGGATGCACGACGGCGCCGCCGACCAGGAGGTCGATCTTCATACGGCCGCCGGCCATTTCGTTCACACGCGAGCAGTAGTCGGCCGCCATTTCCTGGAAAATGTCGGACGCTGTCCACGAGGTCTGCATTTTCAGGGTTACTGTCTGGGCGCGCGACACATTCGGCATCGCGAAGGTGCCCACTGCGGCACCTGCAGCGATGCCGCCAGCCTTGAGGAATTTGCGGCGGCTCGACTTCGAATCCGCCTTGATGATGGATTGATCGGTCATTGGAGTCCTCCCAGTCGTTGTCGATCTTTTACGCGACAATTGCCCTCCTGCGGTCGAACCGGCTCCGGTCCGGACTGCAGGCGAGAATTCATACGATGGGAGGCGCAGGTCGTTTTCCGGTTATTTTATGGATTCCGGAAATTTGTCTACGCAGCCTAGGTTGTTGCGGGAAGAGGGTCAATCCTGCATTCGGTGACCAAGCCTGAACCAATTTTGCGTCGCAACATCTGCGGGCAAAAGAAAAGGGCCGGATGCGTCCGGCCCTTCCGTATCGGTTGCACGGTGCTGCGGTCAGGCCGCGTAGAAAGCCTTGCCCCCTGCCGCCATGTCGCGCAGCAGCCTGGGCGGCGTGAAGCGCGTGCCGTGTTTCTGTGCAAGCTTGTCGCATTCGGCCACGAAGGGCTGGAGGCCCACGGTGTCGATATTGCTGACCGTGCCGCCACGGAATGGCGGAAAACCCCAACCCATGATCGAACCGACATCGGCATCGCGCACGTCGATGACCACTTTTTCCTCCAGGCAGCGCGCGGTCTCGACCGACTGGATATAGATCAGGCGCTTGATCACGTCTGCGAGAGCCGGCTGCTCGGCTTCGGGTTTAACCGGGAAATGCTTGCCCAGTTCGGCCCACAGCTTCTTCCTGCCGTCGGCCGGGTACTCGTAGAAACCCTTGCCGGCCTTCTTGCCGATGCGGCCGAGCTTCTCGACCATCGCCTGCAGCACCGGTTCGGAACCGTCCGCCTTGTAGGCGTCGCCCAGATCCTTCCTGGTCTGGGCGCGGACGCGATGCATCAGCTCCATCGAGACCTCGTCGGCCAGCGCCAGCGGCCCGACCGGCATGCCGGCCATCTTGCCGGCATTCTCAATCAGGGCAGGCGCCACGCCTTCGGCCAGCATGGTCAGGCCTTCGGTGACGTAGGTGGCAAACACGCGACTGGTGTAGAAGCCGCGGCTGTCATTCACCACGATGGGCGTCTTGCGGATCTTTTTCACGAAGTCCATGGCGCGCGCCAGCGTCTCATCGGAAGTCTGCTTGCCCCGGATGATTTCCACCAGCGGCATCTTGTCGACGGGCGAGAAGAAATGCAGGCCGATGAAGTTGGCCGGCCGGCTGCTGGCCTCGGCCAAGCCGCTGATCGGCAAGGTCGAGGTATTGGAGGCGAAGATGGCAGTCGGCGCGATCTGCGCCTCGGCCTTCTTCGTCACATCGGCCTTGATCGCGCGATCCTCGAACACGGCCTCGATGATCAGGTCGCAGCCCTTCAGATCGTCGTAGGAGGTCGTCGCCTTGATCAGGCCGAGCTGGCGATCCTTGTCGGCTTCGCTGGCCTTCTTGGCCTTGATGCGCTTGTCCAGCAGCGCGGCAGAGTAGGCCTTGCCCTTGTCGGCTGACTCCTGCGTGCTGTCCAGCAGCACGGTCTGGATGCCCACCGAGGAACAGGCCCAGGCGATGCCCGCCCCCATCATGCCGGCGCCGAGAATGCCGACCTTGGCATAGGTCTGGGTCGGCACGTTCTTCGGGCGGTTGGCCAGCTTGTTGGCCTCGCCGATCGAGAAGAACAGCGTGCGGATCATGTTGCGCGCTTCCTTCGACTGCGTACAGGCGACGAAATAGCGGCTCTCGATCTTCAGGCCGGTATCGATGTCGACCAGCATGCCCTCGTAGACGCAGGACATGATGTATTGCGCATTGGGGTAGTTGCCCTGGGTCTTGGCGCGCAGCATGGCATTGCCGGCGGTGAAGACCTGTGCGCCGCGCGGGGTGTTGGCGGCCTCCGGCACACGGAAGCCCTTCTGGTCCCAGGGCTTCACATGGCCGGTCTGGCCGTCGCCCAGAATCCAGTCCTTGGCGCGTTTCAGCAGGTCGGCCGGCGCAACCACGTCCTCGACCATGCCGAGGCCGAGTGCGGTTTTCGGGTCGACCTTCTTGCCTTCCAGGATCATCGGCAGGGCCTTGGACACGCCGATCAGGCGCGGCAGGCGCTGGGTGCCACCGGCACCTGGCAGCAGACCGATGGTGGCTTCCGGCAGGCCGATCAGGGTCTTCGGATTGTCGGCCACGATGCGACGATGGCAGGCGAGGCAGATTTCATAGCCGCCGCCGAGCGCCGTGCCGTTCATCGCGGCGACGAAGGGCTTGCCGGCCTTTTCGATGTCGCGGAACAGCTTCTGCAGCTTGAAGCTGTTCTGCAGCG
>JAEYSS010000285.1 GCA_023434425.1 Pseudomonadota bacterium | reverse complement strand
CGCCGGTCCGAACTTCACGATCGCCGATATCTCAATGATGGCGTATCTGCATTTTCCGCCGGACGAGACCGGCTACGATTTCGCGGTCACGCATCCGGCGATCTGCGCCTGGCTGGGTCGCATCGCCAGTATTCCGGGCTGGCAGTCAGCCTATGATTTGCTGCCGGGCCAGCGCCTGGCGCATTATGCGAAAGACGGCGCCCCGCCTCACGCCTAGCTTTTTGGCGGCTCGCTTCTGACCGGGCCGAGCCAGTCGGGTGTCTCGCCACGCTGGAAGCGCAATCCCATCACGAAGGACTGCGCGATCTTCTCGGCGCGATTGACGAACAGGGCCGCCGCCTCGGGCGGGCAGATCTCGGCGGCGGTGGCACGGAACAGGTCGAGCCAGCGGTCGAACTGCGGCCGGTCGAGCCGCGGCATCTGCCGTTCGCCGCGTTTCGCATCCAGCAGCAGATGCGCTGCCATCGGCCGGCCGGAATAGCGACCGGTCATCAGGACCACCGACGACCAGAAATCCACCATATTGGCCAGATGGGTCGGCCAGCGCTCTTCGGCGATGGCATCGTTGAAAATCGGGCCCAGCACCTCGTCCGTGCGGATACGGGCATAGAAGCCGTGCACCATCCGGTGCACCATCGCCTCGTCAATGCCGACCTGCGCGCCGGGCGCCAGCGCCGCGCGGCGGGCCTGACGCTCGGCCAATGTGCTGTCGGTTTCGTCCTGGTGAGCCATGATGGTATCGATCTAGGGCAATCCGTGCGGAAAGGCGAGGGGCGTCCTGTCGCAGTCAGCCCGGTTTGCCGTCGGCGCGCGGGCGCAGCAGCATCGGCGCGTAGCGCAGCAGGAACAGGCCGAAGGCCGTCTCCCAGGCCAGCCCCGCTGCCCCCAGCAGCGGCAGCGTCCAGTCGGCATGCAGACCGGCGCAGAGCCGCAGCAGCGCCGCCAGCATGATCGCCGCATAAATCGCGATCTCGACCGCACCGGCTTTCAGCGGCCGGCCGGTATGGCCGAGCGAACTGCGCGTCATCATGCCGAGCATCAGTCCGGTCATGGCGCCGATGGCCAGCGCATGGTCGGCCAGCACTGGCGGAACTGCATCGACGAGTGCCGCGGCGGCGCGCAGCGCGAAGGCGACCGGCAGCCAGAGATAGGCGACATGCAGGATGGCCAGCAGCGGTACGCGCAAGGCCTGCCAGCTGCGCCATTGCTGCAGCCTGGCAACATGCAGCAGGGCAGCGGCGGCATTGACCCCCGCCAGCAGTGCGGCCGGCAGCGGCAGCAGTGTTGCCGCGACATTCACGCCGACGGCAAGGATGAGCACCAGCAGGGCGATGCGGTCGCGCTGCGGCGCCGCCGGCACGAAAATACCCGCGCCGGACATGGTGAAGCTGGGCACGATCCGCGCAGCGATCACCGCGATCAGGATGGCGACGGTGCCGAATCCGAGCGCGCGGCCGGCGGCCAGCAGGTTTTCCGCTGCGTCGAGGCTGCCGAGATGCTGCAGCAGGTTGGCGCCGGTCAGCAGACTCAGCACGACGAGTGGCAGCCAGGGCCGCTGGCTCGCCTTGCGCACCTGCATGGCCAGGATCGGCCGCGCCAGCGTCAGCGCCAGCACCGGCAGAAACGCCAGGTCGATCAGGGCGGCGGGCCAGCCGGGCAGCAGGAAAGGTGCGAGACGGCCGGCCAGCCACAGCGCGACCAGCCCGGCGAGCGGCAGATGACGCGGCGTCTCCGCGCCGGTCCAGTTGCGCACGGCCGTCAGCAGGAAACCGGCGATGATGGCAGCGCCGAAGCCGAACAGCATTTCATGCGCATGCCAGGCCAGCGGATCGGCCAGGGGCAGCGCCAGCCAGCCGGTGAATACGGCCAGCCACAACGGCAGCAGCACGAGCGCCGCCGCCGCACCGGCCAGATAGAAGGGCCGGAAGCCGAGCGCCAGCACCGGCCAGGCGGCCGGCGGGCGAAGCGAAGACGTGGCGGCGGCGGTCATGGCAATGCGGTCAGCGTGAGAAATAGATGACGACGCAGATGCCGATGGTGGCGAAGGCGAGGCCGACCGGGATCAGCGTCACCTGGATCATCGCGCTCCAGCCGCTCATCGGGCCGGTCCAGGTGGCGATGGCGCCGTCGAGGAAATCGCGCAGGCTCGGTGCCGCCTGGCCACCATGGCGCTCGCGCAGCATCTTCTCGCCGATCCGCGCCATCACATAGGGCGTGCCGATATACATCACCACATAGACCGTGCTGATCGCGACCATGAAAGCGGCATGGGCATGGGCGCCGAAGGTGAGCCAGTAGGCCAGCATCATCGCACCGGCGGCGCCGGCCGGAATGCTGAAGGCGGCATAGGGCAGCGTGTCGTAGACGGCGCGGTTATGGCCATGGCCGTGGGGGGCGACCTGGATCGCATCTTTCAGACTGGCTTCATAGCGCATGGCGTATTCCCTTCGCACTGGCTGCTTAAACAAGCATTATGGATGCATCTTATTGAATTCAGACTCGCTATCAAGTAAATCAGATGCATATTTTTGTCGCAGCCCGGACCGGCCCAGGCGGTATTCGCTATGCATTTGACTTTGCACACAGATTACGCGATGCGCCTGCTCCTGTTCCTGGGGCTGAACCCGGATCGGCGTTGCACGATCGAGGAAATCGCTCAGCATTATCAGGTCTCACGCAATCACCTGATGAAGGTGGCGCTGACCCTCACGCAGAAGGGCTTCGTCGACTCCCTGCGGGGTCGCAATGGCGGGCTGAAACTCGGCAAGCTTCCGGGCGAGATCGGCATCGGCGCCGTGGTGCGCGCGACCGAGGACAATCTCGATCTGGTGGAATGCTTCGATGCGCAGACGAATACCTGCAAGATCGCGCCGGCCTGCCTGCTGAAACAGCCCTTCGCCGAGGCGGTGCAGGCTTTTCTCGCGGTGCTCGACCGCTACACGCTGGCCGATATGCTGGCCAATCCGTCCATGCTGACATCGATGCGCCGGCTGCTCGACCTGCGCGACTGAGCAGCTCAGTCGAAGACTTCACCGGGATAGAGACCCCAGAGCCAGCTGCGCGGCATCCACCCTCTGGTGCCGGCGATTTCCACCTGGCACCACATCGCGTCGGGGCATTTGCGCAGCCGCGCCTGTACGCCGGTTTCGGCGGTCAGCAGCACTTCCGTGTCGGCATCCGGTTTCTTGTAGAGGGACCGCACGCCGCCCTCGACCACGGCATAGCGCTTGCCCGAGGTCAGGTTCTTGTGCACCCAGGTCTCGGTGCCGTCATGGTCGCGGATGCGGCGCCAGTATTCGTATTCCGCCACCACTTCCACCGGCAGGCCGCGGCGCTGGTACTGCCAGGCGATCGGATAGCGCGAGCCCGGACCGGTGCGCGCATTCACCTTCTCGGCGGCCAGACTGACGAAGCGCGGCAGCGGCAGCCCGGAATCGACGCCCGTCTCGGGCAGGTCGGCCGGGGCCTGCGTCATCTGCTGGGCGGAGGTCTGCGCTGTCAGTACGGCGGCCGTGCCCGAAACCGGGGTCAGCGGCGTCTTCTTCGCCTCGGCCGCCGGCAGCGGCGCGGCAAGCAGGGCCAGACCCAGACTGAAGACGGCAACGCGGAACAGCATGAAAGCGGTGACTAACCCAGAACCGGCAAAAGAAAGGTTAAGAGACCGAATCGGTCCTCAGTGCCCGGATGGTAGCAGGGGCGAGTCAGGCTGCAAGCGAATGATCGCCGGCCGGTTCAGTCTTCGCGGTCGATCAGATGCAGGTAGCTGCCGAACACGCTGCCGTCCTGGCATCCGGCGGTGCCCGGTTCGGCCCCGGTGGCATCTGCCGCCGTGAACAGCGCCGAAGCGCCGCCACTGTCGCCGATCTGCATCGAATAGTGAAACTCGTGGCCGCGAAAACGGCTGCCCCTGGCGCCCAGCGGCGACTCGGCCAGCGCCGTGATACGACGATAGCCGAGCTGGCGTTTGCGGTCCCGGAAGCTGGTCGTCACCGGCAGCAGGCCGGCCATGGCATGCGTTTCGCCCTCTGCATCGATCAGGCTGCGGCCCAGCAGCATGAAGCCGCCACATTCGCCATAGATTACGACCTGGCGCAGGGCGGCGTCGCGTAAAGAGTGCAGCATCCTGGCATTGCCGGCGAGTCGCCCAGCCTGCAGTTCGGGATAGCCGCCGGGCAGGAAGATCGCGTCGCTGTCCTGCGCCGGGGTTTCATCCTGCAGCGGCGAGAAGAAACTTAAGGACGCGCCCTGCGCGCGCCAGCCCTGCAGCAGATGCGGATAGCTGAAGGCAAAGGCGGCGTCGCGCGCCACGGCGATGCGCTGGCCCAGCGGCGGCAGCGGCTGCAGGGCCGCACCGGCGCGAATGCCGAGGGGCTGGGCGATCCGCTCCAGGATGGCGCGGTCGAGATGCCGGTGCAGCCAGTCGGCGGCGGTATCGAGGAAAAGATCGAGGCTGCCATGTTCGTCGGCCTGCACCAGTCCGAGATGCCGGCTCGGCAGCGCAAGATCGTCCTGCGCCGGCAGTGCGGCCAGCACCGCCATGTCGATCTGGTGCAGGGCCGCGCGCAGCAGAGTCTCATGTCGCAGCGAGGCGACGCGGTTGAGGATCACGCCGGCCACGGTCACGTCCTTGCGCAGGTTGCGGAAGCCATGCGCGAGCGCCGCCACCGACTGGCTCTGGCGCGCCGCATCGATCACCAGAATTACCGGCAGCCCGAGCATGGCGGCGAGATCGGCGGTCGAACCCGTGCCGTCCGCCGCACCGTCGAACAGGCCCATGGCGCCTTCGACGATCGCCAGGTCTGCATCGCCCGCACCGGCCGCGAGGGCGGCGGCAATGGTTTCGGGCCGCATCGCGAAAGCATCGAGATTGAAGCAGGGCCGGCCGGCGCCGGCGGCGGCGCGCAGAAAGGCGCCGTCGATGTAATCCGGTCCGCTCTTGAATGGCGCGACATTGCGGCCTTCGCGGCTGAGCAGGCGCAGCAGCGCGAGCGTTACGGTGGTCTTGCCGCTGCCCGAGGCAGGTGCGGCGATTACGATGCCGCCTGGCATGATGTGCTCAGCGTCGCCTGCAGATCGCTGCTGCCGAAGATCGCATGGAGATCGACCACGTCGCCCACCACCAGCAGGGCCGGCGGCGTCATGCCGGCGGCCTGGGCGTCGGCGCAGATGCGATCCAGCCGGCTGGTCAGCACGCGCATCTGCGGCAGCGTCGCGTCCTGCACCAGGGCGGCAGGCCGCTCGCCGCTCAGGCCCGCATGGCGCAGCTTGGCCACCAGGATATCGAGATGCTTCATCGCCATGTAGATCACCAGCACCGGCGAGGCGCGCACCATGGCGGCCCAGTCGAGGCTGTCCGGCACTTCCCCGCTGGCATTATGCCCGGTCAGGAAAGTGACGCAGGAATTGGTGTCGCGATGGGTCAGCGGAATGCCGGCATAGGCGAGGCCGCCGATGCCGGCCGAAATGCCGGGAATGATGCGAAAGGGAATGCCGGCGTCGCGCAGGCTGAGCGCCTCTTCCGCACCACGGCCGAACACGAAAGGATCGCCGCCCTTCAGCCGCAGCACACGCTTGCCGGCCCGCGCCAGTTCCACCAGCCGCAACGAAATGTCGCGCTGCTTCGGCGACGGCTTTCCGCCGCGCTTGCCGGCATATTCCAGCATGGCATTCGGTCGCGCGCAGCGCAGGATCGCATCGCCGACCAGCGCGTCGTAGATCACCACATCGGCCTGATTCAGCGCATTCACGGCATGCAGGGTCAGCAGGCCGGGATCGCCGGGACCGGCACCGGCCAGCCAGACCCAGCCGGGCTGGAAAACAGGCATTTCAAGGGCAGGCAACTGCATGCGGCGCAGGGTACAGCAGGGCCTCACTTATGTATACTTGGGGCGGTCCAATCGGAGGCGACATGGCGCGGCTGCGCAACCTGCTGCTGCTCGGCGGTACCGGAGAGGCGCTGCGTCTGGCGCGCGAGCTGTACGGCCATGGCCGCGTGCGCTGCATCTCCTCGCTGGCCGGCCGCACCGAAGTCCCGGAAAAGCCGCCGGGTGAATTGCGCATCGGCGGTTTTGGCGGCATTGAGGGTCTGAGCAGCTTTCTCGCCGCCGAGAAGATCGACCTGGTGCTGGATGCCACGCATCCTTTCGCGGCGCAGATGGCGCACCATGCCCATGAGGCCTGCAAGGGGCTCGGCATCCCGCGCGCCAAACTGGTGCGTCCGGCCTGGGTCGCAGCACCCGGGGACCGCTGGACGATGATGCCCAGTCTCGCGGCGGCGGCGGTCTTCCTGCGCTTCCACCCGGCGCAGCGGATTTTTCTCGCCCTCGGCCGCCAGGATCTCGGGGCGTTCGTACCGCTCGGCGAAGAGGACGGGCCGCATGGCAACGGACGATGGTTTCTGATCCGCAGCATCGATCCGCCCGACGCAGGCGTTGTCCTGCCGAAGGGCGAGCTGCTGCTGGCGCGTGGGCCGTTTACGCCGGATGACGAAAGGGCGCTGATGCAGCAGCACCGCATCGACCTGCTGGTGACGCGCAACTCCGGCGGCTCGGCGGCCAAGATCGCCGCTGCCGCCGAACTGCATATCCCGGTGCTGATGATCGAACGCCCGCCGCTGCCGCCGGGCGAGCGGCTGGAATCGGTCGGCGCCGCACTCAGCTGGATCAACCTGCACGCGGTCTAGCGAAAGACGTGGATGGCCGGAACAAGCCCGGCCATGACAATTAAAAATATCCGTAAACTATAGTGTCATGCCCGGGCTTGACCCGGGCATCCACGCCTTGTCCCGTCTTCACCTCGGCGCCTCAGCGCAGCTCGAAGCTGTAGATCGCTTCGCGCGCCGTCGGGCCGCTGCCGCCGCGATAGGTGAAATAGAGAATCGTCGGACCGGTGCCGAGGGCGCGGAAATGCCAGACCTCGGCGCCATTCTCGTAACCCGGTTCTTCGGCCAGGCTCAGTGCCTCGGTGCCGGGCGCTTCGTTCACCAGGCTCCAGCGGCGACCGGCGGCACGATCGGCCGGCAGGCGGATGCGCACCTCTTCGCCCTGCAGCAGGATGAATCGACCGCCGGATTGCGGCAGGCCGAGGGTGAAATCCTGCGGCAGCGGTTTGACCGGCGCCCGGTCGGCAACGGTGCAGGCCGCCAGCAGGGTACAGAACAGCAGGACGGTAATCGTGCGCCAAGTCGTCATGATGAGCCTCATCCTTTCGCCTTGCCTTTGGCCTTCTTTCCCGGCCGCAGCACATGCACATGCTTCGGGTCATACAATGCGCTGTCGCGGAAGGCGGTGCCCTCGTCCAGCACGCGGCCGACCAGAATGAGCGCCGTGCGGGTGATTTTCGCTGCCCGCACCTTCGCGGCGATGGTGGAAAGCGTCGCCCGAATGATCTCCTGGTCGGGCCAGGTGGCGCGCACCACGACGGCGACGGGACAGTCCGCGCCGTAATACGGCGTCAGCTCCTCCACCACATGGCGGATGTTGCGGATCGAGAGATGGATCGCCAGCGTCGCGCCGGTTTTTCCAAAATTCGCCAGCGTCTCGCCCTTCGGCATATCCGATGATTTCATCGCCGTGCGGGTCAGGATCACGCTCTGGGCGATCTCGGGCAGGGTCAGTTCGGTCTGCAGCACGGCGGCGGCGGCGGCGAAAGCCGGCACGCCCGGCGTGATCGTGTAGGCAATGCCGCGTGCTTTCAGGCGGCGGATCTGTTCGGCGATGGCGCCATAGAGCGACGGATCTCCGGAATGCACGCGCGCCACATCCTGCTGCTTCGCATGGGCCGCTTCGATCTCGGCCATGATCTCGTCAAGATGCAGCGGCGCGGTGTCGATCACGCGCGCCCTTTTCGGCGCCAGTGCGACGACCTCTCTCGGCACCAGCGAGCCGGCATAGAGACAGACCTTGCATTTCCTGATCAGCGCCGCGCCGCGCAGGGTGATCAGGTCGGGCGCGCCGGGACCGGCGCCGATGAAATGGACCGTCATGGCGTGAATTTCTTTTCGTAGCCGCGCGGCGTATAGGCGAAGCGGCGACCATCTGGAAGCGCTATCGCGCGACTTGCACTGCTGCCGACCAGCACCACGGTCAGCATGTCGACCTTGTCGATGTCAAGCTCAGCCAGAGTGGAGAGCGTCACGCGCTCGCCTTCGCGGCCGAGATTGCGCGCCAGCACGACCGGCGTCGCGGCCGGGCGATGCTGCAGCAGGATGTCTTTCGCCATTTCCAGCTGATGGCGGCGGCGCCTCGATACCGGGTTGTAGAAGGCGATGACGAAGTCGGCCTGCGCCGCTGCCTTGATGCGTTCGAGGATCGCCTCCAGCGGCGTCAGCAGGTCGGACAGAGAGATGGTGCAGAAATCATGGCCGAGCAGGGCGCCGGAGCGTGCTGCCGCCGCCTGCAAAGCCGAGATGCCCGGCGCCACGGAAATGGCGACGCGCGCCCAGTCCTTGCGCTCCGGCTCTTTCTCCAGCAGCGCAAAGACCAGCGTCGCCATCGCATAGATGCCGGGATCGCCCGAGCAGACCAGCGCCACGCGCCTGCCCTGGGCCGCCAGATCCAGCGCGGCGCGCACGCGCACTTCCTCTTCGCCCAACTCATAACGATGCAGGGTCTTGCCGGGCTGCAGCTGCGGATAGAGATCGAGATAGAGGCTGTATCCGACCCAGTCGGTGGCTTCGCTGAGGGCGATGCGCGCCTCCGGCGTCAGCCAGATCGCATCGCCCGGCCCGGTGCCGACGACGTGCAGTTCGCCTCGCATTGCGCCACGAGACGCACCGTCGAACGGCCCCGGCGCCAGGGCGAAAGCACAGGTGGCGCGTTCGGATTTGCGCTTCGGCACGATCAGCTCGGCCTCGGGCCCGGCGGCAGCGAGGGCCGCGCCTTCAGCGACGCCATGGGTACCGACTTCGGCGAATACCACATCGGACGGGTTTTGCATGCGCGGCGTTTCGGCCTCCAGCGTCGCGGCATCGAAGACGCGGAAGGGCACGCCGAACCATTTCGCCAGTTCCAGCATGGCCGGTTCGTCGGCCTTGAGGTCGAGCGAATAGATCCCGCTGATGCTGTCGCGCGCGATGCCCGCTTCGTCGATCACGCCCTGCACCAGCCGGATCAGCTCGACCGGTTTGGTATTGCGTTCGCAGCCCACTCCAACGGCAACCGCGCGCGGATGATAGACCAGATGCTGCGGGCTGCCGTCGACCTGGCGATGCGTCACCTCGATCAGCAGCGCGCCGTCGTCGTTGCGGATCGGCAGGTTGCTGTCGATCAGCCAGGGCGCATCGCCCTTGATCCGGATGCCGCCGCCGCGCAGCAAGGTCGCCATCACGCCTTTCGCATCCTGCGGATTGGCCAGCGTGTATCCTTCCGGCGGCTCATCGAGGCCGAGGCCGAAAGCCAGATCGCCGGCCGTGGTGATGGCGGGAATGCCCTGCAGCACGCTGGCGATGCGGCGCGACAGCAGGTTGGCGCCATGATGGCCACCGAGCAGCGGCACCACGCTGGAACCGTCGGCCGCCACCGCAATCAGCGGCGGCTCGGTCTGCTTGTCGGCCAGCTGCGGCGCCACGGCGCGGATCAGAATCCCGGCCGCGCAGATGCCGATCACCGGCCGGCCGGCCTTGTAGAGCTGCGCAATCGTTTCCATCGCCTTGCCGAGCGGGAGCGCATGCTGAAGCGCGGCATCGTCCGGCGCATAGATGTCCCAGGCCGGGAAGGCGGTGGCCAGCGCCTGGGCCGTGCCGCGGGCGTTCTGCGTCAGCAGGACGAGGGCGGGTTTTCCGCTCAACTCTGGAACTCCATGAAATGTTGCTCGCCGCGACGATGCACCAGGATCATGGCGAAATAGGGGATGCTGGCGGGATCGACATCGCTGAGCGGCAGGATGCGCTGCTCAGGCATGGTCGCGCGTTCGATATACTGCGCGCGGTCGGCCAGTCCGAGTTCCTTCAGCAGCGCGACGATGCGGGGTCCATGCCGCCCGAGTTTAAGAATCGCGGCAGCATCGGTATGCAGCAGCTTGGCGGCGATGGTCTCGTCATCCAGCGGGGCAGGGATCACCGTCAGCACGTCGTTGCGCGAGACCAGCGGGTGTTTCAGCGCGGCGGCGCAGGCAGTCAGCGACGACACGCCGGGCACCACCTCGACGGGGAAGTCTTCCGCCAGCCGGCCGAACAGATACATGAAGGAGCCATAGAGAAACGGATCGCCTTCGCAGAGCACGGCGACATGGCGCCCGGCCGACAGATGCGCGGCCAGTTCCGCGGCAGCCTGTTCATAGACGGCCTGTGCCGGAAAGCGTGCGACCGTCAGCGGCATGCGGATGGCGATCTCGGTCTGGCCGCCGTTCAGATGCGGCGCGACGATCCGGCGCGCCAGGCTGTCGCCGGTGTCCGGAGCCGGATAGGCCACCACATCGGCCGACTGCAACAGCCGCAGCGCCTTCAGCGTGATCAGCTCGGGATCGCCCGGCCCGATGCCCAGTCCATACAGCGTACCACTCATTCTTTTGTGACACTCCACTGCGTCACCGGCATCATGGCATGCCAGCCATGGAACCGGCCCACGGGCTCCGCGCGCTGCACCGAAAACCGCGCGAGGTCGCCGCCATGATCGCGCCGCGCCTGTTCCAGCACGCTTTCGCCTTCCAGGGTCACGACATTGGCCACCAGCCGCCCGCCGGGCTTCAGCGCCTGCCAGCAGCGTTCGATCAGGCCGTCCGTGGTGATGCCGCCGCCGATGAAGACGGCGTCCGGCTCGGGCAGGCCGTTCAGCGCCTCGGGCACGCTGCCGGCCTTGATCTCCAGCTGCGGCACGCCGAGCGCCAGGGCATTCTGCGCGATCATGCTGCGTCGCGCGTCCTTGTTCTCGATGGCGATGGCGCGGTTGCGGCGATCGGCGCGCAGCCATTCGATCGAGATCGAGCCCGATCCGGCACCGACATCCCACAGCAGGTCGCCGGGAAACGGCGACAGCCGCGCCAAGGTCACGGCGCGGATCTCGCGTTTGGTGATGTTGCCGTCGTGGAGATAGAGATCGTCTTCCAGCCCGGCGAGGCGCGTCAGGCCGGGGCCATCACGCAGTTCGACAGCCAGAAGATTGAGATCGGCGCATTGCTTGTGCGGCCAGTCTTTCGCGGTGCCGGTCAGGATGTTTTCCTGTGTGCCGCCGAGATGTTCCAGCACCGTCAGTTGCGCGCTGCCGAAGCCGCGCTTCATCAGGTATTCGGCGATCTTCGCCGGCGCCGCGCCATTCTCGGTCAGCAGCAGCAGGCGGGCGCCGGGTGTCAGGAAAGATCCGAGCAGGTCGAGCGGGCGGCCGTGCAGCGACAGGCAGTCCACCGCATCCAGCGGCCAGAGCAGACGTGCCGCGGCGAGCGAAAACGCGCCCGGATGCGGCACTACAGTCATTTCATCGGCGAGAATACGTTTGCCCAGCGTGGCGCCAATGCCGAACCACATCGGATCGCCGCTCGCCAGCACGCAGGTCCGGCGGCCTTTATATTGTGCGATACCATCGGCCTGCGCCAGCAGCTGCGACGCGGCCCAGGCGATGCGCTCCTGATCGGGCTTCGCTGGAATCATCGCGAGATGACGTTCGCCGCCGATCAGAAGATCGGCGCCCTGCACCAGCGTGCGCGCCGCAGATGACAGGCCATCCAGACCGTCTTCGCCGATGCCGACGATGCTGAGCCATGTCATGTGGCAGGCTTCCATGTGGCGAGCGCGTTGATGGCGGCTGCGGCAATGGCGCTGCCGCCGCGCCGGCCTTTCAGCGTCGCATAGGCCACACCGGCCGGGACCGTATCGATCAGCGCCTGTTTCGATTCCGCCGCACCGACATAGCCGACCGGGAAACCGAGGATGGCGGCCGGCTTCGGCGCGCCTTCGGTGTTGAGCAGCTCCAGCAGGCGGAACAAAGCGGTCGGCGCATTGCCGATCACCACCACGGCGCCTTCCAGATGCGGCAGCCAGAGTTCCACCGCTGCGGCCGAACGGGTGATCTGTTTCTGCTGGCCGATGGCGCGCGCCTCAGGCGTGTTGAGGAAACTCAGCACCTTGTTGTCGGCGGGCAGGCGGGAGCGGATCACGCCATAGGCCACCATGTCGACATCGCTCAGGATCGGCTTGCCGGCCTGCAACGACTCATGCACGGCTTTGGGCAGATCGGGCGTCCAGGCGAGGTCGGACAGGATGTCGGGCATGGCGCAGGCATGGATCAGGCGCAGCGCCATTTCATCGATGCCGGGCGGCAGGCCCGACAGGTCGACCTCGGCGCGGATCATCTCGAAGCTGAGACGATAGATCGCGTCTGGATCGCGCAGATAGTCGTAGGGCCGTGTCGCGGTCATCGCTTGCCGGTCAGGGTGCGCGGACCATGCGGATGGTCGGCATGGGGGTAGGGGTGATGGCCATGGCCGTCATGATCGTGATGGTGCCCGTGATCGTGCCCATGATCATGGTCATGATGATGATGGCCGGTACCGATGCCCTCGACATGATGATGATGGCTTTCCTGCGCCAGGCCGACCTCGTCCTCGAAGCCGAGCACTTGGGCGCGGTATTTGCACATCTGGCAGTTCATGTTGTTGCTGCCGGTGAGGATTTCCGTCAGGCGGTCCTCGAACACCTCTAATACAAGAGGATGGTCATTGAGGTAGCCGGCCTTGATGAATTCGATCTGCGGGTTCTGTGCGGCCACGAGATCGGTGGCCTCATAGATGCGCTCGACCAGGATGCCGGTGAACAGGAAATACGGAAACACGATCACGCGCTTGTAGCCGAGTTTCGCCACATGCTCGAGCGAAGGCTGCACCAGCGGAAAGGTCACGCCGGAATAGGCGGTCTCGCCCCAGCCGAAGCCGAAACCCTCCCACAGCATGCGCATCACCTTGGCGATGTTGGAATTGGCATCGGGATCGGAGGTGCCGCGCCCGACCACCACCAGACATGTCTCGTGCCGGCCGATGCCGTCGCCGGCGGCGTTGAGCGCGTCCTGGACTCTGTCGCCGGCGGCGCGCAGCATCTTCAGGTCAATGCCGAGATCGCGGCCGTAAGAAATGCTGACATCCGTATGCTCGGCCTGATAGCGGTTCAGCACGCTGGGGATGTCGTTCTTGGCATGGCCGGCGGCCATCAGCATGCCGGGCAGGGCCAGAATCCGGCTATTGCCCTTGGCGCGCAGGTTATCGAGTCCGCTGCGGATGATTGGCGTGGCGAATTCCAGGAAGCCGAAATCGACGTCGTATTGCGGCAGGCGGCGCTTCATATGCTGGGCCAGCGCGGTGAACTCGGCCACGGCGCGTGCATCACGGCTGCCATGGCCGCAGAGCATCACGCCGGTTTTCTGAAAGGGATTTGGAGCGCTGGTCATGGTGCGGAGTATGCCATCGCCCCTAGGCCATGGCGATGGCTTCGATTTCCAGCAGCCAGTCGCCGATCGAGCAGTAACGTTTCATAGGACGCTCCAGAAAATCGTCATCCCCGCGCCCGGCGGCTTTGCCGCCATACATATACTGTCGCGCAAAGCGCGACGGGCGGGGATCCAGAGACTGGGTTCCCGCTTTCGCGGGAACGACGAATAAAAACTGTTTCAAAACTCGATCCCCTTCTGCGCTTTCACGCCGGCCTGGAAGGGGTGCTTCACTTCCGTCATCTCGGTCACCAGGTCGGCGGCCTCGATCAGCTCAGGCTTCGCATTGCGGCCGGTCACCACGATATGCAGGTTCGGCGGGCGGTTCTTCAGCACCCCGACCACCTCGGCGAGATCGAGATAGTCGTAGCGCAGCACGATATTCAGTTCGTCGAAGACCAGCAGGTCGAAGTCCGGCGGGTCTTTTCTGGCGGCTTCGATCATGCGTTTCGCCTCGGCCCAGGCGGCCTGAGCTGCGGCGATGTCGCGCGCCCGGTCCTGCGTGTTCCAGGTGAAGCCCTCGCCCATCGCCTTGATCTCGACCTGGTCGGGAAACAACTCCAGCACCGGGCGTTCGCCGGTCTGCCAGGCGCCTTTCACGAACTGCACGATGCCGATGCGGAATCCGTTGCCGATGGCGCGCATGACCAGGCCGAAGGCGGCGGTGGATTTGCCCTTGCCCTTGCCGGTATGCACCATGAGAAGGCCCTTCTCGATGGTCTTGCCGGCCATGATCTTGGCCTTGGCTTCCTGGCGCTTCTTCGCCTTCTCGTTGGCGCGCGCGTTTTCGTCGTCCATGTCGCTCATGCAGCCAGCATCCTGTCCAGCAGTTCGGTCGTCGAATTCGCCTTGGGTCGCCACAGGCCGCGCTGGATCGCCTCGCGGAAGCGCTCGGCAATCTCGCGGGCGCCGGCCGGATTGTTGGTTTCGAGAAAGGTGCGCGTCTCCGCATCGGCCAGATAGGCGTCGTACAGCGCGTCGAACTGGTGGTCGCGCACCAGACCCGTCGTGGCGGCGAAGGCGAACAAGTAATCCACCGTGGCGGCGATCTCGAAGGCGCCCTTGTAGCCATGACGTTTCACGCCGGCGATCCATTTCGGATTGGCGGCGCGGCCGCGCACCACGCGCGCGATTTCCTCTTCCAGCCGGCGGATGCGCGGCGCTTCGGGGCGCGAATGATCATTGTGATAGGCGGTCGGCGCCGCGCCCGACGCGTATTGCACCGCCGCCACCGCGCCGCCCTCGAACTGGTAATAGTCGTCGGAATCGAGCAGATCATGCTCGCGGTTGTCCTGGTTCTGCACCACCGTATCGATGCCGCTGAGCCGCTGGGTGAAGGCTTCGGCATCGGCTATGCCTTCCGCGTCGCCGCCATAGGCATAGCCGCCCCAGGCGATATAGGCCTTGGCCAGATCTGCCGTCTCGGTCCAGCCGCCCTGGTCGATCAGCGCCTGCAGGCCGGCGCCATAGGCGGCCGGCTGCGACCCGAAGACGCGATAGCCCGCGCGGCGCAAGGCGTCTTCCGCGGTCAGGCCGCGGCCGATCATCACGGCCGCCTCGTCCTTCACGCGTTCGGCCAGCGGATTCAGTTCCGGCGGCTCGTCCAGCGCCTGCACGGCGCGGCTCGCGGCATCGAACAGCGCCAGCTGCGCGGGGAAGGCATCGCGGAAAAAGCCGCTGATTTTCAGCGTCACGTCGATGCGCGGACGGTCCAGCAGATCCAGCGGCACGATCTCGAAGCCGGTGACGCGGCCGGACGCGGTCTCCCATGTGGGGCGCGCGCCAATGAGGGCGAGCGCCTGTGCGATGTCGTCGCCGCCGGTACGCATGTTGGCGGTGCCCCAGGCATTCAGCAGAATCGCGCGCGGCCATTCGCCATGATCCTGGCGATGACGCTGCAGCAGCGCATCGGCCGATTGCCAGCCCAGTGTCCAGGCCGCCGGCGTCGGCAGGCTGCGCGCATCCAGCGAGAAGAAGTTGCGCCCGGTCGGCAGCACTTCGGGACGACCGCGGGTCGGGGCGCCGCTCGGGCCCGGCGGCACGAAACGTCCGTCCAGTCCGCGCAGCAGGTTTTCGATCTCGGCCCGGCCGCAGCCCAGCACGGCGCCGCGCAGGTGGTAGTCGATATCCTGTAGCACGGCTTTCGTTGCAACCCAGGATTCGTCAGGAAGCCGCCGGTCGGCGACCAGCTGCTTGGCCAGAATCTCCAGTCGCTCGATGGTGTCGCCATGGCTGCGCCAGCTGCCCGGGGCCAGGTCGGCCAGCACGGCGGGCCGCGGTCCTTCCCACACTGCCGCATAGTCGGTGCCGAGCGGATCGAAGTTCAGGCCCAGATCGGCGCTTAAGCTGCGCAGGATCGAGGCATTGCCAGGCTTGCCGCCTTCCTTGTCGATGGCGCCGCGCGGCAGCCGCACCAGCGCGACCAGCAGGTCGATCAGCTGCTCGCCATGCGGCTTCACGCCATAGACATGCAGGCCGTCGCGGATCTGCAGTTCCTTCAGGTCGCAGAGATGGTTGTCGAGCTTCAGCAAAGCCGAGTCCGTCGCTTCGCCGACCTGGATGTCGCAATCGGCATCCAGCCCGAGCCGGCGCGCTTCGGCGATGATGCGCTCGGCCAGCAGCGGCAGGCGGCGGCGGTCGAGGCCGGCGGCTTCGTAATACTCGTCGACCAGCTGTTCCAGCAGGGCAAGGTCGCCATAGATTTCGGCCCGCGTCAGCGGCGGCGTCAGATGGTCGAGGATCACCGCCGAGGTGCGGCGCTTCGCCTGCGTGCCTTCGCCGGGATCGTTGACGATGAAGGGATACAGCTGCGGCAGCGGACCCAGCACGGCTTCCGGATAGCAGTCCTCGCTCAGCGCCAGCGCCTTGCCTGGCAGCCATTCGAGGTTGCCATGCTTGCCGCAATGGATCACCGCATCGGCGCCGAAGCTTTCGCGCAGCCAGGCATAGGCCGCGAAGTAATGATGCGGCGGCACCAGGTCGGGGTCGTGATAGCTGCGCGCCGGATCGATATTGTAGCCGCGCGCCGGCTGGATCATGACGGCAACGTTGCCGAGCGGAATGACCGGCAGGGCGAAGCCGCTGCTGCCATCGGGTCCGGCATCGATATGCGGGTCGTCGTCGGGCTCGCCCCAGCGCGCGGTCACCGCCGCGCGGATCGCCGCCGGCAGGGTTTCGAAGAAGCGGCGATACAGCGCCAGCGGATAGACCACGCGCACGCGCCGGCCAGCCTGCGCAGCAAAGTCGTTGGTGACGCCTTCGATCAGTGCCTCGATCAGGCGGTTGCCGCTGACCGGCAGCGCGTTCAGCTCGTAGCCGGCGTCTTTCATGGCGCGCAGGATCTCGACCACGCTCTGCGGCGTATCCAGCCCGACACCGTTGCCAATGCGGCCGTCGCGGTTGGGATAATTCGCCATCACCACGGCGATCTTGCGTTCGGCCGGCGACAGGCGGCCGAGGCGGGACCAGGCGCAGGCGAGCCTGGCGACATAGGCGCAGCGGCCGTGATCAGGCTGCAGCCGCACGATGCTGCATTCGGTGCGGGCATCGAACTGCGCTTCCGCCTTGAAGGCGACGGCACGGGTCAGGATGCGGCCGTCGATTTCCGGCAACGCGACGGCGATGGCGAGATCGCGCGGATTGAGTCCGCGCGTGGAGCCTGCCCAGTCGTCGCGCGGCTGCGTGGCGAACACGATCTGCAGGACCGGGCAGTCGCATTGCCCAAGGGGATCCTCCGCGCTGCCGTCGCCGGCGGGAGTGCCGAGGGCGAAACTCGTCGCATTCAGGATCACATCGGGCAGGGCATGATCCAGCATGGTGCCGACGATATCGGCTGACAGGCGGTCTTTCAGGCTGGTGACATAGATCGGCAGCGGGTTCAGGCCCTCGGCCGACAACGCCTGGACCAGCGCATCGATGGCGGCAAGGTCGCCGGCCTGCATCAGGGCACGGTAAAACACGATCGCCGCCACCGGACGCGGCCCGCTGCGCGATCCGTGCTGCAGCGCGGTCCATTGCGGGCGCAGGCTGTCGAGATCGGGATCGTGCAGGCCCGGCCAGTAGATGCCGGCGGCCGGCAGCGGCCGGGCCGGCGGCGGATCCTCGGCGCGGCCGATCATGCTCGCGGCGCGGCGCAGGCAGTTCCGCAGATTCTCGATGCCGCCTTCGCGGAAATACTCGAACAGCACGGCGCGGCCGTCATCGTCGACAGTGGAGAAGCCGTCCAGACCCGGATCGGGCTGGCGGTCGCCCGGCAGGAAGGCGAGCAATATGCCGCGCGCACGGCACAGATCGCTCAGACGCTCGACGCCATAGGTCCAGTAGCTCTGGCCGCCGAGCAGGCGCACGATCACGAGGCGCGCATGCCGGATCACGCTCTCGACATAGAGATCGACCGCGTAAGGGTGGCCGAGCTGCAGCAGGTTGGCGAGCCGCAGGCGCGGGAAGTCGTCCGGCAGACCGGACAGCGCGCTGCTCAGTGCCGCCAGTTCGGTATCGGCCGCCGACAGAATCACGATGTCGCCGGGCGTCTGCCCCAGATCGACCGCGCCGTCGCTCGCCGCTGCGCCCCCGGGTATGGCGTTGAGCAGATGCACGGCGGCGCGCTCTTTACGCGGGGCCTTAGACGGCGGCGAGGGCGGCGCGGATCGCCGCCTCGTCCAGGCCGGCCTTGCCAATCACCACCAGCCGCGTCGCGCGATCTTCGCCGCCCCGCCAGTCGCGGTCGTAATAATGCGACAGCCGCGTGCCGACGCCCTGCAGCACCAGACGCATCGCCTTGTCGGCGACGGCGACAAAGCCCTTCACGCGCAGGATGTCATGGTCGGCGATCACCGGCAGCAGGCTGTCGAGCAGCGCATCCGGCGAGGCCTGTTCCGGCAGCGTGACCGAGAAGCTGAAGAAATCCTCGTGATCGTGGTCGTCTTCAGTGTCGTGATGCGACTTGCGGGCGGCGATATCGTCTTCGGCGGCGGCCTGCAGCCCGAGCAGAATATCGGCGGCCACTTCGCCGCGGCTGATGGCGACGGTCTTGATGCCCTGGCGCAGATGCGCGGCAATCTCGTTGCGCACATTGTCCAGCGCGCCGTCGTCCAGCAGGTCGGTCTTGTTCAGCAGCACCAGATCGGCGCAGCCGAGCTGGTCCTCGAACAGTTCCTCCAGCGGATTGTCGTGATCCAGATTGGGATCGGCGGCGCGCTGCGCGTCCAGCGCCGCTTCATCCTCGGCAAAGCGGCCCTCGGCCACGGCGGCGGCATCCACCACGGTGATCACGCCATCGACCGTCGTGCGGTTTTTGATACCGGGCCAGGCAAAGGCCTGCACCAGCGGTTTCGGCAAGGCGAGACCGGAGGTCTCGATCACGATATGCGTCGGCGGTTCGGGCCGGTCGAGCAGCTTCTGCAGCGTGGGCAGGAAATCGTCGGCCACCGTGCAGCACAGGCAGCCATTGGCCAGTTCGACGATGTCGTCTTCGGTGCAGGCCGGCGCGCCGCAGCTTTTCAGCAGCTCGCCGTCGATGCCCATCTCGCCGAATTCATTGACGATCAGCGCGATGCGCCGGCCATTGGCATGGGTGATCAGATGGCGGATCAGTGTGGTCTTGCCGGCGCCGAGGAAGCCGGTGACGACGGTTGCGGGGATCTTGCTGGTGGCGGCGGTAGTCTGCATTTCTTCAAGCGTCCTGTTGCATGACGCCGACACGGAAAGCCCGCCGGTCGCGCCGCAGCCCTTTTGGGGGCGGGCGAGAATGGCACAGGCCGGGCGCCGAAACACCCCGTCCGGCACATCCGTTCGACCAAGGGCGATGGCAGGTCTCCGGGCTTGCGGGTCATAGCAGGTCGTGCGCCTTCCCGGGGGAGTTGACCTCCTGCCAGTGGCCTGTTGCACGCCGCTCGCCGCTTACCGTAGCGGGGGCTGCCGCGGCCTGGGCCTCCGTGACAGAAGCCGGCACCGCGTTCCCTTTTCATCGCCGCCATGTCGAGCCATGACACAGAGGCGAACCATCGCGGCGGACGGTAAGCCGCGCTCCCGGCCTTGTCAAACCGGCCGGCCTTGGGCAAAAAGGACGCGGGTGGGTCCGCATGCAGCGCATTTTTCGCGCGCGTTTCAAAGAGGTTGCCATGTCTTTCGCATCAAAGCTCGCCATGTCAAAGCTGGGGCGCGTCGCTCTGCCGGCCATCCTTCTGGCAAGCCTTGCTGTTCCGGCGCTGGCCCATCCCGGTCATCCGGCCGGCCATCCCGGCGGTGAAGCGCATGCTGCCGGTTTCGCGGCAGGCTTCGCGCATCCCTTCGGCGGCTTCGACCATCTGCTGGGCATGATCGCGGTCGGCCTCTGGGCCGTGCAGTTCGCCGCCCGCAGCGGCAACCGCTCCAGCCTCTGGCTGCTGCCCGCCGCCTTCGTCCTGCCGATGGGCGCCGGTTTCCTGCTCGCGCTGAGCGGGATTGTCCTGCCCGGCGTCGAAGCCGGCATTGCGCTCTCGGTGCTGCTCCTCGGCCTCGCCGTGGCTTTCGCCGCGCGCCCGCCGCTGGCGGCCGCGATGGCGGTCACCGCCGGCTTCGCGCTGTTCCATGGCTTTGCCCATGGTGCGGAAATGGGCGAGGGCGTTGCCGCGGCCTATGCCGCCGGCATGCTGCTGGCCACCGCGCTGCTGCATGGCATCGGCCTGGCCGGTGCGCTGCTGACGCAGCAGATCGCGACCCCGGTGCTGACGCGTGCGGCTGGTGTTGCCGTCGCCGTGGCCGGCGTCGTGATCCTGGTTGCCTGACAGTTTTCTCTTTCTGAACGAGCCGCGGTACTGGGCGGTGGCCGGCGCCGCCGCGCTGGCCGGACTGGTGCGCGGCTTTTCCGGCTTCGGCGGCGCGATGGTGTTCATGCCCATCGCCAGCCTGGTCTATGAGCCCAGGCTCGCCGCCATCCTGCTGTTCGTCGCCGACGATATCGCAGCCCTGGCCATGCTGCCCGATGCGGTGCGGCGCTGCGTGTGGCGCGAAGTGCTGCCGCTCGGCTTCGCTGCGGTGATCGCCGTGCCCTTCGGTGTGGCGCTGCTGGTGGTGGCCGATGCCGACGTGATGCGCTGGGTGATCTGCAGCGTGGTCCTGCTCGCCGTCGGTCTGATGGCACTAGGCTGGCGCTATAGCGCCCGGCTCGGCCTGCCTGCCACCTTGGGCACCGGTGCGCTGGCGGGCCTGAGCGGCGGCGCGGCGGCCCTGCCGGGTCTGCCGGTGGTGCTGCTCTGGCTCGGCGGCCAGGGCAATGCCAGCACCGTACGCGCCAACCTGATCGTGTTTTTCGGTTTCACCGCCACCGCCGCCGGTCTGGCCTACTGGTGGAGCGGGCTGTTCACGCCACAAAGCCTGCTGATGTCGCTGCCGCTGATCCCGGCCTATCTGCTGCCGCTCCGGCTCGGCAGCCGGCTGTTCGCGCGGGCCAGCGAGCAGCAGTTCCGCCGCGCCGCCCTGGCGCTCTGCGCCTTTGCCGCGCTGTCGGGCCTGCCGCTCTGGCGGATGCTCTAGAGTTTAATGGTGCTTGTATTTGCGCGCGGCTTCTTCCAGCGCGCCGAGCAGCTGCATTTCGATCTTGCTGCCGCTGCCCTGGATGCGGTTGCCCATCACCACGTAAAGCGCATCGATCTGTGCCGCTATGATGTCGAGCTGGATCGGCGTGGGCACGCCCATATCCTTGGTGAAGTCGTTCAGCGATTTGGCAAAGGCGGTCAGCAGCGGATATTTGAACATGCCGCCCATGCCCTTGATTTCCAGCGACATGCTGCGGATCGCCTGCATCGCCTGGTCGGCGCCGATCTGGCTGTTCGCCACATCGTTCAGCGCCACGCGCAAGCCCCGCAGCTTGTCGGCGACCTCGACGGTGAACTGGTCGGTGGCCTTCTCGACCACTGCTTCCAGCTTCCTGATTTCCTCAGGCTCAAGCTTGAGCCTGAAGCCCTTCTTGAAATTGACTGCCTTGCGGCGCAATTCCTGCGCCGGCGGCATGAAGACAGGCTTTTTATTCATCCCGGCCGATTAAAGCATACATGCCGTCAGACGGCTTCAGCCGTGATGCGACGCTCGGGGCCGCTGTAGTCGAGCTTGCGGCGCCGGCGGTCCGGGCCGAAATACTCGCCGATGCGCACGAACTGACGCGGGCGGGCGATCGCCGACGCGAGGCGGGTGTAGAAGCCGTTGACGGTGTAGGGCTTGGCGACGAATTCCGAGACGCCGCAGTCGCGCGCGCGGCAGACATATTCCTCTTCGGAATTCGCCGTCATCATCACGATCGGCATCATCCGATTGGGCGAACCGCCGTCATTGCGCACCCAGTGCACGATATCCATGCCGTCACGGCCGAGCTTTTCCTGGTTCAGCGCCCATTCGGTGATCATGATGTCGGTGCGGCCCATGCGCAGCACATTCACGGCGGTCTCGAAGTCGCGGGCGCGGTCGATATACTGCGCATCCAGCATCTGCAGCACGTCGCGCACCATCTGGCCCATCAGGCGATTGGGTTCGACAACCAAAAAGCTGATTTTGGAAAAATCGATACGCTCGTGATCGGCCATGACTTCGCTCACCTTGGTCCTCCCGCATCCGGGGACAGGACGAAAATTCTACTAGAAGGACTTTCGGGATAGAAGCACGCAGAAGTAGTGTCGTCTATTTTGCGGTGATAGCACGCAGCCGGAGTAGCACCGAATAAATTCTCGGTAATCAGCCCTGAAGGACTATGCGGCCGGAAAAACCGCTAAAAAGCGTCCGCTTCAGTTGCCCGGGAGCTGGAAACTGGCCGGGGCCGGATCGATCACCCGGCCGCCGCCGCGACGCTGGATTTCCAGCACGGCCAGGCCGCGCTGCACCAACCCGCTGGTCTGAAAGCGGAAAATTCCGTCATAACCGGCAAATCCGTCGGGATTCGACAGCGCCGCGTCGTCAAACGGCGTGGCGCCGGCGGCAGCATCGACCGGCCGGCGGGCCAGTACCCCCACCAGTGCGGTCGCATCATAGGCCAGGCTGGCCAGACGCGGCGGGCGGCGGCCGAAACCCTGTTCGAAGCGGCGGGCAAATTCGGCAAAGCCGTCCGGCGCCGGGCCGGCATACCAGCCGCCGACCAGGGCCGGTTCGGTGCTCAGCGACGGATCGTCCCACAGGCCGGTGCCAAGGAAGCGCACGGCGCGCGGGTCGATATCGAAGAACGGCAGCAGCGGCGCCAGCGCCCGCAGGCGCGCGCCGCCCTCGGGCATCAGCACGGCATCGACCGGACGGGCAATATTCGGGTCCACGCCCTCCACCGGCGGTGCCTCAAGGCTGCGCGGCGGCAGGCTGCGCAAGGCCGTGGCAAAGCGGCGCACGCTCGGGGTGAGATCCCCGCTGTCGACTGGATAGCGGTCCTGCCGCAGCATCTCGCCGCCGGCGGCCTGCACGGCCGTCGTCGCGGCCTGCACCACGGCATTGCCGTAAGGGCTGTCCGGCGCAATGGCGGCGAAACGCGTCAGGCCGCGCGTGCGCGCATAGGAGATGACGCGCTCGACCTGCTGGTCCGCCGTGAAGCCGAGCAGATAGACGCCGCCGCCGGCCACGCTGCGGTCGGTGGAGAAGCTCAGCACCTTGATGTTGCGCTCGCGCGCGATCAGGCCCACGGCAGAGGCTTCGTTGGCAAACAGCGGCCCGATGATGATCTGCGCGCCTTCCGCGATCACGCGGCGCGCGGCTTCGGATGCCTTTTCCGGATTGCCCTCGGTGTCGCGCGGCAGCAGCACCAGCCGGTTGTCGGCCAGGTCGAACAGCGCCATCTGCGCGGCGTCGAACAGGGCGCGGCCAAGGCCCGCATTCGGACCCGACATCGGTGCCAGGAAGCCGATGCGGATCGCATCCGGGCTGCCCGGCGGGGTCAGCGCCGGTGCGGCCGGCAGCGGCTGGGTCTCGATCGCCAGCGATGGCGAGGCCGGTTGCGGCAGCTGCTGCTGCAGCGCCTGCTGCATGGCGGGCGGAATATTGATCTGGCCCGTCTGGGCGGGCGTGCCGGGCGAGGGGGCGACACGCTGCGGCGCGCCGGTGCCGGGCGCCACGCGGTCGAGCAGACCGGGCAATCCGCCCTGGGCCTGCGGCCCGCTCTGGCAACCCGCCAGCAGCAGCACCAGCAGGACGGGCATCAGTCGGGATACGAACCCATGGAGTCCCCGGGGCATAGACTGGGTGGAAACCCGGCCTCTACAATGCGTGACGCAGCTCAGTCCGACGCCCATGACACATCCAATCCAGCCGCCGTCCGAACGGTCCAATCCCGAAAGGTCTCATTGGGGGGTCGATACGGCACAATTCACCCCGGGCTTATATCTGGTGGCCACCCCCATCGGCAACGCCGCCGACATCACGTTGCGGGCGCTGGCGCTGCTGAGCCACGCCGATCTGGTCGCCTGCGAGGATAGCCGCGTCACCGGACCGCTGCTGAAGCGCTACGGCATCGACACCCCGCTCTTCCCATACCATGAACATAATGCGGCAAAAGTGCGGCCCCAGCTGCTCGAAAAGCTCAAAGGCGGCGCCGTCATCGCCCTGGTCTCGGATGCCGGCACGCCGCTGGTGAACGATCCGGGCTACAAGCTGGTGCGCACCTGTATCGACGAGGGCGTGGCCGTCACCGCCCTGCCCGGTGCCTCGGCCGTCCTGGCGGGCCTGAGCCTGTCGGGCCTGCCGACTGATCGCTTCCTGTATGCCGGCTTTCCCCCGCCGAAACAGGCGGCGCGGCGCAAATGGCTGGCTGAGCTGAGCGGCGTGCAGGCCACTTTGGTGCTGCTGGAAAGCGCGCAGCGCCTGGCCGACAGCCTCGTCGACATGGCCGCCGTGCTGGGCCCGCAGCGCGAGGCCGCCGTGGCGCGCGAACTGACCAAGAAATTCGAGGAGGTCCGGCGCGGACCCCTGTCCGAACTTGCCGCATATTATGCCGCGGCCGGTGCGCCGAAGGGCGAAATCACGCTGGCCATCGCGCCGCCGGCCGAACAGCCGGTCGCCAGCGCCGCCGATCTGGATGGTGCGCTGACCGAGGCGATGGCGCGGCTGCCGCTGCGTCAGGCCGTCGATGAAGTGGCGGTGCTGCTGAATCTGGGCCGCAAGGCGGTTTACGGCCGCGCTCTTGAGCTGAAAGATGGCAAAGGCTGAGAGATACGTCCGCGGCCGGGCCGGAGAGGCCCGCGCGGTCTGGTGGCTGCGGCTGCAGGGCTTTCGCATCCTGGCCCGCAACTGGCGGCATCCGCTGGGCGAGATCGACATCCTGGCCCGGCGCGGCCGGCTGGTGGTGGCCGTGGAGGTGAAGTGGCGCGACAGCCTGACGCAGGCGGCCGAGGCGGTGCAGGCCGCACAACGCCGTCGCATTGCCCAGGCGGCTGCGGTATTCCTGGGCCAGCAGGCCCATGCGGAAACACTTTCGCTACGATTTGATGCCATGCTGCTGGCGCCCGGCCGCTGGCCGCGGCATATCCGCGATGCCTGGCGGGTCTGATCCCCGGATTGATTGCCCGGATCCGGCCGGCCGGTTTCTACCAAGGAGTTCCGCCGTGCGTTACGTCACTCTGTCCCGTTTTCTGCGTCTTGCCCCGCTCGGTCTTCTGCTGCTGGCGGCCCCTGTTTTGCAGGGTTGCATCGGCGTCGCCGTCGGTGCCGGTGCGGCGACCGGCGTTGCCGCCGCCGAGGAACGCGGCATCAAGAATGCTGCCAACGACAAGGGCATCCAGCTCGCCATCAACGACAAGTATCTCAAGGACAACCAGTATGTCTGGCGCAAGCTGTCGGTCACGGTGATCGAGGGCCGCGTGCTGCTGACCGGCGTGGTGGGCACCGAGTATTCCAGGGACGAGGCGACGCGACTGGCCTGGGCCGCCAGCGACCGCATCCAGGAAGTCATCAACGAAGTGCAGGTCACCGATGAAGGCGGCGTCGGCGCCGCGGCGTCGGATACCTGGATCACCACGCAGCTGCGCACCAAGATCGCCACCGACAGGGAAATCATCGACATCAACTATTCGATCGAAACGGTGAACGGCACGGTCTATCTGATCGGTCTGGCGCAGACCGATGCCGAGATCGTCAAGGTCACCGATCATGCCCGCACCATCAAGGGCGTGCGCAAGGTCGTCAGCCATGTCTGGCTGAAGTCCGACCAGCGCCGCCGTCCGGTCTGACGGCATGACCGAAAGCGCGGCAATCGAAACGGCCCTCAAGGCTCTCGGTGCCGCGCCCGACGACGGCTTCGACATCGCCGAGGCCGCTCTGCTGTTCGCAGCCCTCGACAGGCCCGGCCTCGACCTCACGCCCTATCGCCGCCACCTTGCCGATCTGGCCGCGACGCTGAGCCGCATCGATGCCGGTCCGGAGGTGGCGCCGCGCGCCATGGCGCTGGCGGCCGTGCTCGGCGTGGAATTCGGCTATCGCGGCGACAGCGACACCTATGACGATCCGCAGAATGCCGACCTGGTCCATGTGATCGACCGGCGCATGGGGCTGCCGGTGGCGCTCGGCATTCTCTATATCTACGCCGCGCGCGCCCAGCTCTGGCCGGTCTGCGGCATCGACTTCCCCGGCCATTTCCTGATCCGGGTCGAAGGCGAGGATGGCGCGCTGATTCTCGATCCCTTCCATCAGGGCCGCATCGCCGCGCCGCCCGACATGAACGATCTGCTGCGCCGCCTCGGTGGCGCGGAAGGCGGCGAGCTGCAGCCTGAGCATGTGCGGCCGATGAGCGGTCGCGAAGTGCTGCTGCGCCTGCAGAACAACATCAAGGCCCGCGCCTGGCGCAGCGGCGACAAGGAACGCACCGCCGAAACGCTTCGCCGCATGCTGCTGGTGGCGCCGGCTTACGCGCCGGCCTGGCGCGAACTGGGCGTGGTCGAGGGCGAGCTGGGCCGCATCCGCCAGTCGATCGCCGCCACCGAACGTTTCCTGATGCTGGCCGGCGACGAGGCGGCAAGCCTTGAGGCCGAAGCCTTCCTGCGCCACATTCGTCGCCAGTTGAACTAGACGTTGTGGCCGGCCTCCCTAAATGGAGGGGCCCGCAGTCATCAAAAAGGCTTGGCTGCCCCGTTCGGGGAAGCCGGCTTTCACAAAAAGGACTATGCCATGGCCCTCAAGGTGGCGATCCAGATGGACCCCATCGAAAGCATCGACTTCGATGGCGACAGCACCTTCGTGCTGGGGCTGGAGGCCGAAGCCCGCGGCTATGCGCTGTTTCACTATCTGGCGCGCGACCTGAGTTTCCGCGATGGCAAGGTGCTGGCGCGTGGCCGTGCCATGCGCCTGCGCGCCGACCGCGACGACTATTACACCCTGGGCGAACCCGAACTGGTCGACCTCGCCGACATGGATGTGGTGCTGATGCGCCAGGATCCGCCCTTCGATATGTCCTACATCACGGCGACGCATATCCTGCAGCATATCCACCCCAAGACGCTGGTGGTGAACAATCCGGTCGCGGTGCGCAACGCGCCGGAGAAGCTGTATGTCACGCATTTCGACGGCGTGATGCCGCCGACGCTGATCTCGTCGGACATGGAAACCATCAAGGCCTTCCGCGCCGAGCACAGGGACATCATCCTCAAGCCGCTGTTCGGCAACGGTGGCGCCGGCGTGTTCCATCTCACGCCGGAGGACGAGAATCTCGGCTCGCTGCTGGAAATGTTCACCAAGCTGTCGCGCGAGCCGGTGATCGTGCAGAAATACCTTCCGGAAGTGCGCGCCGGCGACAAGCGCATCATCCTGATCGACGGCCGCCCGGCCGGTGCGGTCAACCGCGTGCCGGCCAAGGGCGAGGCGCGTTCCAACATGCATGTCGGCGGCCGGCCCGAGAAATCGACGCTGACGCCGCGCGAACTGGAAATCTGCGAGGCGATCGGCCCGCATCTGAAACGCGAGGGACTGATCTTCGTCGGCATCGACGTGATCGGCGACTATCTCACCGAGATCAACGTCACGTCTCCCACCGGCATCCAGCAGATCAACCGCTTCGACGGCGTGAAGCTCGAAGCCGAGATCTGGGACGCCATCGAGGATGCGATCCGCCGCCGCGTGCTGGCGTAAGCCGCGATGGCCTGACACCTGCAACCGGAGGCGACGGTTGCGTATCTGCTGCAACCTCCGCAGGCGACCTTGCCGGCATTGCCAGAATTCTCTGTCGCGCCGCCGCCGCCCGGCCTAATCTGTGCCCGAGGACTAAGGGGGGCAGGCGGGGATGTCGGGTCCGGAGCAGCAGCTCTGGACGTTTGAGGAGCGTGTCAAACACGCCCTGATTCCGTCCGGACTTTATATTCGCTACAAGGTGCTGAAGGAGCGCTGGTCGGGCGAGCCCGAACTGCGCCTGCTTGAGATGCTGGTCGACCGGCGGCGCAATGCCATTGATGCCGGCGCCAACAAGGGCACCTTCACCCATGTGCTGGCCGGCCTCGCCCGGCATGTCTACGCCTTCGAACCCAATCCGAAGATGCTGGCGGTGCTGCGACAGACCGCGGCGGCGAATGTCACCGTCTCGGCGCAGGCGCTGGCCGATCGCAACGGCGCGGCCGAATTCCTGATCCCGCGCGACAGCCGCGGCGGCCATTCCAACCAGGGCGGCTCGCTCAGTCGCGTGAAAGTGCGTGGCGAACATACCGTCGTGCCGGTGCAGATGGCGCGGTTGGACGACCTCGGCCTGCAGGATATCGGTTTCATCAAGATCGATGTGGAGGGCGGCGAACTCGAGCTGCTGGCCGGCGCCACGCAGCTGCTGGCGCGCGACCGGCCCGTTCTGCTGATCGAGATGGAGGAAGTGCATACGCAGACGCCGATCGAACTGTCGCTCGCCAAGGTGCTGCAGTTCGGGTATCGCGGCATGTTCTTCGACCGCAGCCGGCAGAGCCTGCGCCTGCTGGAGGATTTCGATCCCGAGGCCATGCATCGCCAGCGCGGCGCCGGCTATGTCTTCAACTTCATCTTCCTGCCGGCCTGATCGCACCAGTGCCGCCGGGCAGCACGGTCCGCACCTGCCCGCCGGGTCACACGATCTGCTGATCCCCTGCAGATCGTAGGTATATCGACAATCCACCCGGGAACCGCCTGTTCCGGCGGCAGAATGGCTGCATATCGGGCGGCCCCGCAGCCATGTATGCAGGCTGGCCGCTACCGAAAACCACGGGCTTCGGACGGTGAGCATTGGTGAGGATATTCGCCGTGACATTTGGCCGATGCCTGTTATTGTCCGCCGCCAACATCGGCGACCAACCGAACGACGTTATGGGCGGGGGAAGCAGAGTTCGTGTCTCAGGGGGCGTTTCTCGGTATTCAGGATGTGCAGCGGCTGCTGGCGGACCCTTCGCCGGCGGCGCGCGCCGACACGGCCGCGAAAGTCGCCCGCGCCTATGCCAATGAAAACGAGGGCGGCCCGGCCTTAAGCGCCACCGAGCGCGAGCTGGCCCAGGCGATCATCGCGGCGCTGGCCCGCGACGCCGAGACGATGGTGCGGCAGGCACTGGCCGAGCAGCTGCGCGACGCGCCGCAGCTGCCGCGCAGCGTGGCGTTGAAGCTGGCGCGCGATGCGGCCCAAGTGGCCACGCCGCTGCTGCAATTCTCGCCGGTCTTTTCCGATGCCGACCTGATCGAACTGGTGCAGGCGGTGTCGCCCCTGCATCAGAGCGCCATAGCCGGGCGCAGCAAGGTGTCCGCCCCGCTGGCGGCTGCGCTGGTCAGCCATGCGGCCGAACCTGCGGTGGCCGTGCTGATGAACAATCGCGGCGCCGAGGTTGGCGGCGCGCTGATGGAACGTGCGCTGGAACGCTTCCCCGACAGCCGCGCGCTCGGCGATGCGCTGGCGCGCCATCCGCAGCTGCCGCCGAAATTCGCCGCCCGCCTGATCGCGCAGGTGTCCGATGCGCTGCGCGAGGCGCTGATCGCCCGCTACCAGATTCCGCCGGCCATGGCGGCCGACACCATGATGCAGCTGCGCGAGCGCAGCCTGCTCGGCCTGCTCGGCGACGGCGCCGAACCGCCGGCGCTGGCCGATCTGGTCGCCGACCTGCAGAAGCGCGGCCAGCTGACGAGTACATTGCTGATCCGCGCGCTGGCCGGTGGCGACCTTGGCTTCTTCGAACAGGGTGTGGCGCAGATCGCCGGCATTCCGCTCAGCAATGCGCGGCTGCTGCTGCATGATCCGGGCAAGCGCGGCCTGGCGGCGATCTACCAGCGCTGCCGCCTGCCGTCGGACTATTACAAGATGACCGAAGCCGTGCTGGATCTGGCACGCGGTTTCGATTTCGTGCGCGGCACCGCCGAACGGGCCGAGTTCGTCGAGATGGTGATCGGCATGATGCTGGCCGATCACGCCATCCTGTGGGATCGCCAGGAACAGCACTGGCTGGCACGGCGTCGCAGCCGCGCCCAGATCGCCCAGCGCCTCGCGGCCTGAGCGCAGGGCGGTTTCCGGGTCAGGCCGGAGGCGCGCCGCCGGTGCGGGCGGCGGGGAAAGTCACCGTGATCGATGTGCCTTCGCCGGGCGTGCTGTCGATATCGATGCGGCCCTGGTGGGCCAGCACGAAGGCTCGCACCAGCGACAGCCCCAGTCCGACGCCGCCATAGCTGCGGCTGAGCTGCGAGCTGGCCTGTTCGAAGGCATCGAAGATCCGCGCCTGGTCGTGTGTCGCCACGCCGATGCCGCGGTCGCGCACCCAGATGGAAATCTCGTTGCTGGCGGGGTTCAGCCTGGCCCCGACGCAGACCGGCGCATCGACAGGCGAGAATTTCAGCGCATTGCCGATCAGGTTGATCAGGATCTGCCGCAGCAGCCGGGCATCGCCGCAGAGCGGCGGCAGATCGGCCGGCAGCTCGGACAGCAGGCTGTCGGGCGGGCGCTCGAACTGCTGCGCGGCGAGACGCATGCTGGTCGTGACCTGCTCGCCGATATCCACCATCTCCTCCTGCAGCACGATCTGGTTGGCTTCGATGCGGGCGAGGTCGAGAATGTCGTTGATGATGCCGAGCAGATGCGTGCCGCTGTTGTGAATATCCTCGACATATTCCTCATAACGCGGCGACTGCGCGCCGAACATTTTGCGACGGATGATGTCGGAAAAGCCGATAATGGCATTCAGCGGCGTGCGCAGCTCGTGGCTCATATGGGCCAGGAAAGTGGATTTCGCCTGGCTGGCGCGCAAGGCGATGTCGCGCGCCATGCTGACATCGCGGAACAGGTCTTCCAGCCGCGCATTCTGCTGCTGCTGCTCGGTGATGTCGACCAGGGTGAGGGCATGGCCGCCATCGGGCAGCTGCCGCAGGCTGGCGCGCACCCAGTGGCCGTTTGGCAGTTCCAGCACCGGCCGGCTCTCTCCGATGGGTGCCGCGGCCAGCCGGCCGGGCAGGTCGGCGGCGAGGCCGGCACGGCGGAGCAGCGGCGCCAGCGGCGCACCGCGGTGCATCTCGGCATCGCTCAGGCCGAGCAGGGCCTGGAAGCGATGATTCCAGAGCTGCAGGCCGCCGGCGGCATCGCAGAAGGCGAAGGCCTCACTGCTATCGGCCACTTCGAGCAGTTCGTTCCGCGCGCTGCGGATACGCTCGTAGAGTCCGCTATTTTCCAGATTAAGCTGCCAGTTGCGCACCAGGATGTGATGCACCACGCGGTTGGCGGCCACCATCGCCGCCACATATCCGGCCAGCAGGCCGGCAAGGCCATAGCCGATGAAGGTGCCCAGCGTCAGGAAATGCAGGGCATAGGGCAGCGCGACGGCAATGATGAAGGTCGCGCCAGCCATCGGCAGCAGCGCCAGCGCCGGCGCCGAGGCGCCGATCACGCCGGCGATCACGCCGATCAGCAGCAGCCGCGCCTCGGCATCGATCAGCGGCATGGCCAGGGCGCTCAGGCCCCAGATGCTGCCGGCAAAACCGGCGACGCAGAGTTCGACCGGCAGCTGCCAGCGTGGCGGAGTCTCGCGCAGGCGCCGCCGGACAAACCAGTCGATGAGGATGATGCAGGCCGACAGCATATGCAGCAGCCACCATTGCAGCAGCATGTCGTGCGGCAGCTGCGCGTTCAGCAGCAGCGCGGTGATGGTGGGAAAACAGACGGTGGCGCCGGCATTGATCAGCAGCACCTGCTGGAAGCTGGCCTGGAAGGACGGCGCGCCGGTGCCCGTCTCGGGCGGGCCGGGATCAGGCCGGCCGATATAGCCGTCCACACTATGCGGAGGAGAGGCAGACATCGTGTTCAGGCGGTGCATGAAGGGCGTCACTCAACCGGAAGGGCATGCAGCAGGACATGACTGCCGCAAAAATGCGGGCGGCGCGGGTGACGGCGGCAGCCATAAAGCAAGCGTGGCGGCAGCGCCACCCCCCAAATACACCCTGCGGCAATATGGCCGCTAGCCGGACGCCGGATGCGCCATGCCGGTGCGCGCGGCCGGGAAGGAGACCGTGATCACGGTGCCGCGGCCGGGCGCGCTGTCGATGGCGATGCTGCCCTGATGCGCCCGCACGAAGGCGCGCACCAGCGACAACCCCAAACCCACGCCGCCGTATTTGCGGCTCAGCTGGCTGTCGGCCTGTTCGAAGGCGTCGAAAATGCGGGTCTGGTCTTCCGGCGCGATGCCGATGCCGCGATCCGTCACCTTGATCAGGATTTCGTTGCTGGCGGCATCGAGCCGCGCCTCGGCTTCCACCGGAATACCGGTGGGCGAGAATTTCAGCGCATTGCCGATCAGGTTGAGCAGGATCTGCCGCACCAGCCGCGCATCGGCATGCAGCGGCGGCAGATCGTCGGGCACCGACACATTCACCGCCTCCGCCGTGCGGCCGTAATGCGAGGCGGCGAGGCGCGCACAGATCGGCAGCTCCTCATCCAGCATCACCGGCTGCTCATGCAGCTGGATCTGGTTGGCCTCGATGCGGGCAAGGTCGAGAATGTCGTCGATCACCGACAGCAGATGGCGCGCGCTGCTGTTGATGTCGCGCAGATATTCGTCGTATTTGGCCCAGTCGGGGCCGAACATCTTCTGCTGCACGATATCCGAGAAACCGATGATGGCATTCAGCGGCGTGCGCAGTTCATGACTCATATTGGCGAGGAAGATCGACTTCGCCTGGCTGGCGCGCAGGGCGGCATCGCGCGCCTGGCTCACTTCGCGGAACAGCTCTTCCAGCCGGGCATTCTGGCTCTGCAGCTTGGCGCTCGCCTCCTGCTGCTCGGTGATGTCGATGACGATCAGCGCGCGGTCGCCCTGCGGCGTGACGCGGTGGCCGATCTGCAGCCAGCGTCCGTTCGGCAGCTGCATCGCGCGGCCCGCAGTCTCGCTGGTCAGCACGCTGTCGGGCAGGCCGGCGCGACGCAGCAGGCCGGGCAGCGAGGCGCCGCGCCCGAACAGGGTTTCGCTCAGGCCGAGCAGCGCGGGCAGCCGGCGGTTCCACAGCAGCAGGCGGTTGTCGGTATCGAGAAAGGCGAACGCTTCCGTGCTCTCGGCGATGTCCAGCAGCTCGCCCTGCGCGGCGCGCGTGCGGGCATACAGCTTGGTATTTTCTTCATGCAGGCGGCGGTTGCGGCGGATCACGCCGTTGACGATCCGGTTGGTCAGGATCATCGCCACGGTATAGAGCGACGACATCACCGCCATCGCGATGCCCAGCGTGCCGCCCTGCCACAGGAAGAAACCGATGAAGGGCACGGCGATCAGCAGCATGAAAGTCGTCGCCGCGGCGGGCACCACCGCCAGCGTCGCCGCCGAACCCGACAGCATGCCGGCCGCCACCATGATCACCACCACGCGATGCGCTTCGTCGAGCTGCGGCAGGAACAAAGCTGCCGACCCCCAGGCGATGCCGGACAAGGCCGCGCCCCAGACATCGAAGGCGCGCATGCGGGCCGAGCGGGTCTGGTCGCGGTCGGCGCGGCGGGTATAGGTGACCCAGCGGTACAGCATGTAAAGCAGGCCGGCCGCGTGCAGCAGCCACCAGCTCAGCAGCCAGCTGAGCGGTATTTCGCCCAGCAGCAGCAGGGCGACGGCGGTGACATTGACGATGGTGACGCCGGCATTGATCGGCACCACCTGGCGGAAACTGACCAGCGTGGGATTGCGTCGCGACGCCCCGCCGGGTGCTGCGGGATCGGTTGGCCGAGGTGGTGTCTCCCCGGGCGTGGGTCCGCCCGGAGATATCTGGCTGGCGTCTGACATGTCTGCCCCCGCCATCACTCAAGCGGAAATACTGTGCCCCCGCAACTGCCCGTCAGAATTAACAGGTTTCGATCACCAATCCCTGATCACCAACCTCCGATCACCAACCGTTGACGCGATCCCATTCCGCGACGATCTCGCGGCCACCGTCGGTGACATAGTAACGATCATACATCGCACCGGTCATGCAGGAGTGGTTCGGCAGCACGCGCAGCCGGCTGCCCGGCGGATGGGCGGCGAAATCCACCGGCGGCGCCGCCGGGCCACCCAGCAGCCCATGCTCCTGATGCACGTCATGGATGTTCATCCCGTCCAGCGGCAAGGCATCCTCCGGGCGGCAGACCCGGCCATAGCCGGTGCCCGGCACGTTTTTGTTGGCGCCGGTATCCTTCGACAGCGCCAGCCCGCCGGCATCGATCAGCACGTGGTTGCGGCCCGGATGGTGCGACACCACGGTGGCCAGCACCGAGACGGCGATATCCTGCAGGGCGCAGGTGCCCAGCCCGGCCTGGAACAGGTCGAAGAACACAAAATTGCCCGGCCGCATCTCGGTCACGCCGGTCAGGTCTTTGGCGAACAGTGCCGTCGGCGTCGAGCCGACCGATACAGTGGGACAGGCAAAGCCGGCCGCGCGCAGGCGTGTCGCCGCCGTCACCACCGCCATGCGCTCCTCCTCGGCGATGCGTTCGATCTCGGCGATATTTTTCGCGCCATAGGAATGTCCGGCATGGGTCAGCACACCGGCCAGTTCGACGCCGGGCTGGGACAGGGCTTTTGCCAGCGGAATAAGCAGATCGGAGTCCGGCGCAAGGCCGGCGCGACCCAGGCCGGAATCGATCTTGATCATCACGCGGAAGGTGACACCCAGCCGGCGGCCGGCCTCGGCTGCGGCCTGCGCCACGGCCGGATGGTCGGTGATGATCCTGAGGTCGACGCCGCGCCTGATCAGCGCGCCGACCTGGTCGAGCTTCTGCGGCGCCATCGGCACGGCATAGAGGATGTCGCGAAAGCCGGCGCGCGCGAAATATTCGGCTTCGGCCAGCGTGGAGACCGTGATCGGGCCGTCCTTGCCGACGGCGAGTTCCGCCACCATCGCCGATTTCGCCGTCTTCAGATGCGGGCGCAGGGTCACGCCAAGCGCTTTGGCGCGCGCCTGCATGCGGGCGATATTGGCCAGCAGCCGGCTGCGGTCGAGGATCAGCACGGGGGTGGGCAGATCGGCCAGGGTGGTCATGGTCATGCTCCGTTGCGCAGGCTGGCGTCGTGAATAGTGATATGCGCGGGCGGCAGTCCGCGTCTGTGGCGATCCCACATGGCATCATAGGCGGCTTCGAGTCCGCGGGTGAAGCGTGGCGTGTCGAACAGCGCGCAGCTGTCGCGTGTTGCTGCGAGCTTCTGCCGGATCGCCTGCAGCCTGGCCGGATCGCTGGCGAGCGCCAGTGCCAGCGCTTCATATTCTTCGGTGCTCTGCGTCACCAGTTCGGGCAGACCGGCGGCCCGCAGCAGGCTGGCGGCGACACGGCCGGCAAAGCTGTTGCCGAGGCGGGTCAGCACCGGCAGTCCGGCCCAGAGCGCGTCGCTCGCCGTGGTATGCGCATTGTAATGGAAGGTGTCGAGGAACAGGTCGGCCAGCCGCTGCCGCGCCAGATGTTCGGGCGAGGGCATGCGGCCGGCAAAGACCAGTCGCTCCGGCGCAATGCCGCGCCGGCCGGCTTCGCTGCGCAGCATGGCGGAAATGCCGCCGCTGCTTTCCAGCAGCCACAGCACGCTGCCCGGCGCCTTCTGCAGCAGCCCCATCCAGCTGTCGAAGATATCGGGGGTGATCTTGTAGTTGTTGTTGAAGCTGCAGAACACGAAGCCTGTCTCCGGCAGGCCGAATTCGGCGCGGCTGAAGCGGCGCCCGGAAATCGCACGCCTGTGGTCGGTCGACTGGTAGGTCTGCGGCAGGTGCACGACGGCTTCGGTGTAATGCGGGAAATGCTCCGGCGGCACGATCACCCGGTCGGCGACGATGTAATCGATGAAGGGCGCGCCGAGCGTGCCGGGATAGCCGAGCCAGTTCACCTGCACCGCGGCGGCGCGGCGGGAGAAAATGCCGGTGCGCTCGTTGCGGGTATAACCGGTCAGATCGACGGCGATGTCGATCTGCAGGCGGCGGGCGAGTTCGCAGACCTCCGCATCGGATCTGTCGTGCACGTCATGGAAATGATCGACGCCAGCCTGCAGGCGCTGGCGCACCGCGTCGCCCGGCGCCGGCGTGCAGAAGGAAAAGCAGTGGATCTCAAAGTCGCTGCGGTCATGCTGCTCAAACAGGCCGGCAACCAAATGTCCGATGGCGTGGTTGTACATGTCGGCCGAGAAATAGCCGATGCGCAGGCGGCCATCGGTCTTGCGACGCGGCGGCAGCGGCGTCGCGAGATCAGGATAGCGGCTGGCGCAGTAGAGTTCGGCGCAGCGCTTCTGCAATTCGGGGGTCGAGGGCAGGGCGAGGAAGGGGAAGGGCAGGATGCCGTCTTGCCCCGCGCGCACCGTGCGGATCACTGCATCACTGTCGGCTGCGAAACCCGACCAGTCGCAAAGCGACATGCGTGCGCGCAGGCGCGCGCCATGCGCATAAGGCAGGCCGGGCTTGAGCGCCAGCGCGAGGTCGATCGGCGCAATCGCCTCGGTCGCCCTGTCGGTCAGCAACAGGATCATGCCGAGATTGCCCAGCGCCTCGGCGAAATCGGGCTTCAGGGCGATGGCCTTTTCATAGGCCTGCTGCGCCCCGGCGAAATCGAGTTGCGCTTTGCAGGCATTGCCGCGGCTGCACCAGGCTTCGGCAGAGTCGGGTTTCAGCGCCAGCGCGCGATCGTAGGCGCCCAGCGCACCGGCCAGATCCTTGTCGACTTCCAGGCAGCGGCCGAGATTGAGCCAGGCTTCGGCATTGTCCGGATCGGCCGCGGTCGCCTGTTCGGCCAGGGGACGCGCCTCGGCGAATTTCTCCTGCCCGATCAGGGCGGCGGCGAGATTGCCGGCAATCGAGGGCCGGCCCGGCGCGAGATCGAGCGCGGAGCGCAGCAGCGGCTCGGCGCCGGCATAGTCTTCCTTCAGCAGGAGCTGCGCGGCCTGCATGAACAGCGCCCTGGCCGCTTCCAGATTGTCACTCACTTCACAAATCCCCGCTGCCGATCTGCGGATCGTTATAGCGTGTCAACGCGGTGCCAGCACCAGCTGGGTCTGCGTGACAATCGCGGCGAGCTTGCCGTCGGCCCGCGTGATCCGCGTCTGCCAGACCATCGTGGTCCTGCCGCGATGCAGCGGCGTGCATTCGGCATGGGCGGTCTCGCCGGCCGGAATCGCGGCGAAGAAATTGGTCTTGCTCTCGATCGTGGTGGTGGAGAAGCCCGGCGCGAGATTGGCCACGGTCGCTACCGCGCCCAGCGTGTCGGCAAAGGCCATCACCGCGCCGCCATGCAGGATCGCCGGCACGGTGCACAGCGCCGCCGTCACCGGCAGTTCGGCGGTCACCTTTTCGGGGGCAACCGAGGTGAGTTTCAGGCCCATCAGTTCGGCAAAGGGCAGGACGGGCAGTTCGGACCCCGGCGTCGGCATCGAATCCTCCATGAAATTCTCTTTGGGCACAGCAGCTTAGATGGTTTTTCAGGCTGGCGGCGAGGCGGTCCGCTGAAAAAATGTGGCGGAATCCGGGCAACCCTCCCTTGACGGGGCCCTGCAGGCTGCTTAAGTGTCTGGCGCTCTCCGAGGGGGAGTGCTAACAATTCGGGATGATCGCGGACAAGCCGCTGATTTTCCTGAGTTTTCTCAGAATTTACGATGCGACAGACAATTTTAGGAGGATCGCATGAAGTTTCGTCCGCTGCATGATCGCGTGGTGGTAAAGCGCGTTGCAGAAGAAGAGCGCACCGCCGGCGGCATCATCATCCCCGACAGCGCCAAGGAAAAGCCGATGCAGGGCGAAGTGATCGCCGTCGGCGCCGGCGCCCGCGACGAGAACGGCAAGGTTCAGCCGCTCGACGTCAAGGTCGGCGACCGCGTGCTGTTCGGCAAGTGGTCGGGCACCGAGGTGAAGCTCGATGGCACCGATCTCCTGATCATGAAGGAGTCGGACATCATGGGCATCATCGAAGGCACCGCCGCGAAGAAGTCCAAGGCCGCTTGATAGCGCCTTACATCCAGTCAGATCATTCAAGGAGAAACAGCAATGGCTGCTAAAGACGTTCGTTTCGGCGCCGATGCGCGCGGCAAGATGCTGCGCGGCGTCGACATCCTCGCCGATGCCGTCAAGGTCACCCTCGGCCCGAAGGGCCGCAATGTCGTGCTCGACAAGTCGTTCGGCGCCCCGCGCATCACCAAGGACGGTGTGACGGTCGCGAAGGAAATCGAGCTGAGCGACAAGTTCGAGAACATGGGCGCCCAGATGGTGCGCGAAGTGGCCTCGAAGGCGAATGACCAGGCCGGCGACGGCACCACCACCGCCACCGTGCTGGCCCAGGCCATCGTCCGCGAAGGCGGCAAGGCCGTTGCCGCCGGCATGAACCCGATGGATCTGAAGCGCGGCATCGACCTCGCGGTCGAGAAGATCGTCGAGGATCTGAAGGGCCGTTCGAAGAAGATCTCGGGCGCCAAGGAAATCGCCCAGGTCGGCACCATCTCGGCCAACGGCGACACCGAAATCGGCAACATGATTGCCAAGGCCATGGAAAAGGTCGGCAACGAGGGCGTCATCACGGTGGAAGAGGCCAAGAGCCTTGAGACCGAGCTGGACGTCGTCGAGGGCATGCAGTTCGACCGCGGCTATCTCTCGCCGTATTTCATCACCAACGCAGAGAAGATGATCTGCGACATGGAAAACCCCTACATTCTTCTCCATGAGAAGAAGCTGTCGGGTCTGCAGGCCATGCTGCCGGTGCTGGAAGCCGTCGTGCAGACCGGCCGTCCGCTGCTGATCGTCGCCGAAGATGTCGAGGGCGAAGCCCTTGCCACGCTGGTGGTGAACAAGCTGCGCGGCGGTCTGAAGGTTGCCGCCGTCAAGGCGCCGGGCTTCGGCGATCGCCGCAAGGCCATGCTGGAAGACATCGCGATCCTGACCGGCGGTCAGCTGATCTCGGAAGATCTCGGCATCAAGCTCGAGTCGGTCACCCTGCAGATGCTGGGCACCGCCAAGAAGGTCACGATCGACAAGGAAAACACCACGATCGTTGCCGGCGCCGGCAAGAACAAGGACATCCAGGCTCGCGTTGGCCAGATCAAGGCGCAGATCGAGGAAACCACCTCGGACTACGACCGTGAGAAGCTGCAGGAGCGTCTGGCCAAGCTGGCCGGTGGCGTGGCCGTGATCAAGGTTGGCGGCGCCAGCGAGATCGAGGTGAAGGAGCGCAAGGATCGCGTGGACGACGCGCTGCATGCGACCCGCGCCGCGGTCGAAGAAGGCATCGTTCCGGGCGGCGGCACGGCGCTGCTGTATTCGGTGCGCGCCATCGACAAGGTCAAGGTCGACAATTCCGACCAGAAGCATGGCGTGGAAATCATCCGCCGCGCCCTGCAGGCCCCGGTTCGCCAGATCGCCGAGAATGCCGGCGTCGACGGCGCCGTGGTGGCCGGCAAGCTGCTCGAGTCGAAGGACACCAGCTGGGGCTTCAACGCCCAGACCGAAGAATACACCGACCTGGTCAAGGCCGGCGTGATCGACCCGACCAAGGTCGTGCGCGTCGCCCTGCAGGGTGCGGCTTCGGTGGCTGGCCTGCTGATCACCACCGAGGCGATGGTTGCCGACAAGCCGGAGCCGAAGGCCCCGGCCGGTGCGCCGGGCGGCATGGGTGGCATGGGCGGCATGGGCGGCATGGACTTCTAAGTCCGGCCCACCAGTCGAAAGCTTACGGAAAGGCCCGGTCGCAAGACCGGGCCGTTTTCGTGCCCGCCTTCCCTGGAGTAATATTGCGCTCCAGCCGTGAATCTCTGTATCGACTCAATATCTTATGAGGAATTTTAAACTTAAAATTTCGCTTGCTAAATCCCTGTTCTCCCGGAAATTGTTGACCAAGGTCAATCTGACGGGGGAGAGGCAGAGTGAAACGGCCGGAGCCGAGCGGGCGGGAAAGAACCTTCGCCGAGCATGAGATCATCGTCAGCAAGACGGATCTCAAAGGGCGCCTCACCTATGTCAACGACGTCTTCTGCAAGGTCGGCCTCTACGACGAGGACGAACTGCTGGGCCAGCCGCACAGCATCGTGCGGCATCCCGACATGCCGCGCGCCGTCTTTCAGCTGCTGTGGCAGCGCATCAGCAATGGCGAGGAAATCTTCGCCTATGTGAAGAACCTGGCGAAAAACGGCGACCATTACTGGGTGCTGGCGCATGTGACGCCCAGCTTCAGCCTGGATGGCCAAATGGATGGCTACCATTCCAACCGCCGGGTGCCGCGCCGCGCGGCGCTGGCCGAAATCGAACGGCTCTACGCTCGCCTGCGCGAGGCGGAAGAGCGCCATCCCGACCGCAAGCAGGGCATGCAGGCTGGCGTCGCGCTGCTCGCCGACGACCTGCAGCGACGCAACATCGATTACGACCGCTACGTGCTGGGGCTGGCCACCGACGCGCCGTGACAGGGGCGCGCCAAAAAAACGGGGAGGGGGAAACATGCTGTTCGGATCTGCACGCTACCGGCGCGCGCTCGGGGAAATCGATGTGATCTGCGAACGCGCCGCGCGTGGCGACATGTCGGGTCGCGTCCTGCATCTCAAATCCTACGGCGCGCTGTCGCCGACCCTGGCCGCCTTCAACCGGCTGCTCGACCTGACCGACGCCTATATCCGTGAATCGAGCGCCTCGCTCTCCTTCGCCGCCCAGGGCAAATACTATCGCCCCTTCCTGCCGACCGGCATGGTCGGCCAGTTCCGCCAGGGCGCCGACATCATCAATGCGGCGCGTCAGGACATGGAGAGGCGCGCCGGCGAGACGGAAAAGCTGCAGGGCGAGGTGACCGGCCTGGTCGAGGCCGCGGCGGCAGGCGACCTGCAATGCCGCCTCGCTGTCGAGGGCAAATCCGGCTTCATGCGCCAGCTCGCCGAAGGCATTAATACCCTGGTCGAGCGTACCGGCCATGCCTGCCTGGAAACCGCGCGCGCCATCGGGGCGCTGGCGCGCGGCGATCTCAGTGCAGAGATGGCCGGCCGCTATGAAGGCGTGTTCGGCGAGTTGCAGCGCGACACCAACCGGACGATGGATACCTTGCGCGACGTGGCGACACAGCTGGCGCAGAGTGCCGAGAGCGTGCAGGCGGCGTCGGCAGAAATCTCCGAGGGCAGCCGCGATCTTGCCGCGCGCACCGAAAGCCAGGCCGCGACGCTGGAGCAGACCGCCGCCGCGCTGCAGCAGATCACCGCCACCGTGCAGCAGAATGCCGACAATGCCGGCACCGCCAGTCGCCTGGCCGAGGCAGCGCGCGACACCGCGTCGACCGGAGGCGAAGTGATCGGCCGCGCGATACGTGCCATGGAACAGATCGAACAGAGCGCGGCGCGCATCGCCGATATCATGTCGGTGATCGACGAGATCGCCTTCCAGACCAACCTGCTGGCGCTGAACGCTTCGGTGGAAGCCGCGCGCGCCGGCGAGGCCGGCAAGGGCTTTGCCGTGGTGGCGCAGGAAGTGCGCGCGCTGGCGCAGCGCTCGGCCAGCGCCTCGAAGGACATCAAGGCGCTGATCGGCGAGTCCGGCCAGCAGGTGGCGGCCGGCGCGGCGCTGGTCAACGAAGCCGGCGGCTCGCTGGCGCAGATCGTCGGTGCAGTGGACAAAGTGACCGCCATCGTCGCCGACATTGCCAGCGCCTCGGCGGAACAGGCGCGCGGCATCGACGAGGTCAATGTCGCTGTCACCAATCTCGACCAGGTGACCCAGCGCAATTCCAGCCTGGTCGAGGAAACCTCGGCCGCCGCCGGTCTGCTGGCCGAACAGGCGCAGCGGCTTGGCGGCATCGTTCGCTTTTTCCAGCTGGCAAGGTCGTGACCGTTTCGCCCTGATCGCCATGCCGCCGCCACCCATTGCGAATTTCTGCCAGCGTTGCGACCAGGCCGCGCGCGAAAGCTGCACGCGCGGCCTGCGCCGGCTGTTCGACTACTGGGACGCCAAGCGTGCCAGTACCGCCTTTCCCGGACGTGCCTTTCCCAGCCGTGCCGACATCGATCCGATCGAGATCTGCAGCCTGCTGCCGCATGTTTTCCTGATCGACGTGCTGCCCGGCGCGCAGCCCGGCCTGCCGGATTTCCGCTTCCGCCTGACCGGCACGACGGTCGACGAGATTCACGGCCAGTCCCTGACCGGCAAGTCGCCGACCGATATCCGCACGCCGGAAATCGCGCTGGCGGCGGAACGGCAGTGCCGCAGGGTGATACAGAGCCGTGCGCCCTGCTGCGACCACGTCACCCTGCTGGCGCGCGACGACAGCTTCTGGCATTTCGAACGGCTGATGCTGCCGCTGTCCGGGGATGGCAGCCGCATCGACATGCTGCTCTGCGGCATCTACGCCGCCTGACGCCGCTGGCTTCGGATTTCCGCGCCTCCGGCCCTTTCCGTCGGCCGTATCGCTCTACATCATGCCCATCGAACTTCATGGAGCGCCGCCATCATGTCGAAAAGCCTCGTCATTGCCGCGCTTGGCATGTGGGCCATGCTGGCCGTGCTGGATTTCCTCTGGCTCTCGACCATGACCAGGCTGTTCTACCGCCCCCGGCTCGGCCCGCTGCTGGCCGAGCAGCTGGTCTGGCCGCCGGCGCTGCTGTTCTATGTGCTCTACGGCGTCGGCCTGCTCGCCTTCGTGCTGCGTCCGGCGCTGAACGACGACAGCGGGCTGCTCGCGGTGTGTCTCTGGGGCGGGCTGTTCGGCCTGGTTGCCTATGGCACCTACGACCTGACCAATCACGCGACCCTGCGCGACTGGCCGCTGGCCGTCACCGTGATCGACATGGCCTGGGGCGCGCTGATCAGCGGCCTCGCCAGCGCGGCGGGCGTCTGGCTGGCGCGGAAATTCGCGTAAGGCCGCCGCCGGCTGCCTTATGTCTGTCTGTGCTTACGCCCGTCCCTGCGCGGATCGAACTGCGCATCGGGCATTTTCTTCAGCACGCTCACCTTGCCGTCGGGTTCGATCACCACCAGGCGCACGCCGTCCAGGCTGGCCTCGCCATGCGTCCGCAGGGCGGCGATCAGGTCGCGCTGCGTGATGTTTTCCCGCCGCAGCCGGCGTTCGTCGATCTGTTTGCCGTCATAGGCCACGAAGGGTTCGCCCTCGATCCAGCGTTCGAACCGCGGCGAGCGCGTGCAGAGCCAGTCGATGGCGAAACTGATCGCCAGCAGGGTTGCGGCGCCGACCAGCGCGCCGGTCAGGCTGCTGTCGTCGTTCATCATGCCGTTCTGCACGGCTTCGCTGACCAGCAGCAGGGTGACGAGATCGGACGGCGTCGACTGCCCGATCTGGCGTTTGCCGATCAGCCGCAGCAGCAGCAAAACCGCGCCATAGACCACGGCCGAGCGGCCGGCGATGGCGAGCAGCTCCATCCAGTCGGTCATTGCATCCTCCGGGGTTCTGGGAATGCGGAGACAACGCGGCGTGGCGGCGGGATGTTCCGCGCTGTCGCCACCAACCGTCCCTCAACTGTCATGGCCGGGCCCAAGTCGCGCTCTTGGCCGGCCATCCACGCCTTATTGCCGGCGTGTGAAGGAAGACGTGGATGCCCGGATCAAGTCCGGGCATGACGAAAGTGGGAAAGGGTAGACTCTTTCAACCGTCATCCTCGGGCCCAAGAAGAGTCCTTTGACCGAGGATCTTTCTCCGTCCTTCCTGAGATGGTCGGGTCAGGCCCGACCATGGCGACGCTTCAAGCGGCGTTACCGGCCCTTGCCGGTCAGTTCCGCCAGCAGTTCGACCTTGCGCTGCATCAGGTCGGCGCCGAGCTCGCGCAGGTCGATGCCGCTGCGCTTCAACTGCGGGAACATCTCGTTTTCCTCTTCCTTGACGTGGTGCTTGATGTATTCGCTCAGCACCTTCACCCTGGCGTCGAACAGATCGTCGCCCGGCGACATCTGCTCGATCTCGGCGATCAGCAGCCTGGCCGAGTTATGCTCGACCTGCGCCTCGTCGACCAGCTCATGGTCGATCTCCGCATGGGCCGGCGGATAGAGCAGTTCTTCCTCGATCTGCGCATGCACGGTGAGCGCCAGGCAGATTTTCGCGGCCAGCTTGCCCTTCTCGGCCTTGCTCTCGCTCTTTTCGAACTGCGCGAAAAAGGCTTCGACCTCGCGGTGATCCTGCTTCAGCAGCGAGATCGCATCGGCCGGCACCACCTGTTCGGAGACCAGCTTGCCCATCTCCTTTGCGGCCTTGAGCACGGCGGCGCTGGCCTTGCTGAACAGGCTGCGGCCCGAGCTGCGGCTGCGGCCGGCGGCGGCGCGTTTCGCCGAGGTCGAGCGGCGCGCGGTCGAGGTCGATTTCGTGGCGGTCGATTTGCGGGATTTGGTGCTGGTGCGGGACTTGGTCTTGCGGCTGGCAGCCATTGTCGGTGTCTCCGGGGCAGTTGGAATGGGGACACCTCAACGCTCTGCGGAACGCGATCGTTCCGCAGAGCGTGTCGGGACTGAATTTCAGACGCGTCAGGCGGCGAGGCGTTTGGCGTAACCGGTCTTGGCGCCGTTCCGCTCCGCTTCGCTGCGCAGGCCCTCCACCGGGTTGGGGCCCTCGGTTTCCAGCCGGTAGTCTCCGCCGTTTTTGCGCAGCATCTCCTCGATCACCTGCTCGCTCGGCACGCCGCCTTCATTGACCACCTTCTGATACTCGAAATAGCGGTGGTTCTTCGGCAGGTCGGCCAGCGGCACGAACTCGCTCTCCTTCGAGGTCAGGTCGACCTGGGCGGCCAGCACGTCGCGCACATAGTCCTTGTTCTCCTGGAACACCATCGGCGCCGGCATTTCCCTGGGCAGCATCTCGGTCGGGTCGACGCCCTCGACCTGCTTCATCATTTCGCAGGCCAGCCGCAGATGCTCGATCTCCATGCCGAGATGCAGCTCGTAGACGGCTTTCACGCGCGGATCGGCTTCCGTCTGCAGGCAGGACCAGTAGAGCCAGCATTCGTTATATTCATGCATCACCAGGTTGGTGAACCAGGTCGCCGTCGGATCGAGGATCGATTCGTAATGGCTGACATGCTGTTCCTCGATCTCGGCAATCTCGGCATAGAGCCCGCGCGCCAGCGGCTCCAGCGGCCGGTTGCCGATGGTCATGTAGAAATTCATCGTCTGCTGCTCGGCTGACATCACGGTCAGCGCGTTCAGGATCGACTGCGGATCGGCGGCCAGCGCGGTCATCGGCCGGCGGATCTCGTCGCGCGGATCGCGATGCTCGAAAATCGTCGGCCGTCCCGGCGTGATCTCGGTCAGGCTGTCGACGATTGTCTCGGCCTTCTTGCCTTCCAGCAGCTGATAGAGATTGGCGTAGCGGTAGAGATGGTCGAAATCCTCCAGCAGGCCGAAGTCGTAAACCTGCTTGAGATAGGCATCGGGTTCGTTCTGGGCGATCCAGGCGGTCAGGTCGACCGCGACCTGCTCATAGCCGAGCGTGACTTCCAGCGTGGTCTCGTCGCCGGGAATCAGCCAGTTGATCGCCTTCTGCTGCTGCGCTTCGGCGCGGCGCACCAGCGCCAGCTGCTGCTTGATCTTCGGGTCCACCGTGTGGCGCGCCATGGTGTGGGAAAACATGACGGCTTCCACCTCGATGCCGTTCATCAGGATGCCGCGCGTGCGGCTGTAGGGATGAACCGTTTTTTTGTCATAAGGCGTCACATTCAGTTCCGACCAGTTGCGAAACTGCTTTTCCATCGGAATTCCGCGCTCGCGGAGGGGGTTGAAGGACATGGGGCTCTCCAGTGCTGGCCAATACGGGTGTCAGGGTGCGATATGCTGGTGGTGCGCTAACAAGCCGTGATTGGATTTGTTCCAGACTGGAGCGGGAGAGGGGCGCGGTCGCGGTACGTTGGCCTCCACAGCCGTCATGGCCGGGACAAGCCCGGGGATGGCAAAACTATCAGCCTTCGTCATCCTCGGGCTTGACCCGAGGATCTCTCGCCGTCCTGCCCGAGATGGTCGGGTCAAGCCCGACCATGACGCCTAAGGGAAGTGATGGTGGCACTTCAACCGTCACCCTCGGGCCCAAGAAGAGTCTCCTGGCCGAGGATCTTTCTCCGTCCTGCCTGAGATGGTCGGGTCAAGCCCGACCATGACGAGACGGGGAAATGCAACGGCTCACCTCAAACTGTCATGGCCGGGCCCAAGTCGCGCTCTTGGCCGGCCATCCACGCCTTATTGCAGGCGTGTGTGAAGGAAGACGTGGATGCCCGGATCAAGTCTGGGCATGACGACCTTTGTGTTGTGTCATATGGCGTTACCCCCTATAACGAGCGCCCTTCAAACGCCCCGGACAAGAAACCCTCCCGCCATGGCCGCTGCCAAAGCCCGCGCCATCGGTGTCGATTTCGGCACCACCAACACCGTCGTCGCGATTGCGGACAGCGATGGAAACGTGCGCCCGGTGCGCTTCAGCCATGCCGAGGTCGTGCATGAGATTTTCCGCTCGGCGCTCTGCTACGAGGACATCCCGGGGAATCCGCGCCGCATCGAGACCTCGGCCGGGCCGTGGGCCATCGAGCAGTTCCTGGCGACGCCGCATGAGCATCGCTTCATCCAGTCGTTCAAATCCTTCGCCGCCAGTCCGCTCTTCACCTCGACGCAGATTTTCGGCAGGCGCTTCACTTATGAAGACATCCTGAGCGGTTTCCTCGCCGCCCTGCGCCGCCATGCCGGGGATGCACTGGACGGGATTGAGCATCTGCCGGTGATCGCCGGCCGGCCGGTCGAATTCGTCGGCGCCGCGCCCGATCCGGCATTAGCCATCGCGCGCATGGATGCCTCCTACGCGCGCGCCGGCTTCCCGGCCATGCGCTATGCCTATGAGCCGGTCGGTGCTGCCTTCTTCTTCGCGCGGCGGCTTCAGGCGGATGCCACGATTCTGGTGGCCGATTTCGGCGGCGGCACCAGCGACTTCTCTCTCATGCGCTTCCGCAAAAGCAACGATGGCGTGACGGCCGAACCGCTCGGCCATTCCGGTGTCGGCGTCGCCGGCGATGCCTTCGATTTCCGCATCATCGACCATGTCGTGGCGCCGCGGCTCGGCAAGGGCGGCCTGTATCGCGCCGGTGCCAAGCTGCTGCCGATCCCCGGGCATCAGTATGGCCAGTTCGCCCAGTGGCATCAGCTCGCCATGCTGAAATCGCCCAGGGTACTCGCCGATCTGCGCAGGCTGGCGAAGGATGCGGAAGATCCGGATGCCATCGAGGATTTCATCACCGTGATCGAAATGGATCTCGGCTTCGGCCTCTATCGCGCGGTGTCGGAGGCCAAGACGGCGCTGTCGCTGGCGGAGACCACCGAGCTGGTCTTCGACATGGAAGGCGTGACGATCCGCGAGACGGTTGCGCGGCGCGATTTCGAACACTGGATCGCGCCGGAACTGTCGCAGATCGGCGCGGCGCTCGACCGGGTCTTCGCCGTCTCGGGGCTTACATCCTCCGACATTGACCAGGTCTTCCTGACCGGCGGCTCGTCTTTCGTGCCGGCCTTGCGGTCGCTGTTCGAAAGCCGCTTCGGCGCGCAGCGGCTGGCCACCGGCGACCAGCTGCAGTCGATTGCCTCAGGCCTGGCGCTGATCGGGCTGGAGCGCGACCCGGCGCAGTGGCTGGCAAATTAATGGGGCTGGCCCATTAGGGTCTTGCGCCCGGCGGCGATTTAATGTACGCTATATGTTCTCATTACGGGATCCGTTTTTGGCGGATCGCCGCGCTTTCCTGCGCCGGCCGCCGCACCGGCGCCGGCTGCTGTTGCACATCGTGAATCCAGGGAGGCGGGAAATCGCATCCATATGTATGCGATGCGCGGCGATAGGCGCCGATACGCGCCGATAAGGCAAACGAACCCCCGCGAAGCGAAACGAACGCGCGCGAACAGCAACGAGCATCAAACGAAGCGAAACGAACACCTGCGAACACGGGCGAACGCCAACGAGCATCAAACGAAGCAAAACGAAGCAAAACGAAGCGCGGTCAGCCCGCCGGGTCGAGGGTTTCGGCCACCTCGTCCTTCACCTTCTGCGGGCTCAGTTTCATGAACAGGATGAAGGCCGCCAGCAGCAGGCAGATCGTGTTGCAGACGATGATCGGCCATTGCATCAGCGCGATGCCATAGGCCGACCACAGCGCGAAGCCGGTGACGGTGAAACCGTACATCACCGCCGAAATATCCTTGGTGCGGCGCGAGCGGATCACCTTCCAGGCCTGCGGCGCGAAACTGACGGTGGAGGCGGCGGCGGCGAGGCCTCCGAGCCAGGCGGCGAGATCCATATTTTCCTCCGGTTGGGACCGGAGGAAAACGGACTCTTCAGCTGAACTGTTCCCTAGCTGAAGAGTTCTCTGGCGAGTTTCGCACCCTTGCCGAGCGCCTCCAGCTTGGCGGCGGCGACTGCCATATCCAGCGGCGCCAGGCCGCAGTTGCTGCAGGGGATCAGCCGGTTCTTCGGCACATACTGCAACGCGGCTTTGATCGTGGCGGCGATCTGTTCCGGCGTTTCGATGGCATCGGTGGCGACGTCGATCACGCCGACCATCACCTCCTTGCCGTCCAGCAGGCTCATCAGATGCGGCGGCACGCGGCTATTGATGCATTCCAGCGAGACCTGGTCGATTTTACTTTTGGCCAGCGCCGGGAAGAAATCCTCATACTGGCGCCATTCGTCGCCCAGGCTGGCCTTCCAGTCGATATTGGCCTTGATGCCGTAGCCGTAACAGATATGCACCGCCGTCTTGCATTTCAGCCCGTCGGCGGCGCGATGCAGCGCCTCGATGCCCCACTCGCCGGCCTGCTTGGTATAGGCGTTGAAGGCCGGTTCGTCGAACTGGATGATGTCGACGCCCTCGGCCTCCAGTGCCTTCGCCTCGGCGTTGAGCAGATCGGCGAAGGCCATCGCCATCTTGATGCGGTCGCCGTAATACTCATCGGCAATCGTGTCGATGATGGTCATCGGGCCGGGCAGGGTGAATTTCAGCTTGCGCTTGGTATGAGCGCGACAGAAGGCGCCCTCCCAGGGATGCGCGCGCTGTTTCTGCTCCAGCTTGCCGACCACGCGCGGCACCATCGCCTTGTAGCGGTTGTCGCGGATGCCCATTTCCACCTTGTTCTGGCGGTCGATGCCGGAGATATGCTCGACAAAGCCATGCACGAAATGCTGGCGCGACATCTCGCCGTCGCCGACGATATCCAGCCCGGCATCTTCCTGCAGCTTGAGCCACAGCAAGGTCGCGTCGCGCTTGGCATCTTCGAGGGTCTTGCCCTCGGCCTTCCATTGCGGCCACAGCTTGTGCGTCTCGGCCAGCCAGGCCGGCTTGGGCAGGCTGCCGGCCACCGCCGTCGGAAACAGATGCGCTGCGGACATTTATGATCCTCCCCGGGAACGCTTGATCGATTCGCGGGCAGCACCTTAGCACAGCGCGGCGCGCCTATTCAGCAGCCTGTGGCAGCGCAGCATAAGTCGGGATCTGGAACTGCTTGCGGTAGCTGCCCGGCGAGATGCCGGTGACGCGCTTGAACAGTCGGCGGAAAAACGCCGGATCTTCGTAGCCGACCTGCCAGCCGATCTCGTCGATGGTGTCGCGCGAGCCTTCCAGTCGCCGCTTGGCCTCCTCGATGCGCAGCTGCTGCACATAGGCCATCGGGGCAATGCCGGTGGCCTTGGTGAAGCGGCGCTTGAAGGTGCGTTCGGCCAGGCCCGACAGGCGCACCAGCTGTTCGACCGGATCGGCCACCGGGAAATGCTTCGCCAGCCAGCCCTGCGCCTCCAGGATCGCGGCATCGCCATGGTCGCGCCGGCCCTCGAAGGTGATGAAGGGCTGCAACCCGTCGCGGTGCCATTGCACGGCGAAGAATTTCGCCACCGCATGCGCTGCCGCCTCGCCGCTGTGGCGCGCCACCAGATACAGCGCGAGGTCATGCCAGGACATCGACGCGCCGCAGGACACGAACTGCTGGCGGTCGCCGGCAATGGTCAGCGTCTGCGCCGGATGCAGCGGCACCTTCGGGAACAGTTTCTGGAAATGCGGACCGTAGGACCAGTGGATCGTGCTCTGCCGGCCATCCAGCAGGCCGGTCTCGGCAATCAGGAAAACGCCGGAACAGGCCGAGCAGAGCATGGCGCCGTCGGCATGGCGCTGCGCCAGCCAGTCGACCAGCTCAGGGTATCGCCCGGTCTTCCAGCTGCGCAGCACCAGCGCCGGCACCACGATGATGTCGGTCTGCGTCACCTCGCGGCAGGCGCGGTGCACATGGATCTGCGTGCCGCCGGCCACCGTGATATCGCCGGTCTTCTCGCCCACCACCTCGATGCGGAAGGGCGTCACCTCGGGCAGGCCGGGAATGATGCCCTGCATCTGCGGAAAGGCATTCAGCAGGTCGTACATGCCGAACAGCACCGAGGCGGAGGCCTCGGGCAGGGCGATCAAGCTGACGTGAAGGCTTTTGCGGTTCATCCGGCGCTTCATTGGCATAAGAGGACCGGTATTGACAAGTTAGCCTCTCACGCCGGGCCGTGACAATCGCCATTGTGCCGGCCGCCCATCCCCCCGGGCGGTTAACATGCAGGTGATTCGATGAATGCGATGACAATTAACCAGGACAGGCTGATGGCCCTGGTCGGCACGGCGATGGCTGAACTCTCCGGCGCCAATGGCGGCGTGATGATCAGCGTCGGCAACAAGCTCGGTCTTTACAAGGCGATGGCCAATCGTGGGCCGATGTTCCCGGCCGAACTCGCCCAGCGCGCCGGCTGTGCCGAGCGCTATGTGCGCGAATGGCTGAACTGCAATGCTGCCGGCGGTTATATCAATTACAACCCCGAAACCCAGCAATATGAGCTGTCGCCGGAACAGGCGATGATGCTGGCCGACGATACCAGCCCGGTCTTCATCCCGAACGCCTGGGAAGTGACCGCCTCGATGTGGTTCGACGAGGCCAAGACCATCGAGGCCTTCCGCACCGGCAAGGGTATCGCCTGGGGCGACCATCACGACCGCCTGTATTGCGGCATCGCCGCCTTCTTCCGCAACGGCTATGCCGCGCATCTGGTGCCGGAATGGCTGCCGGCGCTGACCGGCATGCTGCCGAAGCTCGAAGCCGGCGCGAAAGTCGCCGATATCGGCTGCGGCCATGGCCATTCCACCGTGCTGATGGCGAAAGCCTTCCCGAACTCGCGCTTCTGGGGCTTCGACACCCATGCGGCCTCGATCGCCGAAGCGCGCGAAGTGGCGAAGCAGCAGGGCGTCGCCGACCGCGTCACTTTCGAGGTGATCAAGGCGGGCGACTATCCATCTCAAGCTGGCGGTTACGACCTGATCTGCTTCTTCGATGCCCTGCATGACATGGGCTTCCCCGAAGCGGCGATGAAGCATGCCTATAAAAGCCTGGCACCGGATGGCAGCGTGATGCTGGTCGAGCCGTTTGCGCATGACAGGGTGGAGGCCAACTTCAACCCGGTCGGCCGCCTGTATTATGCCGGCTCGACCATGCTGTGCTGTGCCCATGCGATCTCGGAGAACGGCACGCATGTGCTCGGCGCGCAGGCCGGGCAGGGCAAGCTGGACGAGATCGCCAGGGCAAGCGGCTTCACGCAGTTTCGCCGCGCCACCGAAACGCCGTTCAACCTCATCCTTGAGGCACGGCGTTGATCCTGCGCGCACTGATCCGCGCGATCCTCGGCCGCAGGGCCGGGGATCGCGGGAGCCGCTGGTGGATGCGGGCGGCAGAAGCCCTGCGCCTCTGGCGCCGCCGTAGTCACGCACGGCGCCTGCTGGGCCGGATCGATCTCCGCACCATGCGGGATGCGGGGATCGATCCGGTTGCCGCGCAGAATAACGTGGCGGTCGTGTGGCGCCATGTCGAGCGGCGCCTGGGCTGACGACGGAAAACGGATAGAGATCATGTCGATTGCACAGACTGAACTGGCGCCTCCTGCGCCCTCCGCCTGGCTGCACGAAAGCAGCACGCTGCTGCGGCTCGGCTGGCCGATCATGCTGATCGCGCTGGTCAATATGGGCATGAGCATCACCGACACGATGATGGTGTCGCTGATGTACGGCGCCGAAGCGCTGGCGGCCGTTTCGGTCGGCAGCGATCTCTATTCCATCGTCTTCTATGTCTGCGCCGGCACGCTGGGCGGCGTGGCGCCTTTCTATGCGCAGGCTGTGGCACGCAAGGACAGCGCCGACCGCGCACGGCTCGAACGCATCGGCTGGGTCATCGCCGTGCTGCTGGTTTTGCCGGCCGTGCCGCTGGTCTGGTTCGCACCGCAGTGGTTGATCCATCTCGGCCTCGATGCCGGGCTGCTGCGGCAGGGTGGGGCTTTCACGCAGGTCATGGCGCTGACGCTGCTTCCCATGCTGGGTGTCACGCTCTGGCGCACGCTGCTGACAGCGGCGGAAAACCCGCATGCCTTCCTGAAGATCACGCTGGCGATGCTGCCGCTCAATGCCATCGGCAATGCTCTGCTCATGCAGGGCGCCGGCCCGATCCCGGCCTTCGGCCCCACCGGCTCCGGCATCGCCACGTTGCTGGTGGCGACCGGCACGCTGATCGCATTGTTGGTGATGTCACGGCGCAACACCCCGGCGGCCGGCGCGGAAGCCCTGGACTGGCGCGGACTGATCTCGGTGCTGCGCGTCGGCCTGCCGATTGGTGTGACTGCGGCGACCGAAACCGGCATCTATCTCGCCGTCACGCTTTATGCGGCCACGCTCGGCGCCGCCGATGTCGCCGCGCATACGCTGACCCTGCGCGTGGCCGGCATCGCCTATGCGGCCTCTTTCGCGCTGCAGCAGGCCTCCATGGTGCGCATGGCGCGCGCCATTGGTCTGAAGGAGGGCGGTCTCGACGAGACGAGCCGGGCCGGCGCCGTGCTGCGTGCCAGCCTGACAGTGTCGGTGATCGGCGGCACGCTGCTGTTCGCGCTGCTCGGCTTCGGCGCCGAACCGCTGGCGCTCTGGTTCTTCGATACCGGCCCGGCCGGTCTCACCGCGATCCAGGTTGCCACCGGCCTTCTCATGCTGCTCGGACTCCTGCAGTTTGTAGGATACCCGGGTCTTGCAGGACTGGGCCTGCTGCGCGGCTGCAAGGACACCCGCTTGCCGATGGTGTTCAAGCTGGTCGCCTACTGGGGCATCGGCGCGCCGCTCGGCATCTGGCTCTGCGAGATGAAAGACCTCGGCGTCATCGGGCTGTGGATCGGGCTGGTCAGCGGCGCGGCCATCACCACAGCGCTCACACTGCTGCGGCTGTATACGCGGCGCTGATCGCGGTGCCGAAATGAAAAACGGCGGCAGGAACGATCCCGCCGCCGTTTTCTTTCTGTCGAGATGATTACTCGGCGACCGCTGTTGCCGCGCGCTGCGCCGCCAGCACGCGTTCGGTCGGCCGCGTGTTCATGAACAGCTGCATGACGCCCGCTGCCGCGCCGATGCCGGCGGCGAGCTGCCAGGCCAGCGTGTAGGATCCGAGCTGGTCATAGATCACGCCGCCGGCCCAGGCGCCGAGGAAGCTGCCGACCTGGTGGCTGAAGAAGGCGATGCCGGTCAGGGTGGCGAGATAGCGGATGCCGAAAATCTGCGCCACCAGGCCGTTCACCAGCGGGATCACGCCCAGCCACAGCGTGCCCATGATGGCGGCGAAGACCAGCGTGGAGAACTGGCTGACCGGCAGCATGAAATACAGTGCAATGGCTACCGAGCGCAGGATGTAGATCAGGCCGAGCAGCATCGGCTTGTGGTAGCGGTCGCCGAGCCAGCCGAACAGCCAGCTGCCGAACACGTTGAAGGCGCCGATCACGGCGAGTGCCTGCGCGCTCAGCATCGGGTCGGCGCCGC
>JAEYSS010000232.1 GCA_023434425.1 Pseudomonadota bacterium | reverse complement strand
CCCGCCTCGGCCGTTTCGAACTGCCGCTGCTGGTGCTGCCCGGCTTTGCGGCGGCGACGCTGTGGGGTTTCGTCGCCCTGGTCGATGAGGTGCTGGAAGGCGAGATCCGGGATATCGACAGCCGGCTGCTGCTGTCCCTGCGCAATCCGCAGGATGTCTCCGATCCGCTCGGGCCGCCGTGGCTCGAAGAACTGATGCGCGACATCACGGCGTTCGGCGGCACCGGGCCGCTCGCCTTCATCACGCTGGCCGGCATGGTCTATCTGCTGCTGCGCCGGCGGCGGCGCACCGCACTGTTCCTGTTCGCCGCCATTGCCGGCGGGCAACTGCTGTCGTCGCTGCTGAAAGCCGGCTTCGACCAGCCACGGCCCGATCTCGTGCCGCATGGCATGCATGTCTATACCGCCAGCTTCCCGAGCGGCCATGCGATGATGACCGCCATCGTCTACCTGACGCTGGCGGCCCTGCTGGCGCGCAGCGAAAGCCGCCGGCGGCTGAAGGCTTTCCTGCTGCTGCTGGCGGCCGGCGTCACGCTGCTGGTCGGCATCAGCCGCGTCTATCTCGGCGTGCACTGGCCGAGCGACGTGCTGGGCGGCTGGATGATCGGCAGCGCCTGGGCGGCAGGCTGCTGGACGCTGATCGTGCTGCTGCAGCGCCGCGGCGACATCGAGGGCGAGCCCACAACCCCCGAAGACCGGACCTGAGACACCGGGGACAGTTCGGCGCGACCCAGGTCACAGCGCCGCGACGCAGTTTTTCTTGATTCCGCGCAAGCGGCGGTCGAGAGTAAAGCCGTGTCAGCCGCAGACAACGCGACCCCAACCACCGCTGCCGTGATCGATCCGGCCCGCCTGCGCGTGCTGGTGGTCGACGACATGAAGCTGATGCGCGACATGGCCGCGGCCATGCTGCGCGCGCAGGGCATCGGCACGGTGGAGAGCTGCGACGACGGCAGCACGGCGCTGGCCGCGCTAGACCGTTTCGCCGCCGCGTCTCTTGCCTGCGACCTGATGCTGCTCGATCTCAACATGCCCGGCATGGACGGCATCGAAGTGCTGCGCCATCTCGCCAACCGCGGCTATGAGGGCCAGATCGCGCTGTTCAGCGCCGAATCCGCGCGCGTGCTGCGCACTGCCGAGACGCTGGCGCGCGCGCATAATCTCAGCATCCTCGGCTTCGTCGAAAAGCCGCTCACCGACACCGCGATCGGCGAACTGCTGCGCAAACTCAGCCTCGGCGGCGCGCGGGCGGCGGTCAATCCCGCCGAGCCGCTCAGCGAAGCGGAATTGCTGGATGGCATCAGGCTGGGCCAGATCGAGATCATGGTGCAGCCGAAAGTCTCGATGCAGACACGCCAGCCGGTCGGCGTCGAGGCACTGGCGCGCTGGCGCCATCCGCAGCGCGGCGTGATCGGCGCCGGCCAGTTCATTCCGCTCGCCGAGAACGGCGCCGCCGCCGAGCCGCTGTTCGAGGCGATCCTCGGCCTCGCCTTGCGCGCCGCCGGCCTGTGGCGCGCCGAAGGCCTGGCGCTGCAGATGGCAGTGAATCTCTCGACCGCCAATCTCAAGCGGCTCGATCTGCCGCAGCGCATTGCCGTCGCGGTGAGCGAGCAGGGGCTGACGCCGGCTGACCTCGTGCTGGAAGTGACCGAGAGCCGGCTGATCGACGACCAGACCGCGGCGCTGGAAGTGCTGACCCGGCTGAAGCTGAAAGGCTTCAATCTCGCCATCGACGATTTCGGCACCGGCTATTCCTCGCTGGAACAGCTGCAGCGTTTTCCCTTCGAGGAAATGAAGATCGACCGCCAGTTCGTCGGCATGGCCGTGCAGGACCAGGCGGCGCGCGCCATCGTCAGTTCGTCGGTGCGGCTGGCGCGCAAACTCGGCATGACCACCGTGGCCGAAGGTATCGAAAGCGCGGCCGACTGGGACTGTGCCACCGGCCTGGGCTGCGACATCGCGCAGGGCTATTTCATCTCCGCCCCGATCAAGCCCGAGGCGCTGCCCGGCTGGATCGCGACCTGGCTGAGTCGCAGAATGTGACCATTTCAGTTTGATGCAGGCCAGACTCTTTATAGAATTATTGCAACAATCAATATTATTGAGCGATGTAGTTTAGCCCTGCTGCATCGATGTAATCGCCATTCATCAAGGAGACAATTAACTCCCATGGCAAAACCACGGTTTGTGGGCCCGCCGCATAACAAGCGACCTCGTAGGGAGAAAATGTAATCTCTAGACCATTCTGTAAAAACCGAAACACTTGAAATGCCGACCAATCTTCCGTGCCTCGATTTACCCATTCTTCTTCGAGTACTGGCACATAGTCTTCACCCTCTATTTCTTTGTGCGACAATAGGATTCGGCGCGTTTCTTGCCGAATTACATCAATTGCTTTGGTTGGATCCCGAAATGCATCCTCAAGACGCCGCAATTGAATTAGTGGCGTTACAAGAAAGACCCAGGATTCAAAGCCAGTGTTTCCATGGGCAGCTCCAGAAAAGTAGTAGTGCTTAGCGCACAGCAGAGAAACAACTCGCTCTTGAATCACAGGCTCAGCGAACTGGATGTCCAGAGCGGATGTGCGCAGTTCACGAGCTTTACCAAACGAATGGTAACTTGGTTCTTGCTCCAATTTGGTTCTACGCATTTGCATTTTCATCTGAGCGATGCTGCCTTCTATGACAGCATTAACATCCTCAAGCTCTGGATATTCCAATGACGTCAGCGCATAAGACGACCACTCGATGTCATAACCCGGAAGGCCATCCCAGCTCTCTCTCCCTATATTGCGATGCCAGCGGAATCCTGCCCGTGCCTGCGCTGCTTCCGATTCCACCGAGAGAGTTTTGAACTGCTGCTGTATAGCAGCAGCTACGGCCTCTTCGCTGCCGGGATCGTCGAGATGGACAGCATGCCATTTCTTCAATTCATCTGGATAATCCAAGCCTCCCTCAAGCATTACTGGGATGACATAAATATCGCCCAATAACTTTTCTTGGGCCTTATCCAAAGCAAACTTAATTTCTCGCTGTACGTATCCACGGCGATTAACTGAATTGTGCGATACGAACACAATTACTATAGCCGCTCTATCAAGAGCGCGTTTGATCTCAAAATCCCAATTTTGCCCTGGCTTAAGGCACAAATAATCCATCCATACATTCAGGCCGCGAGTCACCAATCGTTGAGCAACCGGCAAAACTCGCATCCGATCCGGACTCGCGTAGCTAATAAAAACTATGGCGTTCTCGCCTTCCAAGGCGATGCCCTCCTAAGTAGTGATCTCGAATAAATGTTATGGCTTCGTTGACAGGGGGGCCAGCAAGCTCTTTTGAAAAGGGCAAAGCCTCAAGCCCGAAGCGCTGCCCGACGTGGCTGAGTCGGCGCAGCTAAGTACATACAACTTTCACGCAATCCGCACTGCGGCGGGGGCCGGCTGTGAAATAGGCGCTGCTGAAATCTGGCTGAAAAAGCGGCTGCCTGTGTTCCGGGCGCAACAGTCACAAACTATTCGCGCCTGCACAATTGAATGTGAGCGAACAATCTGTCGTGCGGCAGCGCGAGTCGGCTCAGAAAATTACGCAAGTCATTGAAATCGTTCATGCGACAATCTGGCCCAACTTTCCTCTTGCGCTGCACACGTCCTTTCTATAGATTGTGCGTTGCAACAAGCCTCCGGGTTTGTTGCATGCCCTTCTCGGGCGTTTCCTCCCTAGACTTGGGCCGCATTTCGATGCGGCCCCTTTTTTTGCCCGCACTGCAACCTCCGTGCCGGCTCCTCCTGTCATACAAGGGTGTTTTTCGGGCCTGCCTTCAGAGAGGCAGCGGCATTGATGTATACGTCGAGGCCGCAATCAGGAATCGTGCGCGCCTTCGGTGCCAGCGATCTGCTGCGCCAGCACCTTGTCGATGCGGCGGCCGTCCATGTCGACGACCTCGAATCTCCAGCCATTCCATTCGACATGATCGCCGGTTTCCGGTAGGCGGCCGAAACGCGCGAGCATGAAGCCCGCGACGGTGTGATAGTCGTCTTCCTCGGCCGGCAGCGTAACGCCGAGCTGCGTGGCGAACTCGTCGCGCCCCAGCAGGCCGTCGAGCAGCCAGGAGCCGTCGTCGCGCTGGATCGCACCCGGCACGTCCTCGCCATCGGGCAGGGCGAAATTGCCGGCGATGCTTTCGAGAATGTCGTTCGCCGTCACCACGCCTTCGAGGCTGCCGAATTCATCGACCACGAAGGCCATGCCCGCCGGCGACTTCTGCAGCAGCGACAGCGCGCTGAGCAGGTCGGCGCTTTCATGCAGCGCCGGCACCGGGCGCACGAAGCTGCCGATGCCGGCCTGCGCCAGACCATCGCGACCGCTGTCGAGCAGCAGGTTCAGCACGTCTTTCACATTGACGCTGCCGAGCGGTTCGTCGATCGAGCCGCGCGCCGCCGGCAGCAGCAGATGCGTGGTTTCGCGCAGGCGCAGCAGCTGTTCCTCATGCGCGAGCGACAGGTCGAGCCAGTCGAGATCGTGGCGCGGCGTCATCACGCTGCGCACCGGGCGGTCGCCGAGCCGCATCACGGCGGCGATCATCTGCCGCTCGGCGGGCTCCACCGTGCCGGCGCTTTCGGCTTCGGCGACGAGATGATGGATCTCTTCCTCCGTCACCGCGCCGCTGCTGCCGGCACCGGCGCCGAGAAGGCGCAGCACCGCCTGCGACGAGATATCGAGGAGCCAGACCAGCGGCGCGGCGATCTTCGCCAGCGCATTCAGCACCGGCGCCATCGTGCTCGCCACCGCTTCGGCATTCTTGAGCGCCAGCTGCTTGGGCACCAGTTCGCCGATGATCAGCGAGAGATAGGTGATGATCACGACCACGACGCCGACGCCCAGTGGCGTCGCGATTGCGGGGTCGATGCCGGCTGCGACCAGTCCGTCCCCAAGGCGATCACCCAGCGTGGCGCCCGAGAAGGCGCCCGAG
>JAEYSS010000074.1 GCA_023434425.1 Pseudomonadota bacterium | reverse complement strand
GCATCGCCGGTGCCCAGCGGCAGCGGAATATTGAGGTTGGCGCCCTGCCCGGCACCGATGCCGGTTTCATGCGCATAGCCGACAAAGAAGGGATAATACCGGGCCGGATCGGCATGGATCGACACGGCCAGCATATCGGCGCGGTCGTAGAAAATGCCCTGCGTGCCGTTGCCGTGATGCACGTCGACATCGAGGATGGCCACCCGCTCATGCCTTTGCCGCAGATGCGCCGCCGCAATAGCGCTGTTATTCAGATAGCAGAAGCCACCGGCCATATCGCGATAGGCATGATGCCCGGGCGGACGGCAGAGCGCATAAACCGTATCTTCGCCATCCAGTACCATCTGTGCCGCCGTGGTGGCGGTATCGGCCGCGGCACAGGCGGCCGCGAAAGTGCCCGCCCCAATCGGACAGGCCGTGTCCGCCGTATGCCAACCGAGCCGGCCGACGATGCCGGCCGGATAGCTACTACCCTCGCCACGATGGGCGTGGATATTCGGAATCATTTCGGCACTGGAATCGCCCAGCGCACGCCATTCCTCGAAACCATGCTCCAGAAAAGCCAGATAATCCGGGCTATGCACGCGGGCGCGCGGCCCCGCGCCGAAACTCTGCGCCGGCACGATGCTGTGCTTACCGCTGTTCAGCCCGTCGAGCAGGCGGGCGGCACGTTCAGGCTGCTCGGTGGTCTTGCGCACCACGCCGCGCATCAGGAAGAATTGCGGATCGTGGCTGCCATGGGCTTCGCTGTAGACCGCTTTCACGACTGAGCCTTCCCTAGATTTCCGTGATACGTACGCGATTGAGGATCGCACGCACCGTGCTGTAGGCCGCGAGCGACGAGGTCTTGGGATTGCTCTTCAGCGGCTTGCCCGCGATGCTGAGCCGCATCTGCCCGAAGGCACCCTCGGCCTCGATTTCGTGCAGGTTGCCCTTGGCGGCCGGATCGGCGATCAGCCGGACTTCGGTGGCATCGAAGCCGAGCCCGGCCAGCGCCACCGTGGCCGCCACATTGGCGTTCTTCGGATAGGCGCGCGCTGCGGCCCGCGCCGTACCGGTGTAGAAGGTCGCCGGCTGCTGCAGGCTGTCGAGATTGAGCACGGTTTCCGCGGGCGTCCCCTTCCAGGCACCCGGCGGCTTGCGGGACGTATAGGACACGCGCTCCAGCCCGCCCAGCATGGCGGCGTTCAGTGCATCGATACCCGGCACCGCACCGGCCGGCAGGATCAGCCTGGCCCCGCCGATGGCGGCCGCCGCTTCCAGCTCGCGATGCAGCGCCTCGTCGCTCAGCGCACCGATGGACGCAATGACCAGATCGATGCCAAGGCGCAGCAGCGCCGGGCCATACTGCCGCACGGCTGAATGGCTCGCGCATTCGGCGGCGAGGACCGGTTGAAAATCCAGCTCCTCCAGCGTGTCGATAACCTTGTAGCCGTTCAGTTCGGCCTGGACGGTGCCGACTTTTTCATGCCGCACCAGCACCGCCCCGACATCGAACAGGCCGGTGCTGAGCGCTGCCGCGCGCACCTCGGCGGCAATGGCACCATGGCCGATCAGCAGGATGGACGGACGGGAACGGCGGGCCATCACGCGCTTTCGCGCGGCAGCAGGATCTGATTTTCCTGTGTCATCGACCGCCTGATCCCGGGTTTACGCCCGGGATCAAGCCTAGTCAGACGCCCTGCCGGCTGCAAGCCTTGCCCCGGCTAGCGGAACAGCGTGTCCACAAAGGCGGCGCCGATGCCGATCTTCTCATAATGGGTGCGGCAGAGGTCGATGTAGTTGTGCACGTCGAAATAGCCGGCCGACTCGCCGTTCTCGTCGAGCCAGATCAGCGGCCCGGTGACGGTGAAGAACACCTTCATCGGATCCTTGTGCTCATAGGCCACCAGTGTATGGCCCTCGCCCGGCGTCTCGTAGACGAAATCGCCGGCCGTGGCGGTCCAGTCGTGTTCGAGGTAGCCCCACTTGCCCGAGATGGTATAGGCGAAAACCTCGTGCGGATGGTAATGCCGGTTCACCAGCCCGGCGCTTTTCGCCATCAGGATGTCGCACCACTTGTTCTGCGACGGCGAAATCCACAGCGGACGGGACGACACCGTATCGGTAAACGGCACATAGAGCCGCTCATCCTCGGTGGGGGCGTTGTTGATATAGACTTCGGGCAGGGCGTCCGGCTGAAACACCTTGGCAATCGGCTTCAGGTCTTTCCAGAATTCGGTGGTGGCAAGTTCGGGCATGGCGCGCCTTCCTTCTCTGGCTGCTGGTCTGACTAGATATGCATGCCGCCGTCGGCCATCAGCACACTGCCGGTGGTGAAACTGCCGAGATCGGAAGCATGGAACAGCACCATGCGGGCAATCTCTTCGGCTTTGGCATGGCGGCCGAGCGGGATGATGGAATCCAGCAGCCTGGTACCGTCGCGGCCGGTCGCTGCGGTAATGCCCTTCTCGATCTCAAGCTGGAAACCGTTGTCGATCGGGCCCGGCGCAATCACGTTGCAGCGGATGTTGCGACTGGCGGCTTCCTTGGCCACCGTGCGCATCAGACCGATGACGGCGTGTTTCGAGGTGGCATAGGCGCAGATGCCGGGATCGCTGGTGACACCGACCACGCTGGCGGTGATCAGGATGCTGCCGCCATCGTTCATCTGCGGCAGGCCGTATTTGCAGGCCAGGAACGCGGCGCGCACATTCACCGCCATCACGGCATCGAACACATCTTCCGGGTACTCGGTCACGGGGCAGACAATGCCGCTGATGCCGGCATTGCTGAACAGCACGTCGATCCTGCCCCAGCGCGACACGGTTTCGCTGATATAGCGCTGAGTGCCCGCCGTGCTCGCCACATCAGCCGCGCAGGTGGCAATATCCTCGCCCGGCCCGCCGATCTTCGCCACCGCGGCCTCCAGCATCGCCGGTTCGCGATCCACCAGCATGACGCGACCGCCATTGCTGCGGAATTCCATCGCGGAGGCCAGCCCCAGGCTGCCGCCGCCGCCGGTGACGATGCAGACTTTTCCTTGCAGCAAAGCCATGTCGAGCCTCAGATCGGGAAGCGGCCGGGCTGGGTCTCGATGGTGATCCAGCGCAGCTCGGTGAACTGGTCGATGCCGGCCTTGCCGCCGAAGCGGCCGTAACCGGACGCCTTGGAGCCACCGAACGGCATCTGCGCCTCGTCATGCACCGTCGGACCGTTCACATGGCAGATACCGCTCTCGATGCGGCGGGCCACATTCATGGCGCGCGGGATATTGCGGCTGAACACGGCCGCCGAAAGGCCGTACTCGGTATCGTTGGCGATGCGGATGGCATCCTCGTCGTCCTGCGCGCGTACCACGCAAACCACCGGACCGAAGGACTCCTCGTAATAGATCTTCATATCCGGCGTGACATGATCCAGCACGGCGGCATCCATGATGGCGCCTTCGGCGCGACCACCGGCCACCAGCCTGGCGCCCTTCCCCGTGGCATCCTTGATCAGATCCTGGACCTTCAGGACGGCTTCCCGGCTGACCACGGCACCCAGCGGTGTGTTACCCTTATGCGGATCGCCAGCCACCAGCGTAGTGGCCTTGGCGGCGAATTTTACGACGAAGTCGTCGGCCACCTTCTGGTCGACCACCAGACGCTCGGTCGACATGCAGATCTGGCCCTGGTTCATGAAAGCGCCGAAGGCAGCGGCTTTCACGGCCTCATCCAGATCGGCATCGTCCAGCACCAGCATCGGTGCCTTGCCACCCAGTTCCAGCAGCACCGGCTTCAGATACCGCGCCGCCGTCCCGGCGATGATGCGGCCCACCCGCGTCGAGCCGGTGAAGTTGACGCGGCGCACGGCCGGATGGGCAATCAGCGCTTCCACCACGGCCGATGCGTCTTCCGGCGCATTGGTCACGACATTGACCACGCCGGCGGGAAGTCCGGCTTCGAGCAGGCATTCGGCGATCAGGCGATGCGTACCGGGGCAGAGTTCGGAGGCCTTCAGCACCACGGTGTTGCCGCAGGCCAGCGGCATGGCCAGCGCACGGGTGCCGAGGATCACCGGCGCATTCCACGGCGCGATACCCAGAATGACGCCGACCGGCTGGCGCACCGCCATCGAAATGCAGCCCGGCTTGTCGGACGGGATCACCTCGCCACCGATCTGCGTGGTCATGGCGGCGGCCTCGCGCAGCATGCCGGCGGCCAGATGCACATTGAAGCCGGCCCAGCCGGCAGTGGCGCCGATCTCGGCCGCCATGCGCGCGATGAATTCGGGCGTCTTGGCCGCCATGGCATCGGCGGCCTTGCCAAGCAGAGCGCGACGCTCGTTCGGACCCAGCGCAGACCAGGCCGGAAAGGCCTTCGCCGCCGCATCTGCGGCAGCACGTGCATCCTCCACGCTGGCCGCAGCCGCCCTGGTGGCCACGCTGTCGTTCAGCGGATTGCGACGCTCGAAGCTGCGGCCCTTGGCGGCCGGCACCGTCTTGCCGTCGATCAGCAGGTCGATGTTGAACATGGGTCTCTCCCGTTCCTGGTTTTTCACACTGCCGATTGCGCCACGCCGAGATAGGCGCGCTGCACGGCGGGATCGTTCTGAAGCGATTGCGCTGAACCCTGTCCCACGATGCGGCCGTTTTCCAGCAGGTAGCCGCGATCGGCGACAGCCAGACTCCGCTTGGCATTCTGCTCGACCAGCAGCACGCCGATGCCGGCCTGGCGGATGCGGCCGAGCGCGCCGAACAACTCGCCGCACATCAGCGGCGAGAGGCCCAGCGAGGGTTCGTCCAGCAGCAGGATATCCGGCGCCGACATCAGGGCGCGGCCGATGGCGACCATCTGCTGTTCGCCGCCGCTCATGGTGCGTGTCGCCTGCGTCATGCGCTCGGACAGACGCGGGAACAGGGCCAGCACCCGCTTCAGATTCTCCGACTCACCGGCCCGGGCGCGTTTGGCATAAGCGCCCAGCATGAGGTTTTCGCGCACCGTCAGGTCGCCGAAGATGCCACGCCCTTCGGGGACCAGCGCCAGCCCGGCCTCGACAACGGCATGGGCGCGCAGTTTTGTCAGGTCGGTGCCGCCCAGCACGATCCCGGCGCCGCCGATGGCCGGCTGGATACCGCCGATGGTCCGCAGCAGCGAACTCTTGCCGCTGCCATTCGCACCGAGAATGACGACGATTTCGGAACGGGAAACCGAGAGCGCCACATTGTCGACGGCGCGATGCTTGCCATAGGAGATGGAGAGGCTGGCGATCTCAAGCATCGCCGTCTCCCAGATAAGCGCGCACGACTTCGGGATCGGCCAGCACTTCGGCGGGCGTACCGACCGCGATACGCCTTCCGGCATTCATCACCACGCAACGGTCGCACAACGAACGGATCGCATCCATCACATGCTCCACCATCAGGATGGCGATACCCTCGCTACGCAAGCTGCGTACCAGTTCGATCCCCTGCAGCAGTTCGGTGGGATTGAGGCCGGCCAGCCATTCATCCAGCAGCAGCAGTTCAGGTCGCAACGCCAGTGCGCGCGCCAGTTCCAGCCGCTTCTGGTCGATATAGGTCAGTTCCGTGGTCATCACCGCGCCACGGCCGCCAAGGCCGACGCGGTCCAGCAGATCCGCCGCGCTGGCTGCGGCGCGCGGGCCCCAGTCGTTGCGGGTGCCGAAGGCCAGGCCGGCCAGTACATTCTCATGTACCGTCATCGAGCCCAGCACGCGCACCAGCTGGAAAGTGCGCGCCACGCCGAGACGGGCGATCTTGTGCGGGGCAAGTCCGGCAATCGCGCCACCGCGCAAAGCTATGCCGCCGGTGTCGGGTTTCAACGCTCCGGAAATCAGGTTCAGCGCCGTGGTCTTGCCCGAGCCGTTCGGCCCCAGCAGGCCGACGATTTCTCCCGCCTGCACGTAGAGATCGAGACTGTCCACGGCCACCAGTCCGCCGAAGCGACGGGTCAGACCCTGCACCTCCAGAAGCGGCGTCGCGGTCATGACGCGGCCTCCTTCTTCTGGCGCTTCAGCAGCTTCTCCGCCAGGCCGGCGATGCCGTTCGGGATGGCATAGACGATCAACATGAAGGCAATACCGATCAGGATGCTGAAGTGGTTCGGGAAGTTGGCCAGCAGGAATTCGAACAGCAGCGTCAGCGGCACCACGCCGAGCAACGGGCCATACAGCCGGTGCACGCCGCCGAGCAGCGCCATGATCAGCACCTGGAAGGAGGTGACCGGATTGAAGGCGATTGCCGGGTCGATATAGGTCCAGCGCGGCGCCATGACCGCACCGCACAGCGTCATGAAGGTGGCGCTGAGCACAAAGAGCGCGACTTTTGCGGCCGTGGTGTTGATGCCGATATGGCGCGCCACCGTCTCGTCGTCGCCGATCACGCGCAAGGCCAGGCCGAGCCGCGAGCGCCGAATGAGCAGCCCGGCGACAAAGACCAGAACCGTCAGTCCGAGCAGCTGCCAGTAGATCTGGTCGGTGGTGATATCGAGGAAAACATAGCGGCCGAGCGTGCGTGTGATGTTGACTTCGAACCAGGTGACGAGCTGGCGCACCAGTTCAGCGAGGCCGAAGGTGAAGATGACGAAATAGACGCCGCTGAGCCTGAGCGTGGCCAGCCCGACGACCAGCGCGACAATCATACCGATGCCCAGTGCGATCAGCAGCACCAGCGGCCAGGCCAGCACCTCGCCCAGCACCGCCACCGTATAGGCGCCGATGCCGAAGAAGGCGACGGTGGCGAGCGAGACATAGCGCGTGGGGCCGGAAAACAGCGCCCAGGCTGTCGCCAGTACGGTGTAGTTCAGCAGGCTGATGGCGAGCGACAGACGGTAGCCGTCCGCCACCATCGGCACGCAGGCCAGCAGCGCGACCAGCGCGGCAGCGCCGACGAGTTTGACGGGCGGCGAGAACATCATCGCCCACTCCTGCCGAACAGTCCTTGTGGGCGCACCAGCAGGATGATCAGGAAGATCGTGTAGGTCGCCGCCAGCGTCAGGCCGGGATCGATCCAGGTGGCCACGAAAGTCTCGGTCAGGCCCAGAATAAGGCCGGCGACCAGCGCGCCCATCATGTTGCCGACACCGCCCATGATCACCACAATCAGCGCCTTCATGGTGAAGACGACGCCGATATTGGCGTTGAAGGTCAGGAACATCGACACCAGCACGCCGCCCGACGCCACCAGTCCGCCGCCGATGGCAAAAGCGATGGCGGCAGCGGCACGCACGTCGATGGCGACCAACTGGGCCGCGACAGGATCGACAGCGACGGCGCGCAGGGCCGTGCCGGCACGGGTGCGGGTCAGGCCAAGATATAGCGCCAGACCGATGACGGCGGCGAAGGCCAGCGCCAGCAGGCGATTGGCTGCGATGGTGACGCCGAAGACATTCACCGGAATGGCGAGGAAGGAATAGCTGTAATAGGCGCCGCCGAACAGCACGAGCATGACGCCCTGCACCACGAACAGCAGGCCGAAGGTGGCAAGGATACTGTCGACTTCCAATGCGTCCCGCGTCTTGGCGCGGCGCACCAGCGGCAGCAGCAGTACACGATAGATCAGCCAGCTGGCGAGTAGCGCAGCGGGCACGACCACGACCATGCCGAGCAGCGGATTGACCCCGGCGGCGGTGAACAGCCAGAACACGGCGAAAGCTGCGGCGACGAGAATCTCGCCGTAGGACAGGTTCATGATGCGCGCCACGCCATACTGGAGCGTCAGCCCCATGGCAACCAGCGCATACATGCCGCCGAGCGTGATACCCGTCAGCAGGGGTTCGAGAAACATCGACCGGACCTTCGAGACTTACACAAAAATGCGGGCGCGGCAGCCAGGGAGGTCCGCCGCGCCCATGTGCCAGCGATTACTTCCAGGCCGGCTTCGGGATCACCATGTCCTTCATGTTGGCGCCCGCAGGCGCCACACCGGTGAAGAAGCCGTTCTGCCACTGGCCGATATAGGCATAGGTGCCCTTCGGCGGCATGTTGTCGACCAGCTTGATCTTGCCCAGCACGGTATCAAAAGTGCCGGTCTGCAGCTCCTTCACGATGGCCGCACGGTCGATCTTGCCGACGCGCTCGACCGCCTGTTCCAGCATCTGCAGCGAGACATAGCCGAGCTGGCTGCCCCAGTAATCCGGATCCCGCTTGTGCATGTCGACATGCTTCTTGCGGTATTCGGCAGTGCCCTTGTTGTTCGGATCCCAGCCGCCGAGCGACATGACGCCCTCGGCATTGGCGCCGAAACGCTGCGGGAAAAGCGGGAAGCCGGTGCCGACGCCGGTGAACATCACCTTCGGCGCGAAGCTGGCCACCTTGGCCTGGTCGTTGATCGCCACCGTATCCGGCGGATAGCTGAAGGCGATGAAGGTATCGGCGCCGGAGCGCGCGGCTTCGCTGATCAGCGGCGACATATCCTGGGTGCCGACCGGATAGCTCTTGTCCATCACCAGCTTGAAGCCGGCCTTGCCCAGGCCGGCGCGTGCCGCCTTCGACAGGTCGATGCCGAACCCGTCGGCGACGCTGATCAGTGCGACATTGCCGTTGATCTTGCCGGCCTTCTGCTGCCTGGCCATCAGGTCGACCAGCGCATCGATATACTGCTGGCTGGTGCCGAGGAACCAGAAGCTGTTCGGCCAGCGCTTGGCCAGCGCCGGCGCCTGGTCGGTCACGGCGCTGAAGGTCAGCTGCGGATAGCCGTATTTGTTGAACACCGGCCCGACCGCCAGGTTGAGACCGGTGCCCCAGGGCGGCAGCAGCAGGTCGACCTTGTCCTGGGTGATCAGGCGTTCGACCGCGCGCACGGCTTCTTCGGAATTCGAACGGTCGTCGTATTCGACCACCTCGATCGGCACGCGCTTGCCGCCGATCATCAGGCCGCCCTTGTCGTTCAGTTCCTTGAACCAGAGCTGGTAATTCGGAATCTGCGTGATATTGGCGCCGCCGGCATTCGGCCCGGTTTTCGAAATGGCGTAGCCGATCTTGATCTTGTCCTGCGCGAAAGCCTGCAGCGGTGCGGCGGCCAGCGCGAGACTGCCGACAAGGCCGGCGGCCAGGGCGGTCGCCAGTATGGTTCTGCGTGTCATTGTTTCTCTCCCTCTGGACCGGGCGCGGGCGCCCGGCAGTCTGCTGACCCTAGCCACAGCCGGGACCGGCTTCTTGCCCCAGAGGGAACCGAAACTTATCCGTGAGCGAACGATAGCCCCCCGCTTTCCGCTTAACCTGGCCGGGCTTCGCCGCTACACTCGGATTAGTTGGAAGCCCAACCAAGGGCCAAAAAAACTCCCGGGAGGAGATGTGAGCGCGATTGCGGTGGTGTCCACCTCGGCCGTCGCGCCGGCCGACAGGCTGGCGCTGTGGGGCGATTTCGTCGGCCGCCATATCGGCCATCTGCAATCCGACACCTTCGGCGACCGCCATTTCGACGGCCGGCTGGAGCTGGGCGATATCGGCGGACTGAAGCTCTGCCGCATCATCGCCAGCCGTCACCGCGTGGTGCGCACGCCGAACCAGATCCTGCGCGACGACCGCGGCTATGTGAAGATCGTGGCGCAGATCGCCGGCGCCGGCCGCTTCGAGCAGGCCAGCCGCAAGCTGGTGCTGACGCCGGGCGAGTGGAGCATGTACGACACCACGCGCACCTACACGGTCTCGAATCCCGAACCGATCAACCAGCTGGCGCTGCTGCTGCCGCGCGACCGCCTGACCCGGCTCGGCCTGAACCTGGACCAGCTCGCCGTGCAGCGCTTTTCCGGCAGGCATGGCACCGGCCGCCTGGTCTTCGACCTGCTGTCCTCGGCCTTTGCCGAACTGCCCACTCTGGCCGGCCCGCGCGGCGGCGAGGAATTCGCCGACACGATGGCGAATCTGGTGCGGCTCGCCGTGCTGGACCAGATGGGCGTGTCGAGCGAGGCGGCCCGGCGCGAGACCACGCGCGACCGCGTGAAGGCCTTCATCCACGGCAACCTGCAGGATCCGCTGCTGTCGCTCGACCGCGTGGCCGCGGCGGTGGGTTGTTCGAAGCGGAACCTGCACAAGATGTTCGCGATCGAGGACGAGACGCTGAACAGCCATATCTGGAACTGCCGTCTGGAACGCATCCGCCAGGATCTGGCCAACCCCGCTCTGCTGCAGCAGTCGATCACCGAGATCGCCTTTGCCTGGGGCTTCAACTCCTCGACGCATTTCAGCCGCAGCTTCCGCGACCGCTACGGCGTGGCGCCGCGCGCCTACCGCACCATGATCCACCGCGACGGCGCCTGGTGGGCGGTGGCCAACAAGACACCGGTGTAACGCGCCAGCTGAGACTCACACGCAGATCCGCGCGAAACAGACCCGATCCGGCCACTTTTCAAGCTTTTTCAGTCACTTAACCTGTTCAGACGCGGGCCTGAACCGGCTTATTCCAGGCTTATTTCGGCTTATAACGTGCTTATTTTGGCTTATTTGACCCTTAGTCCGGCTTATTTCGGGCTTATCCAGTGCCTGTTCCGGCTTATGGCACCGCTATCCGGAAAATATCTTTCGAAACAGCAACTTAACTTAAGAACATTACAGCAACATGCCGGAAAAGTCAACCTGACGTCAGTCGGCGCTCAGCGCGTAGATCTGCGCATACAGGGGCATGTCAGGGGCGAGTCCGGGCGCAAAGCCCGCTGCGGCCAGGGCGGCGCGCAGGGCCGGCTGGTCGAGGCCTTCGACCAGCAGCAGGCCGTCGAAGCTGCCATCGTCTTTGCGCAGGCCCTTCTCGCCGGTCCTGATCCCGGTGCGGGCCTGGTCGGTTTCGAGCAGATGGGCAGCGACGATGCGGTCATGGGCGACCAGCTGCTGCAGGAGTCCCGGCTCAGGCATTTCATCGGCGGTCAGACGCAACGCCGCGACGATGGCGCCGCGCCCGCTGCCGGCCGAGGCCACGCGCCGGCCGCCGCCGCGCGCGAAATTCCGCAGGATCGGCATGATGCGCTGCGACCAGGGCGTGGGCGCATTGAGCCGGTCGAGATAGGGCTGGCCGGCCAGCGTGGCGGCGCTTTCCAGTTCATAGACGATCAGGAAGCGGTGGACGCCGTCGCGCAGCGCCCTGAACACGCGCACGGCGCGGAAGCCCTGCACGCCAAGGCGCTCCTGCGTATGCTCGCGCGTCAGCCAGTGCAGGTAATCGGTTTCCTGCGCGGCGGTGACGTCGCTCCAGATGGCGAGAAAGCCGTTACCCTGCATGCGTGAGACCGCGCCGAAATGCCGATGTGACCATGACAGGACCGTGAAGACGTTGGTTTCCGATCGAGAGTAGTGACAGCTCGCCCTGCCGGCAATGGCAAGCATCACGCCGGCCACCCAAACGTGACAGGCGCCGGCAATCCCGCCTGCGCGCTTCTGCCGCAGCCTGCAGCGGGAAGTCGCAGTCGAGTTTGCGATTGCACAAAGAGCCTGCCGCACCGCAGCACCAGATTAGTGCCATACCAAGGCGCGAAAGGAGACCACCATGCGCGGTATGCTCAGGACTCTCACCACGACGGCCAGCGGACTTGCTCTCGCCGTCGCCCTCGGTTTCAGCCTGCCGGCGATGGCCGACAATGCCGGCCACGGCCACGGTGCGCCGGCCGGCGTGGCGGGCGATAACCCGATCGTGCGCAGCCCGACCGATCTGCCGAAGCCGCTGGCCCGGCGTGGCGCGCAGCGGGTGACCGTGAACCTTGAGACGATCGAGGTGACCGGCCAGCTCGATGATGGCACGACCTATCAATACTGGACCTTCAACGGCAAGGTGCCGGGCCCCTTCGTGCGCGTGCGGGTCGGCGACACCGTGGACGTGGCCATGAAGAACGCCGATGACAGCGTGATGATGCACAATGTCGACTTCCATGCGGTGACCGGCCCGGGCGGTGGCGGCATGGCAACGGAAGCCGCGCCGGGCGAAACCAAGGGCTTCACCTTCAAGGCGCTCAATCCCGGCCTTTACGTGTATCACTGCGCCACGCCCGTGGTGGCCCATCATATTGCCAGCGGCATGTATGGCATGATCCTGGTGGAGCCGGCGGAAGGCCTGCCGAAGGTCGACCGCGAATTCTACGTCATGCAGGGCGAGATCTATACCGAGGAGCCGTTCGGCACCAGGGGCGAAGTCAACCACAGCCACGACAAGCTGATGAACGAGCGGCCGGAATATTTCGTCTTCAACGGTGCGGTGGGTGCGCTGAGCAACGCCAACGCCCTGCAGGCCCAGACCGGCGAGACGGTCCGCATCTTCTTCGGTGTCGGCGGGCCGAACTTCACGTCGTCTTTCCATGTCATCGGCGAGATCTTCGACAAGATCTATCCGATGGGATCGGTGACCAGCGGCACGGTGAAGGACGTGCAGACCGTCTCGGTGCCGCCGGGCGGCGCGATGTTCGCCGATTTCAAGCTGGAGGTTCCGGGCACCTATGTGCTGGTGGACCATGCCCTGTCGCGGGTCAATCGCGGCCTGGCCGGCTTCCTGAATGTCACCGGCCCGGAGAATCAGCGGGTGTTTTCGGAAGGCCTGCCGGAACAGACGAGCGCATTGCCGATCAACTGACCGGCGCAACACGCTTCGACCCGGCCGCGTTCACCGCGCGGCCGGGTTTTTTCTTTCAGCCATGTGCGCCGGTACACTGCAGGCGGCCGTCGCTTCATCCGGGAAATGCGCCCGCCTGCGTGGTCCGCCGCCGCCCGTGCTCCCACCCCGCCTTGAACATCGCACTTCCGCCCGGCAGCGCGGCAGGACGGCGTCGATACCCCCGCAGATCGAAGCTGTTTCTGCAGTATGGTAAGCTCATGTCTTTATTGAATATTCCTGTATTCGCCGCAGAAATCGCCCGAGACATGCGTCTCTTGCCAGAGGCGATCCCATAAATACAGGTGAGGCGGCGGTCGCCGCCGATCCGGAGCAACGACATATGGTGAAAAAATTGACAGGTGTACGCAAATTGCGTACAGTAAAGGCGAGGAAGACGAAGCCGGTACAGAAGCCACAGCCGCAATATGCTGTGCGTCTCGACAGGCAGCTGACGGACGACGAGGTCACATGCATCGTGATCGATACGCCATTCGGCGAACTGCATGTCGCCGGCAAGGTGGTGACCTTCAACAACACCCTGCTCGCGATTGAAGATGCGCTCATCTATGGCAGGAATGGCTTGACGATTGGCGGTATGGGGCGTGCCGGGATCAACCGGACCGCTCAGGCTGTGATGAGGATACTGAATGTCCAGGAAATTAGGATCTCTGGCTGGCGTTCTACTGGAGCGCGGCCTGGTCATCAAAGCCGAACAAAAACCTTTCGGCGGTGAACCCGCGAACCTGTACCTGCGCCGCACAGGGAACGGCAACCTGATCGAGGCCATGCGACTCCTGGTACGCTGCGGCATGACCCCGCGCCGGGCCAAGGAGATTGTCGACGCCCTGAACAGGCGCGATGAAGCTGTCGCCTCAGTTCCGCATGCGCCGAAGGATTACGCGCGCCGGTTTGCCGAGCATGGCATCTCGGCGGGTGTGCCGATGGTGCGCAGCGTCAGCGTGAAGGCAATCCGCAAGCGACTGGGGCTGAGTCAGCGGGACTTCGCCGCCCGCTTCGCCCTCGACGACGCGAATATCAAGAACTGGGAACAGCAGCGCGCCGGCACGCCAAATGCCGTCAATGTGCTGCTGAACCTGATCGACCGGGATCCCGATGCCGTCACCAGGATCCTGACGACGAAATGACGTGAAACCTTTCCGGGCGAATACGTGAAGCACATGGACGCCATCGAGCAGCGCCCTGAACACGCGCACGGCGAGGCAATCCTGCGTATGCGCGCGTCAGCCAGTGCAGGTCGTCGGTTTCCTGCGCGGCGGTGACGTCGCTCCAGATGGCGAGAAAGCCGTTACCCTGCATTAAGTCTATTCCAAGGGCCACAACGCCGCGACGAGAATCGTCAAAGGCGCCGATGACGCCTGCTCACTAAAACAGGCTGACGCCTGGCACTATACATCATCAAGATACGCTTAACTCTTTCAAAAGTTGGTTCGTCAACAACGTAATCGATAGGTGCCACACCCAACTCCGGATGTACCGTACTTAGGAACACATCGCGATGCCCCTTACCTAGGACACCAGTTACTGCTGCTATCAGGACACTCCGATAGTAATTTCGGACCTGTTCTTTATGGAACTGCTCTGCATCACTATTGTTCTGGACGTAACGCAGATGATTCATTTCCCTTTCGACGCGCAACAACGCCTCTGGACTTTCCGCTGCATATTCCGCTGCCGACTTTCCGTTAAAAATATCCTGCTTCTCTCTAACCCATACATCGCCGTTCTTAAGCCACTCCTCGGCAAATTTAATAGTCACCTCGGCGCGTGCGTTGGACATAATCGCAGCCTGCTGTAGAGCAATCCGGCTGGCTGCTTCAATCTCTTCCGACACGGCTCTCGCCTGCGACTCGATCGGTAATCCAAGCAAGTATTTAGCGACAACGCTCCGCCGCTCTAACATTTCAATAACTGCATTTAGCGCCGGCGCCATCCGGCCAAATATCGATGTATCATCCAATGCCTGAGCGAAAGATGCGCCGAATCTGTCCTGGACAGTCGCCTTCCACTCGTCGAAATCAAAGCTTGGGTGTTCTTTCTTTATGAAATGGTCGAGTTTGCGAATGGCCTCGTCAAGATAGGCTATATTGGCCTTCTTCTGACGCCGATCTTCGGTAGCGATCTGAACGATCTCTACCAATTCGTCGCTGACCATGCATATCGGCAAAGATCGAGACATGTATACCAGCCGATGCTTCTCGAGAAAGCGGACATACTCCACGACAATCTCGAATGGTGGCCGGTAGCCAGGATTTTCCATCCGCAGGATGGCAAGGTCTTCTGCATTTGGGACAGCGAGCAGACTGTTCTGTACGGCTCGATTGTCTGCCAACCATACACTGGCCTTTAAAAGATCTATGCCGCTTTGCCGCACCGCGTACGCTTTATGCGACAAAATTCTGCCATCGAGCAACATAGCCTGCCACAATTTCGGCGACGCCCGGAAGCACTGGTCACCAACTATTGGGAGACCGATAAATTCCTCCAGTCCGGCTTCAATGCAATTGCGCACATGAACACTGCTGCGCCAATCATCGGCATTTTGAGGAACCCAATCCCGAAGCTGTTTTAGAACTCTCTGTCGGTGCTTTTCGGCTTCTACCGCCTTTTTTGCCGCGACATCAGCTTTGAGCTTCTGTCGCACTTCGCCTTCATTCCGGTGGTAAACCCAACGTCGCCGGGCCTTGTGTAGGATAATATCGTCAACTTCGGCTTGGTTATCGGTGTAGGCATAGCCACTCAGGTCGATTTCAAGCGTCGAAATGCCGCGGCGCTCAATTTTACTGATCTTTTCTGCATCACACGGATGCGTAACTGCGATTTCGACGTACAACTCGCGGCCACCCTTTGTCAGGATTACGTCCGGTACGATCTCCCCTAGATGCTCTTCCAAGCGAACCGAATCGAACGCAAACACCTGCTCTTTGATGACAGGCCGGGACCAGCCGTCTTCCTCAACATGCAACCCTCCCAACAGTAAACGCTTCTCACGCTCTAAGAGTTGCTTGGCGTACCTGTGCATCGCAGACTCTCGGGCGTGCTTACACTCACGCTTTGCATTTGCCGCGTGTTTGAAATGATGAGCAATACGTATTGGATGGTAAGCAACCAGTTCGCGTTTGCAGGCTGAACACACGCACCCGCAGGCTCGGCCGTTCGCGACGTCTTTGATATGAGCCACACGGCCATCTGCAAGCATTCCAAAGGCGAGCATGACTCGACCGTCGCCGAGTCCAGCATGGCTGACCTTGATTGCCTCCGGGGGCTCTCCGCCGCTCCATTCCCCGAGCTTTACCATCTGATATCGAGTTCCCCTTCGGAAGGGATGCTTCAATATCGGGCTTCGCCGTTCGGAAAGAACTACAGATGAAAAACGCGTGTTCTCCGCACTTCGCTGTGCCCGACTACACGATGTACTTCATCATCATGATCAAATATCCAGATTCACCACATTCAGCGCATTGCCCTGGATGAACTCGCGCCTCGGCTCGACAACATCCCCCATCAGGGTCTCGAACACGTTGTCGGCGTCTTCGGCGTGGTCGATCTTCACCTGCAGCAGGCTGCGCGCCTCGGTGTCCAGCGTGGTTTCCCACAGCTGCTCCGGGTTCATCTCGCCCAGGCCCTTGTAGCGCTGCATGGTGATGCCGCGCTTGCCGGTGGCCTGCACGCGTTCGAGCAGGTCGAGCGGCCCCTGGATCACATGCTTCTCGTCCTTGCGGCGCAGCTCGGCCGGCTTCAGATAGGTCGCCTGCAGCTCGCCGGCCATTTCGTTGAGCTTGCGCGCCTCGGCCGAGCGGAACAGCGGGGCATCCAGCACATAGCCTTCGGTATAGCCGCGCAGGCTGCGCCGCACGGTGAGGGTGCCGTCGCCGCCGGCTTCGCAGACCCAGCCGCGTTCCAGCTCGTTGGTCAGCGCATTCAGCCGGGTGGCGAGCGCCTCCGCTGCCGGGCCGGCTTTGGCGGCATCATTCACGATCTCGGTCTGCAGCAGGCCGAGCACGGCGGCCTGCTCCACGATCCAGGGATTGTAGCGCTTGCCGATGGCGGTGAGCAGCGCGCGGGCCACGCGGGCATGGTCCAGCAAGGTCTTGAGGTCGTCGCCGGCGCGCTGGCTGCCGTCATGCAGGTTGAGCACGGCGCCGTCGATGCCTTCGCTGATCAGGAAGTCTTCCAGCGCCGCCTCGTCCTTCAGGTAGCGTTCCGACTGGCCGCGCTTGATCTTGTAGAGCGGCGGCTGGGCGATATAGAGATGCCCGGCATCGATCAGCGGCCGCATCTGGCGGAAGAAGAAGGTCAGCAGCAGGGTGCGGATATGGGCGCCGTCCACGTCCGCGTCGGTCATGATGATGATCTTGTGGTAGCGCAGTTTGGCCAGGTCGAAATCGTCATGGCCGATGCCGGTGCCGAGCGCCGTGATCAGCGTGCCGATTTCGGCCGAGGACAGCATCTTGTCGAAACGCGCACGTTCCACATTCAGGATCTTGCCGCGTAAGGGGAGCACGGCCTGGTTGGCGCGGTTGCGGCCCTGTTTCGCCGAGCCGCCGGCCGAGTCACCCTCGACCAGGAAAAGTTCGGACTTGGCCGGGTCGCGTTCCTGGCAATCCGCCAGCTTGCCCGGCAGCGAGGAAATATCCAGCGCGCCCTTGCGCCGGGTCAGTTCGCGCGCCTTGCGGGCCGCTTCACGCGCAGCGGCGGCTTCCACCACCTTGCCGATGATCTGGCGCGCATCCTGCGGATGCTCCTCGAACCAGCTGGACAGCAGGTCGTTGACCAGGCTTTCCACCGCCGGGCGCACTTCCGACGAGACCAGCTTGTCCTTGGTCTGCGACGAGAATTTCGGATCCGGCACCTTCACCGACAGCACGCAGGTCAGGCCCTCGCGCGAGTCTTCGCCGGTGATCGCCACCTTTTCCTTCTTCAGGATGCCGGTTTCGGTGGCGTAGGTGTTGATGCAGCGGGTCAGCGCACCGCGGAAGCCGGCCAGATGCGTGCCGCCGTCGCGCTGCGGGATGTTGTTGGTGAAACACAGCATCGTCTCGTGATAGCCGTCATTCCATTCCAGCGCCACTTCGACGCTGATGCCGTCGCGCTCGCCGCGGATGGCGATCGGCGGCTTGTGCAGCGGCGTCTTGTTGCGGTCGAGATAGGCCACGAAAGCCTCGACGCCGCCCTCGTAGCGCAGCTCGACGCGCTTGGGCTCGACGCCGCGCAGGTCTTCCAGCACGATCTTCACGCCGTTGTTGAGGAAGGCCAGCTCGCGCAGGCGATGTTCCAGCGTGGCGTAATCGAATTCGGTTTTGGTAAAGGTCTCCGACGACGGCAGGAATGTGACTTCGGTGCCGCGCCTGCCCTCGGCCGGGCCGATCTCGGCCAGCGGCGCCTCGGCTTCGCCATGGCGGAAGCGCATGTGATAGGCCTTGCCGCCGCGCCAGATGCGCAGGTCGAGCGTGACCGACAGCGCATTCACCACCGAGACGCCGACGCCATGCAGGCCGCCCGAGACCTTGTAGGAATTCTGGTCGAATTTGCCGCCGGCATGCAGCTGGGTCATGATGACCTCGGCCGCCGAGACGCCTTCCTCGGGATGGATATCCACCGGAATGCCGCGGCCGTTGTCGCGCACCGTGACGGAACCGTCCGGGTTCAGGCCGATATAGGCCTCGTCGCAATAGCCGGCCAGCGCCTCGTCGATGGCGTTGTCGACCACCTCGTAGACCATGTGATGCAGGCCGGTGCCGTCATCGGTGTCGCCGATATACATGCCCGGGCGCTTGCGCACCGCATCCAGGCCCTTCAGCACCTTGATGGCGGAAGAATCGTAATTCTCGCCGTTGCCTTCGATGCCCTGCGGATTCACTGCTTCGCTCATGTTGTCACAACCTCGATCAACTAAACGGCCCGCGGCGTGACCACGCCGTCGCTCACCGTGAAAAATTCCGCCTGGCCGGACAGCCCGGCGAACAGATCCTCGTCCGTGCCGGTCAGCCAGACCTGCCCGCCGATGCCGAGCAGTTCCTCGTAAAGCGCCGTGCGGCGCCGGACATCGAGATGCGCCGACACCTCGTCCAGCAGCATCAGCGGCGCCATGCCGCGCCGCGCCCGGATCAGCCGCGCATTGGCCAGCGTGATCGCGATCAGCAGCGCCTTCTGCTCGCCGGTCGAGCATTGCGCGGCCGGCTGGTCCTTCTCGGCATGCCACACCGCCATGTCGCTGCGATGCGGACCTTCGGTGGCCGCACCGGCCTCGCGGTCGATGCCGCGCTTTTCCGCCAGCAGCCTGCGCAGTCGCTCTTCCGCCGCCAGCGCCGGCATCTCGACCAGCCAGGATTCGACCGGGCCCTGCGCCGCCAGCCGCGCCTTCGGAAACGGCCCGGTGGCCAGCGCCATGCCGGCCTCGATCCGGGCGAGACCCTCGCGTCGTGCCGCCGCCACCGCCACGCCATGCTCGGCCATCTGGCTTTCCAGCGCCGCGAGCCAGGCCGCGTCCGCGCTGCCCTGTTTCAGCAGGCGGTTGCGCTCGCGCATCGCCTTCTCATAGGCCGCCACCTGCCGCGCATGGCCGCCATCCAGTCCGTAGACCAGACGATCCATGAAACGCCGCCGCGTCGACAGCCCTTCGACGAACAGGCGGTCCATCTGCGGCGTCAGCCAGACCACGTCCAGATAGTCGACCAGGCCGTTGGCGCTGGAGGCCGCCTCGCCGTTGATGCGCACGACGCGGCGCTCGGCGCCCTCGTCGTCACTCGCCTCGGCCAGACCCGTGCCGATCGCCACCGGGCCGACGCAGCTGGCCAGATCGGCCTGCGCCACCCACTTTGCGCTGCTGCTGCCGCAGTCGCTGCGGCTGACCTCCGACAGTTTCGCCCGGCGCAGACCGCGGCCGGGGCTGAGGAAGGACAGCGCCTCGAGGATATTGGTCTTGCCGGCGCCGTTCGCTCCGGTCAGCACCACCGGGCGACCGTCCAGGCGCAGATGCAGCTCGGGATAATTGCGGAAGTCGCGCAGGCGGAGTGACAGAACCGCGGTGCCGTCCGCCGTTATGCCCTCATAAGCTTGCTGTGCAACACGTACCGCGCTTACGGCCAAATCAGACTCGCATCGGCATCAGCACATAGAGCGCACCGTCGTCGCTCGGATCGCGCACGACGGTGGGCGCCAGCGCGTCAGCCAGCAGGAACCGGGCATTCTCGCCCTCGATCTGCCCGGCAATGTCGAGCAGGTAACGCGAATTGTAGCCGACCTCGATCGGCGCCGAACTGTAGGCCGCCGTCAGCTGCTCGGACGCCGAACCCTGGTCGGGGCTGGTGGCCGACAGCTCGATGCCTTCCGGCTTGAGCGACATCTTCACCGCGCGGCTCTTCTCGGTCGAGATGGTGGCGACGCGGTCGACGGCGGCGGCAAAGGCCTTGCTGTCGACTTCCATCACCTTGTCGTTGTCGCGCGGAATCACCCGCTCGTATTCGGGGAAGGCGCCGTCGATCAGTTTCGACACCAGCACCAGATCGCCGATGGCGAAACGGATCTTGGTCTCGCTCAGTTCGATGCGGGCCTCGGTGGCGCTGCCTTCGAGCAGCTTGCGCAGCTCGTTCACCGTCTTGCGCGGCACGATCACGCCGGGCATGCCGGCCGCGCCGGCCGGCAGCGGCGATTCCACGCGGGCCAGACGATGGCCGTCGGTGGCGACCGCACGCAGCATCGGCACGCCGGCGCTGCTGGCGGCATGCACATAGATGCCGTTGAGGTAGTAGCGCGTCTCTTCGGTCGAGATGGCGAAGCGCGTCTTGTCGATCAGGCGGCGCAGCTGGTCGGCCGGCAGCGCGAAGCTGTGCGGCAGCTCGCCGGCGGCCATCACCGGGAAGTCTTCCTTCGGCA
>JAEYSS010000014.1 GCA_023434425.1 Pseudomonadota bacterium | reverse complement strand
GGTTGACCTCGAGTACGTAGATCGTGCCGTCCTTCACGGCGTACTGCACGTTCATCAGCCCGCCGACCTTCAGCGCCTTGGCCAGCGCGGCGGTCTGCCGCTCAAGCTCGTCGACGAGGTCGGCCGGCAGCGAATGCACCGGCAGCGAGCAGGCGCTGTCGCCCGAATGGATGCCGGCCTCCTCGATGTGCTCCATGATGCCGGAGACATAGGTGTTCTGGCCGTCGCACAGGCAGTCGACGTCGACCTCGATGGCGCCCGACAGGTAGGTGTCGAACAGAAGCGGGTTCTTGCCGAGCAGCGTGTTGATCTGGCCGGTCTTGTCGTTGGGGTATTTCTGCTTGATGTCCTCCGGCACGAGGCCGGGCACGGTGTCGAGCAGGTAGGACTGCAGCATCCCCTCGTCGTGGATGATCTGCATGGCGCGGCCGCCGAGCCCATAGGACGGGCGCACGACCCGCGGGAAGCCGAGCTCGGAGGCGACGGTGCGCGCCTGCTCGACCGACCAGGCGATGCCGTTCTTCGGCTGGCGCAGATCGAGGCGATCGAGCAGCTTCTTGAAGCGGTCGCGGTCTTCCGCCAGGTCGATGGCGTCGGGCGAGGTGCCGAGGATCGGGATGCGCGCCTTCTCCAGCGCGTCGGCGAGCTTCAGCGGCGTCTGGCCGCCGAACTGCACGATCACGCCGAGCAGCCTGCCCTTCGACTGTTCGACGCGCACGATCTCCAGCACGTCCTCCACGGTCAGCGGCTCGAAATACAGGCGATCCGAGGTGTCGTAGTCGGTCGACACGGTCTCGGGGTTGCAGTTGACCATGATGGTCTCGAAGCCGGCTTCCTTCAGCGCATAGGCGGCATGAACGCAGCAATAGTCGAATTCGATGCCCTGACCGATGCGGTTCGGACCACCGCCCAGGATCATCACCTTGGTGCGGTCCTGCGGCTCGGCCTCGCATTCGGCCTCGGGGCCGAATTCATAGGTCGAATAGAAATACGGCGTGGTGCTGTCAAACTCGGCAGCGCAGGTATCGACGCGCTTGAACACCGGCACGACGCCGATCTGGCGACGGAACGCAGATACTTCGGCTTCCCTGGTCCCGGTCAGTTCGGCCAGCCGCGCATCGCTGAAGCCCATGCGCTTCAGCGCCTGCAGGCTGTCGGCATCCTTCGGCAGGCCGTTGCTGCGGATCTGCTCTTCGGTGCGGACGATCTCCTCGATCTGCTCCAGGAACCACGGGTCGTATTTACAGGCGGCGTGGATTTCGGCAATCGACAGGCCGTGGCGGAAGGCCTGCGCGATCACCAGCAGGCGATCCGGCGTCGGCCGCGCCAGCGCGGCGACAATGGCTTCCTTGCCGTCCGAATCCTCGGCATTGGCAATCTGCACTTCATTGAACCCGGTCAGGCCGGTTTCCATCGAGCGCAGCACCTTCTGCATGCTCTCCTGGAAGCTGCGGCCCATCGACATGGCCTCACCGACCGACTTCATCGAGGTGTTCAGCAGCCGGTCGGTGCCCGGGAACTTCTCGAAGGTGAAGCGCGGCATCTTGGTGACGATATAGTCGATGGTCGGCTCGAACGACGCCGGCGTCACGCCGGTGATGTCGTTCATCAGTTCATCCAGCGTGTAGCCGATCGCCAGCTTGGCGGCGACCTTGGCAATCGGGAAGCCGGTCGCCTTGGACGCCAGCGCGGACGACCGCGACACGCGCGGATTCATCTCGATCACCACCATGCGGCCATCGGCCGGATTGACGGCGAACTGCACATTCGAACCGCCGGTCTCGACGCCGATCTCGCGCAGCACCGCCATCGAGGCGTCGCGCATGATCTGATATTCCTTGTCGGTGAGCGTCAGCGCCGGCGCGACGGTCACGCTGTCGCCGGTATGCACGCCCATGGGATCGATATTCTCGATCGAGCAGATGATGATGCAGTTGTCCTTGCGGTCGCGGACGTCCTCCATCTCGTATTCTTTCCAGCCGAGCACTGACTCGTCGATCAGCACTTCGGTGGTGGGCGAGGCATCGAGGCCGCGGGTGACGATCTCGTCGAATTCCTCGCGCGTATAGGCAATGCCGCCGCCGGTGCCGGCCAGGGTAAACGACGGGCGGATCACGGCCGGCAGCCCCACGGTGGGCAGCAGCGCGCGCGCCTCGTCCAGCGTATGGGCGGTGCCCGAGCGCGGCATGTCGAGCTTCAGGCGGTTCATCGCCTGGCGGAACTGCTCGCGATCCTCCGCCATCTCGATGGCTTCGCGGGTGGCGCCGATCATCTTGACGCCGAACTTCCTGAGCACGCCCTGCTCGTCCAGCTTCATCGCGGTGTTCAGCGCGGTCTGGCCGCCCATGGTGGGCAGCAGCGCGTCGGGGCGTTCCTTCTCGATCACCTTGGCGACGATCTCGGGCGTGATCGGCTCGATATAGGTCGCATCGGCCAGGCCCGGATCGGTCATGATCGTGGCCGGATTGGAATTGATCAGGATGACGCGGTAGCCCTCTTCGCGCAGCGCCTTGCAGGCCTGTGTGCCGGAATAGTCGAATTCGCAGGCTTGGCCGATCACGATGGGACCGGCGCCGATGATCAGGATGCTCTTGATGTCAGTACGTTTGGGCATGGTTCACCTGGGAGCGAAGCGTGAGCTACGGATCAACCGCGCTTCTGCTCCATCAATTCTGCAAAGCGTTTGAACAGATAGTGGCTGTCCTGCGGCCCGGGCGAGGCTTCAGGATGGTGCTGCACCGAGAAGACCGGCTTGTCGGTCAGCTTGAGGCCTTCGTTCGAGCCGTCGAACAGTGAGACATGCGTGCGCACCACATTCTGCGGCAGGCTTGCCTCGATCACGCAGAAACCGTGATTCTGGCTGGTGATCTCGACCTTGCCGGTTTCGAGATCCTTCACCGGATGATTGGCGCCGCGATGGCCGCGCTCCATCTTGCCGGTCTTGCCGCCGAGCGCGAGCGCCAGCATCTGGTGGCCGAGGCAGATACCGAAGACCGGCTTGCCGCTGTCGACCAGCGCCTTGATCGTCGGCACGGCATATTCGCCGGTCGCCGCCGGATCGCCGGGGCCGTTGGACAGGAACACGCCATCAGGCTTGTGCCGCATCACGTCTTCAGCCGTGGCGTTGCCCGGTACGACGGTCACCTTCGCGCCGATATCGGCCAGGCAGCGCAGGATGTTGCGCTTGATGCCGTAGTCGATGGCAACGACGTGGAATTTCGGGTTCTCGAGCTTGCCGTAGCCGCGGCCGAGCTGCCAGCGCGTCTCGTCCCAGCTGTAGGTCTGGCGGCAGGTCACCTCGGCGGCGAGATCCATGCCTTCCAGGCCCGGCCAGGTCCTGGCCTTGGCATGCAGCGCGGCGAGATCGAACTTGCCGTCCCGGCGATGGGCGATCACGCCATTCGGCGCGCCCTGGTCGCGGATGCGGCGGGTCAGCGCGCGGGTGTCGATGCCCGACACGCCGATCAGGCCGCGCAGCTTCAGCCAGTCGTTGAGATGGCTGTTGTTGCGGAAATTGGACGGGCTGGTGATCGGCGCCCGCAGGATCAGGCCGCGGGCGGCGATGCCCTGGGTCTCGATGTCTTCCGCATTGGTGCCGACATTGCCGATATGGGGGAAGGTGAAGGTGATGATCTGGCCGGCATAGGAGGGATCGGTCAGGATCTCCTGGTAGCCGGTCATCGAGGTGTTGAAGCAGACCTCGCCGACCGTCTCGCCCTCGGCGCCCAGACCATGGCCCCAGAACACGCGACCGTCGGCCAGAACCACCACGGCCGTATAGCCCGGTCCGGGCGGTGCGGCGTATTCGGGGGTCTCGGCCATGGGGAACTCCATCACACGGTCTGGCAGGCTTCAGGCCGCAAAAAACCACCGGAGGCGGGCGCATCCGGCGGTACGGCAACAGCTATTCACGATGATTGCGGCGGCGGCGGGCGCCGCTTCAACCGAGGCCGGAACATATCAAACCCCCTGCCCCAGTCAACCCCGGCATAAAGGTTAAAAGGCAAGCAAAATCAATAATTTATTCCTTTTGCACCTGCGAGGCGTCTGGGCTATGCTGCGCCCCTTTCAAAAACGACTCCGATTCCGTTACCGCTGGGGGACAACCGATGCTGCGCGAGACGCTCAACCAGGCGCTCAAGGATGCCATGAAGGCCAAGGATGCCCGCCGCCTGGCGACGCTCCGGCTGGTTCTGGCCGCCCTGAAGGATCGTGACATCGCCGCGCGGACCTCGGGCGACGACCGCACCGGCATCCCGGACGACGCCATCCTGGGCCTGCTGCAGACCATGGTGAAGCAGCGCCGCGAGTCGATCACGCTCTACGAGCAGGGTAACCGCCCCGAGCTGGCAGCCCAGGAAAAGGAAGAAATCGCCGTCATCGAGAGCTTCCTGCCCAAGCAGCTTTCGGATGCCGAGATCGAGGCCGCTGCCAAAGCCGCCATCGCGGAAGTCGGCGCCCAGGGCATCAAGGACATGGGCAAGGCCATGGCGATCCTCAAGGCCAGATATACCGGCCAGATGGACTCCGCCAAGGCTGCGGCTATCCTGAAGGGCCTGCTGAGCTGAGGCGGGCCGAGTCGGCCCGAGTCGCTCTAGAATCCGGGGTCAGGAAGTCGAATGGCGTTTCCCGATTCCTTTCTTGAAGAAATCCGCAACCGGCTGCCGCTGTCCGGCGTGGTCGGCCGCTCCGTGCGGCTGATCAAGCGCGGTCGCGAGTTCACCGGCCTGTGCCCGTTCCATAACGAGAAGTCGCCGTCGTTTACGGTCAACGACGACAAGGGTTTCTTTCACTGTTTCGGCTGCGGCGCCCATGGCGACGTGATCGGCTTCGTCATGCGCAACGGCGGCCTCGCCTTTCCCGAAGCCGTCGAACAGCTGGCTGGCGAAGCCGGTCTGGATGTGCCGCGCGTGCGGCCCGAGGATCGCGAAAAAGCCGACCAGGTCGCCACGCTGGGCAAGGCGATGGAAGAAGCCGCCAAGTGGTTCCAGGCGCAGTTCCATGGCGATGTCGGTCGCGAAGCCCGTGCCTATATCCAGAAGCGCGGCCTCAAAGCAGAGACCATCGAGCGTTTCCGCTTAGGCTATGCGCCGCAAAGCCGCACCGCGCTGAAAGAGGCGCTGCTGGCGCGCGGCATTCCCGAACCACTGCTGATCGAGTCCGGCCTGCTGATCAAGCCGGAAGACGGCGGCCCGAGTTACGACCGCTTCCGCCACCGGGTGATGTTTCCCATCGGCGACCGCCGCGGCCGCATCATCGCCTTCGGCGGTCGCGCGCTCGATCCCGATGCGCCGGCCAAATATCTGAACTCGCCGGAAACGCCGCTCTTCCACAAGGGCCACAATCTCTACAACCACGCCATTGCCCGCGAAGCCGCCCGCGAGAGCGGCACCGTGATCGTGGTGGAAGGCTATATGGATGTGATCGCGCTGGCGCAGGCCGGGATCGACCATGCCGTGGCGCCGCTGGGCACCGCGCTCACGGAAGACCAGATTGGTTTGCTGTGGCGGCTCTCGGCCGAGCCGATCCTGTGTTTCGACGGCGACAATGCCGGCATCCGCGCCGCCATGCGCGCCGCCGACCGGGCCCTGCCCCTGCTTGAGCCGGGAAAATCCTTCCGTTTCGCCATCCTGCCCGGCGGCCAGGATCCGGACGACCTGGTGAAGGCCCAGGGCCGCCGGGGCATGGACGAGGTGCTGGCCGCAGCGCTGCCCATGGTCGACATCCTGTGGCGCAAGGAAACCCAGGACCGGCCGCTGGACACCCCGGAGCGCCGCGCCGCGCTGGAAGCGGCTCTGATGGGCGGCGTGGCCGGCCAGATCAGGAATCCGGCGGTGCAGAGCCATTACCGGGACCATTTCCGCGCCCGGCTGCGAACGCTGTTCGCCCCCCCGGCCCGCAGCTGGACGCCGAACCGGCCGGGTTTCGGCGGTCGCCCGGCCTATACCGGGCCCGGTGCCCGGCCGCCCGAGGGCTATAAGGGCCCGGTGCCGAACGACCGGCTGGAAAGGACCGAAAAGGCCCTTTTGGCGGCTGTGGTGGCCCATCCCTGGCTGCTGGAGGAGCATGGCGAGGCCTTTGCCGCGCTGACCTATCCGCCGGGGCCGCTTGACAGCCTCAAGAGCCGGATTCTAGAAGAAGCGTCCCGCCATCCGGGTCTTGACGGCGAGGCCTTTGCTGCCCATTTGAGACAGCGAGGACTCGGACCCGCGCTGGACCTCGTAAGTGGCGAGGCCGGAAGGATTTTGGAACCGTTTGCGCGCCCGGATACGGAACCGGACAAGGTCGAGCGAGGGTGGTGGCAGGCCGTGCAGCGGTACCGGTTGGCGGAACTGGAACAGGAACTGGCAGCGGCCGAAGCGGACCTTGCCAGCAATACCAACCCCGAAGCATGGCAGCGTTTCGTCGCCCTCAAGGCAGAGGTCGGCTCGGCCCGCAGTCTGGTTTCGGCATCGGATATGGATTGAGGCCGTCCTCCTGACAGGACGGCTTCGCGTTTTTTAGACAGGATGAGTTAGGAACCGGCATGGCGAAACAGGCAGCGGCCCCTGACACGACGGAAGCTCCCGAAAAGGAAGAGACCGTCGACACTCCGTTGATCGATGCATCGATGGCGGCGATCAAGCGCATGTTGGCGAAAGCCAAGGAGCGCGGCTACGTCACCTATGACGAGATCAACGCCGTGCTGCCGCCGGAGCATGTCTCGTCCGAGCAGATCGAAGACACCATGGCGATGCTCTCCGAAATGGGCATCACCATTGTAGAGTCCGAAGAGCAGGACGACGCCACGGCAGCGCCGGGCGAGAAGGAAGAAGGCGAGCTCGAAGCCGAGGCCGATGGCGAAGGCACCGTCGCCACCGCGCCGGCCAAGGCCGAGGTCGACCGCACCGACGATCCGGTGCGCATGTATCTGCGCGAAATGGGCTCGGTCGAGCTGCTGTCGCGCGAGGGCGAAATCGCGATCGCCAAGCGGATCGAGGCCGGCCGCGAGAAGATGATCGGCGCGATCTGCGAAAGCCCGCTGACCATCCAGGCCATCGTGAAGTGGCGCGACGACCTGGTCGACGGCAAGATCCTGCTGCGTGACGTGGTCGACCTGGAAGCCACGCTGGGCGGCGGCGCCGAGGAAGCCGCCGGCATAGCCGAAGGCGAAGAAGGCGAGGACGGCGCGGAGCCGAAGATCCCCGAGCCGAAGCTGCCGGTGAAGCTGGACCTCAAGCTGGATGCCAAGTCGGCCAAGGTGCTGGCCGAAGCGACCGGTTCGATCCCGAAGCCGGAAAGGAAGAAGGCCGAAGGTGCGGCCGGCGAAGGCGAGATCGTCACCACGCCGGAAGAACTGGACGAGGAAGACGAGGCCAACCTGTCGCTCGCCGCGATGGAAGCCCAGCTGAAGCCGCAGGTGCTCGAGGCCTTCGACGCCATCGCCAAGCATTACAAGAAGCTGCAGAAGACGCAGGAAGAGCGTCTGCAGGCCGCCCTTGTGCATGCCGACATGGATGCCAAGAAGGACAAGACTTACGCCAAGCTGAAGCATGAGATGGTGCACCTGATGGAATCGGTGCATCTGAACAACACCCGCATCGAGATGCTGGTGGAGAACATGTACGGCCTCAACAAGCGCCTGATGATGCTGGAAGGCCGTCTGCTGCGCTGCGCCGAGAGCTACAAGATTCCGCGTGACGAATTCCTCAAGAACTATGACGGCCAGGAACTCGACCCGAAGTGGCTGGCCAAGGTCGGCAAGCTGAAGTCGCATAAGGGCTGGGCCAAGTTCGGTGAACTCGGCGCCCGCGAAGTGACTCCGATCCGCGAGCAGGTTGCCGCCGTGGCCACCGAATTCGGCCTGCCGATCTCGGAATTCAAGCGCATCTACAGGCAGGTGCGCGAAGGCGAGCGCGAAGCCAGCGTGGCGAAGAAGGAAATGGTGGAGGCCAACCTGCGCCTCGTCATTTCCATCGCCAAGAAATACACCAACCGCGGCCTGCAGTTCCTCGACCTGATCCAGGAAGGCAATATCGGCCTGATGAAGGCGGTCGATAAGTTCGAATACCGCCGCGGCTACAAGTTCTCGACCTATGCCACCTGGTGGATCCGGCAGGCGATCACCCGCTCGATCGCCGACCAGGCCCGCACCATCCGTATTCCGGTGCATATGATCGAGACGATCAACAAGCTGGTCCGCACCAGCCGCCAGATGCTGCACGAGATCGGCCGCGAGCCGACCCCGGAAGAACTGGCCGCCAAGCTGGGCATGCCGCTGGAGAAGGTGCGCAAGGTTCTGAAGATCGCCAAGGAGCCGATCAGCCTCGAGACGCCGATCGGCGACGAGGAGGACAGCCACCTGGGCGATTTCATCGAGGACAAGAACGCCGTCCTGCCGGTGGATGCAGCGATCAACTCCAACCTGCGCGAGACCACCACCCGCGTGCTGGCCACGCTCACCCCGCGCGAAGAGCGCGTGCTGCGCATGCGCTTCGGCATTGGCATGAACACCGATCACACGCTGGAAGAAGTCGGCCAGCAGTTCTCGGTCACGCGCGAGCGCATACGTCAGATCGAGGCGAAGGCTCTGCGCAAGTTGAAGCATCCGAGCCGGTCGCGTAAATTGCGCTCGTTCCTGGATACTTGAGCCGGATCCGGAACCACGGAGATCAAAAGCCCCGGCCTGGTGTCGGGGCTTTTTGCTGAGGCCGGAGTTTATTGGGGTTAGTGGGCCTGTAGCTCAACTGGTTAGAGCCGGCCGCTCATAACGGTCTGGTTGCAGGTTCAAGTCCTGCCGGGCCCACCAAACCACCGACAACAACGACTCAGCCGGCGAAAATGCAGCTCGCTAGGCAGGCGACGGCTGACGCCTCCGCGCCTCGCGCATCAGGCTCTCGACCTCGCCATCGCTCACCTGCTGGAAGTGCCTGTAAAACTGGCCGACAGCCATGAAGTCCCCCGGAATCTCCAAACAGACCACTTCGTCAACCAGATCGGCGACCTGATCGATCGCGCTCTGCGGCGCCACGGGCACGGCCAGCAGGATGCGCGTGGGTCCGGCAGCGCGCAACCCCAGCAGGGCGGCACGGACCGTGGCACCGGTGGCGATACCGTCATCGACGAGGATGACGGTTCGGCCCTTCACGCTCGGGCCCGGCTGTCCGCCCTCATACCGCAGCTTGCGGCGCTCGATTTCTTTCAGTTCGCGCGCGCTGGCCTGTTTAAGATACACTTCGCTGATCCCGAGTGCGTTGGCGAGTTCATGATTGACCGCCAGATACGGGGCCTCGCCGTCGGCGATGGCCGCAACCGCCAGCTCCGGCTGACGGGGTGCGCCGATCTTGCGCACATGCAGCAGCCCGAGCGGTGCCTGCAGCGCTTCCGCCACCACTGCCGCGACGGGGACGCCGCCGCGTGGCAGGGCCAGCACGACCGGCCGGGGTGCCGAAGACGAGCGAAGGCGTTCTGCCAGCAGACGCCCTGCTGCGCGACGATCTTCAAACACGGTCCGCTCCTCCGCTCTGGCTGTTTCGCGTGAAATGCCGCTGAAACCAGCGCAGCGCGTGATCCGTCACCTGATCCAGCGCACCGGCCTCCTCGAACAGATGACTGGCATGCGGAATCACGACCAGTTCGGTCTCGCAGGTCATAAGCGACATGGCGCGACGGTTCAGCGCCAGCACATCGCGATCGTCGCCGCCGACAATCAGCAGCGTCGGTGCCGATACATAAGGCAGAAAGCGGTCGGCCAGGTCCGGCCGGCCGCCGCGACTGACGACGGCCACAACCGCATTGTCGTCCGAGGCACTCGCTGCCAGTGCCGCCGCGGCGCCGGTGCTGGCGCCGAAGTAGCCGACCCCCAGGCCTGCTGCCGCCGGATGCTGTCGCAGCCAGCGGGTTGCCTGGATCAGTCTTTCGGCCAGCAGGTCGATATCGAAGACGGCGGCACGATCCTCGGCTTCCAACGGCTGCAGCAGATCGAACAGCAAGGTTCCGATCCCGGCGCGATTGAATGCAGTGGCAACGCGTTTGTTGCGTGGACTATGCCGGCCGCTGCCGCTGCCGTGGGCGAAGATCACGATGCCGGCGGCACGCGCGGGTACAGCCAGATGGCCGTCAAGGCCGAGAGGCGGAATGGCGATACTCTCGCTTATCGCCGATCTTTGAGCGCGTGCCATCGACATGGCCTTTCGCACCGTACGCAGGGGGCATGGCGCTGAACGCGCCAAGACTGCAACATCTCACATCCGGCCAAGTGCGAATTGACGTGGATCAGCGTATCGCAATTTTTTGTCGGGACGGTGCCGGTGGGTGATTAAAGCCCAAGCGCCTCGTAGGGATAGAAGCGCGCGCCCTCGCCCGGCTCCAGCCGGGTCAGATCTTCCGGCAGTTCGATCAGGCCGTCGGTGCGCGTCAGCGAGGTAATCACGCCGGCACCATCCACGGCGTATTTCTCGGCGCGCCAGCCGCCCTGGCCGTCATCCTGCAGCGACACGCGCACCCATTCGCGACGGTCCGCTTTCTTCTTGTAGGAAAAGCCGGCGATCACGGGGTAGCTGCGCGGCTGGAGGGGCAATGCACCGTTCAATCGCTGGAGCAGCGGCCGGGCGAAGAAGCAGAAGGTGAGCATCGCCGCCACCGGATTGCCGGGCAGACCGAAGAACGGCACGCCGCCGATCAGACCCAGGGCGACCGGGCGGCCCGGCTTGATCGCCAGACGCCAGAAATCGAGCCGGCCATGCATTTCGATGGCGGCTTTCACATGATCCTCGTCGCCGGTGGAGACGCCGCCCGACGTCACCACCGCGTCGTGGTCGCGCGCTGCATCGGCAAATACTTTCGCCAGGTGATCGCGGCGGTCCGGCTGAATGCCGAGATCGCTGACCCTGCAGCCCGCCGCCGTCAGCAGCGCGGCGAGCAGCGGACGGTTGGCATCGTAGATGCCGCCATCGGGCAGTGGCCCACCCGGCTCGTGAATTTCATCGCCGGTCGAGATCAGGGCGACGCGCAGCGGCCGGCGGATGCCGAGCATGGCATGGCCGCTGGCGGCGGCCAGCGCGAGATCCGGCGCCGTCAGCACGCGGCCGGCCGCCAGCACGGCTTCGCCGGCCTGGATGTCTTCGCCCGCCAGCCTGCGGTTGGCGCCGCGCTTGATGCCCGGCTGGACAATCACGCTGTCGCCATCGGCCGTGCAGTCTTCCTGCATCATGACTGTGTCGGGATCGCCATTCCCGCCGCGCGGCATCACCGCGCCGGTCAGCACGCGCACGGCCGCGCCGCGCGGCTGCAGCCGGTCGAACGGATGTCCGGCGGCGGCGCGCCCCAGCACCGGCAGCCGTGTCTCGCGATCCTTCGACAGATCCTCGTGATAGACCGCATAGCCATCGACGGCGGAATTGTCGCGCGGCGGTACGGCCACGTTCGCCACCAGCGGTTCAGCCAGAATGCGCCCATGGCACAACGCCAGCGGCAGCGTCTCCAGGGGAGCGATCGGAACCAGACGTCGGGACAACTCGGCCAGCGCGGCATCCAGCCGCATCAGCGCGCCACCATGGGCGAAACAGTCGTCACTCAGCTGCGCCACGGCGCGCCTCGCGCTTGTCTGCAGCCAGCCAGCTCATGACGAAATCGGCGACCTGCTGCGGCTGGTTGGCGTCGAGCCACGGCACCGGCAGGCCGGTCAGCGGGCCATCGCTGGCCACTGCGATGACGTTGGGATCGTCCGGCTGCAGCATCGGCTTGCCGGTCTCCGCGCGCCAGACTTCGATTTTGGCATGGCCGGATTTCTTGAAGCCTTCCACCAGAACCAGATCGACCGGGCTGAGCCGGGTGAGCAGGTCTTCCAGCGTCGGCTCTGCCGCGCCGCGATGCTCGTGCATGATGGCATAGCGTTGCGCCGAACTGATCAGCACCTCGCTCGCGCCGGCCTCGCGGTGGCGGTAGGAATCCTTGCCGGGCGTGTCGATGTCGAAGTCGTGATGTGCGTGCTTGATGGTCGAGACCTTCACGCTGCGCGCCACCAGCAGCGGAATCAGCTCGGCCAGCAGCGTGGTCTTGCCCGACCCGCTCCAGCCGGAAATACCCAGGACCTTCATTTTCGGACCTTCATGACGGCTTCTTTCCGGCCGCCTTCAGTTCGGCCGCGGCGCGCTCGGCCAGATAGTCGTCGGTGGTACGCACATCGGGTCGCGGTGCGCCGGCATAGGGGTCCAGCTTGGTCTCGCTCTGCACGATGATGCGGCAGTCCGCGCACATGCGCATGCGGTCGGCAATCTCGCTGCCCTGGCCGTACATCCAGTGCTTGCCTTCCAGTTTGGCGATCACCTTCTCGATGGACGACTTCGTGCCGAAGGGTTTGGCACAGCGGATGCAATGGAAGGGCTCCTCCTCCTTGATCACGCGCTGCCGCGCCGAAGCGGCCGTGAAATTCACCCGCGGCTCCAGTGCGATCACCTTCTCGGGGCAGGTATTCCTGCACAAGCCGCATTGCACGCAGGCATCTTCGGTGAACATGAGGCGCGGCCGTTCCGGATCGTCGCTCAGCGCTCCGGTCGGGCAGGACGACACGCAGGCGAGGCAGAGCGTGCAGTTCCCGGCATCGATCTGCAGATTTCCGAACGGCGCACCCGGTGCCAGCACAACGGTGTCGACCGGCTGCGGCGCCACGGCATGCAGGTGACGGAAGGCCAGACGGGCCAGGTCGCGGTTGCGGCCCATCGGCAGGTGACTCGATCCGCTCGGGCCCTCGCGCTGCGGCAACGCGGCGAGTGCGGCGCCAAGCTGGTCGGGATCGTCGGTCTCGACCAGGCCGACGCGGCCACCTTCATACCCCAGGCCAGCCAGCACATTCTCGGTCAGGGCCAGCTGCTGGCCCTGACCGGCGATATCGTCGCTGTGTTTGCCCGGCACCAGCATGCGCAGATCGGCAGCGCCGTAGGCAAAGGCCGAGGCGAAGAAAGCCACGTTGCATTCGCCCAGAGCATTGACGGCAAAAGGCAGCACCCGCGCCGGCAGTCCGTCGCCAAACCGCGCCAGCGCGTCGATCAGCGGCGCGCCGTGTTTCGCATCGTGCAGCAGAACCACGGCCTGGCGCCCGCCGGCCTCGCGGTAGGCCAGCAGCAGCGCGCGCAGTTGCTCGGTCAGAGTGGCCGGCGGCGGCAGGCGGTATTCGGCGGCACCCGTCGGGCAGACCGCGCCGCAATTGCCGCAGCCGCCGCAGATATAGGGATCGAAGGCGACCTTGTCGCCAGCCGGCGTGATCGCGCCGGTGGGACAGACATCGAGGCAGCGTGTGCAGCCGGTCTTCTTTGAACGGGAATGCGCGCAGATCTCGGCATGATAGGCCACGTAGATCGGCTTCTCGAAGCTGCCGCTCAGATCGCTCGCGTCGAACAGAGCCTTTTGCACCGCCGCCGGATCCTTCGGATCGGGGCGGAAGTAGCCATCGCGCTTTTCATGCGCCGGGAACAGCGGCGTGCCGCCGGTAAGGTCGATGATGATGTCGCAGGTGGAACTGGCGCCGTTGCGCGGTGCGCCGAAAGCCAGATGCCGGCGCGAGGACGGCAGCGGCAGGGCGTAATTGTCGATCACCAGTTCGAAGGCGCCGAGATGGCCGCGCGCCCCGGCGATATGCCCCTGCACGATGGGCAGGTCCATCACCGCAGGCGCAGCGACATCCTTCGGCCGGTCGAGCATAATGGTGACATCGAGCCGGTCGCTCAGCTGGCGCGCGGCAGCAATCGCGACGTCGTCGCGGCCGTAGATCAGCGCGACGCCTTCCGATTTCATCGCTACGGTCGGCAGCGCCGGCACCGGCACCGGCACGGCCGCGGCCGCGATCAGGGCGGCGATTTTCGGCGTGGCTGCAGAGGCCTCCAACGACCAGCCCGCGGTTTCGCGAATGTTGACATAGGTGACCGGCGTGGCGCTTTGCAGGGTGCCGCGCTGCTCATCGAAGAGCGGGCTTTCCTGCGTGCAGGCCACGGTGAGGGCGTCGCCGGCCTTCAGGGCGGCCTGGAAAACGCCGATCTCGGCGCGGCAGAGCTGGGTGGCCACATCACTGTCTCCGGTGGCTCCACAGGCGCGGGCCAGCGCCTTGCCGTCCAGCGGCATGGTGCCTTCGCAGTTGCACACCAGGACGCGTTTTCCGTCCAGCCGCATCGCCTGTTTCCACCCGACAAATCTGGCCAACTCAACAGCTGAACTATAGTGTTGAGACAACAGGAAAACCAGCCGGAGGTCCGGGTGCGTATCGTCAAATGGCTGTTGATTTCAGGCCTGTTTTTCTGGGCTGCTCCCGCATTCGCACAGAGCACTTCCGAGGCGCTGGAGCCGCCGAGCCTGGAGCGCGGCGCAGAACTCTGGGGCAAATGCCGCGCCTGCCACACGGTCGAGGCGAAGGGTCGCAATCTCGTCGGGCCGCGCCTGCATGGCGTATTCGGCCGGACGGCCGGCAGCCAGCCCGACTACCGCTATTCGGAGGCGATGAAAAAATCGAATGTGGTCTGGACCGAGCAGACGCTGGACGCCTATCTGGCCGCCACGCAGGATTTCATGCCGGGCAACAAGATGTATGGCGGACTGGCCATTGCGCAGGACCGCATCGACCTGATCGCCTGGCTGAAACAGACCGCCCGGCCATAGTGGCGCGCCACAGCCAAGCTCTTCCCTTCGGCCGACAAAATCATATATAATTCAGAGATATCAGCAGTTTGGAGGTTGCCCCCATGAAAGCCTTCGTCGCCGGCCTGATTGCCGCTCTGGTCATCGCAATCGGTGCCGCCTTCATCTTGAACAGCGTGAACAAGCCCGTCGATGTCGCCTTCAGCACCGATGGCGCGCGCGTGACGCACGAGCATCAGAACTGAGGTTCTCCGGCTGATGCCGGCGCTGCCCGGCGTCAGCCCTTCGGGGCCGGGATTTCTGCGCCGGTCTCCAGCGACCAGACCTTGATCACCATGTCGTAGCCGCCCGAGACGGCACGCTTGCCATCAGGCGTGAAGGCCACCGACCAGACCGGCTTTTCGTGGCCGGCAAACTGCTTCAACTGGCGGCCCTCTTTCAGATCCCACCATCGCATCAGACGGTCCCCCCCGCCCGACAGCGCGAAGCGGCCATCCTTCGATATCGTGATTGAAGTGATGAAAGCAGAATGGCCCGGCAGACTGCCAGCCTCGCGCTGCTCGACCAGATCCCAGCGCTTGATCTGGCCGTCGGTGCTGCCAGTCAGCGCCGTCTTGCCATCCGGTGTCACCGCCACCG
>JAEYSS010000065.1 GCA_023434425.1 Pseudomonadota bacterium | reverse complement strand
TGCTGCCCGACCTGCTGGTCGCGCTGGACGAGGTGCTGCAGCCGCGCGCGGTGGTCCTGCGCAACGACAGCCCGGTGCGCGCGCTGGAAGGCCTGCAGCCCGAGATTCGCCTCGCCGCCGGCAGCCTCGACGACGGTCCGGCCGTGGTGGAAGAAGGCGGTGCGCGCATCGCGCTCGATCTGCTGGAAGGCCAGAAGACCGGCTGGTATTTCGACCTTGCCGGCGCCCGCGCGCTGATCGCCGCCCAGGCGAAAGGCGAAGACATGCTGGACGTCTACTGCAACAGCGGCGCTTTCGCGCTCACCGCTGCAAAGGCGGGGGCCAGGAGCGTGCGCGGCATCGACCGGTCGGAACTGGCGATCAGTCAGGCCGTGCAGGGCGCGAAGGACAACGACCTCAACCGCATCGCCAAGTTCGAGAAGGCGGAGGCCTTCCCGGCGCTGGAGCAGCTGCAGGCGGACAAGTCCGCCCGCTTCGGCATCGTCGTCACCGACCCGCCCAATTTCGTCAAAAGCCGCAAGGATCTCGGCCCCGGCGCCAAGGCCTATCGCAAGCTGGCGAAACTCGCCGCGCCGCTGGTCAGGCCGGGCGGGCTGTGGTTCGTCGCCTGCTGTGCGCATCTGCTGCCGGGTGAATTGTTCGCCAAGGAGGTTGCCATCGGCCTGTCGCAGGCCGGTCGCTCGGGACGCATCCTCTGGTCGGGCGGTGCCGGTCCGGACCATCCGGTGCATCCGCATCTGCCGGAAAGCGCCTACCTGAAATGGCAGATCCTGCAGCTGGATTGATCCGCCGCAATTTCGCCACGCGGCAGCAGCAGGATTCCGGCCCGGCAGGCTTCCGATAAAAGACCGGCATGTCCCATGGCGGGCATGCCGCCCCAGCAAGATCGGCTGATACGGGAAGCTGCGCCCGAGGACGGTCATGTTTTCCCGCATATCATCCATTCGCATCGCGGCGTTGCTGGCGCTGGCTGCGGTGCTGTCCGGCTGCGCGCAATGGCATTGCGGCTCGCTGCCCAATGCCGGGCAGTGCTATGCCGCCTATGACGAATACGAAACCTGCCAGTATCAGTCGCGGCCGCTGATCCGCCAGGTCGGCGAGACCTGGCGCACCGACTGCCGCACCGAACGCGTCGCTTGTGTTAAGCGCAACAAACGCTGCGTCGAGCGCGTGCGCGAGGTCTGCCGCTCCTATGCCGAGCCGATCTACGACTACCGCGACTACAATAACGGCGTGTCGCACTGTATGCGCGGCAAGGGCCTGGCGGCCTATGACATGTATTTCAACAGATCGCCGTTTTGACGACGCTTACTGTCTGTTCAGCCGCGCGAACCACGGGTCGAGGCGCGCGATGGCGTCGTCGATGATCGCGGCATCCATGCAGAAGGAAAAGCGGATGTAACGGTGGCCGTCGGCGGTGTTGAAGTCGACGCCGGGTGCGGCCACCACGCCTGTCTCGTCCAGCATGCGCTTGCAAAAAGCCACAGAGTCGTCGGTGAAATCGCCGACATCGAGATAGAGATAGAAGGCGCCATCGGGTGGTGCGAAACGTGTGATGCCCCAGCGTGCCACCGCTTCGAGCAGCGCATCGCGGTTGCGGCGATAGGCCGCGACACGCGGCGTCAGTTCGGCATCGGCTTCGAGCGCCGCGACGCCAGCGAGCTGCGACAGGGTGGGGGCGGAAATCTGCAGTGAGCCATGCAGTGCTTCGATCCGCTGTACCAGCCGCTCGGGCAGCACCAGCCAGCCAAGCCGCCAGCCGGTCATGCCCCAGTATTTCGAGAATCCGTTGATCACGATGGCCTCGTCGCCGACCGAGAGCACGGTCTCGGCCGGCCGGTCGTAGGTGACGCCGTGATACAGTTCGTCGACGATCAGCCACAAGCCCCGCCGCTGGCACAGGTCGTAGATCGCGCGGAGTTCGGCGGCCGACAGCATGGTGCCGGTCGGATTGGCCGGGCTGGCGATCACCACGCCTTTCACTTCGGGCGGTAAAGCCGCGATCATCTCCGGCGTGACGCGATAGCCGGTCGAGGCATCGGTGGTCAGGCGCCAGGGCACCAGGTCGATAGCCTTCAGCGTGCCGCGATAGGCCGGATAGCTCGGCTCGACCACCGCGACCGTATCGCCCGCGGAAAACGCCGCGAGGAAGGCGAGCATGAGCCCGGCAGAGGTTCCGACCGTGACGGCGATGCGCTTCGCCGGGATGTCGAGGCCGTGGCGGCGCCTGTAAAGCTGCGCGATGCCCTCGCGCAGAGCCGGGATGCCCAGCGCCTCGGTATAGCCGAGCGGTTTGCCGCTGGAGAGCGCATCCTGCGCGGCTTTGATCGCGGCCTGCGGCGGCGGCAGGGTCGGTTCGCCGGCCAGCAGGCTGACGACTTTTCCGCCAGCCTTCACCCTGGCATTCACCGCCTTGAAGATCTCCCACATCTGATAGATCTCGACATCGCTGCGCGAGGAGGCAGAGGGGGCGAAGACTTTGTCGATATGGTCAAGCATCGGCGCAATATAGCTCGTCAGTCCGGCGTATAGCAGACCGCTTCGATGCGGTAACCGTCGGGATCGATCACGAAAGCTGCATAATACGTCGGGGTGTATTGCGGGCGCAGGCCCGGCGGGCCGTTGTCGGTGCCGCCATGCTGCAGGGCCAGGGCGTGGAAGGCAGCCACCGCGGCGCGGCTGTCGGACCTGAAGCAGAGATGCAGGCAGGATTTCGGATCGGCCGGCACGGGGCTGTCAGTGCGGTCGATCCAGAATTGCGGATGCTTCGTGCCGTAGCCGATGCCGTATTCGCCCTCATACAGCCTGGTATGACCAAGCGGCCTCAGCACCGCATCGTAGAAGGCGCTGGAGCGCGCGATGTCGCGCACGCCGATGGAGAGATGATCGAACATGCCTAACCTCTTTAGTGGTTAGTCCGGTTATAGCGCGAAAATGTGGCTGCCGGCAATGCGCCATTGGCCAGGGCGACGCCGAGACTGACGGCAACGATCCCGATCCAGGTCACGGTTTCCGGCCATTCGCCAAGCAGCGGGATGGCCAACAGGGCAGTGAGAGCCGGGGTCAGGGCGCCGAATGCGGCGGCCGGTGCGGCGCCCAGCCGCCGAACGGCGAAACTGTAGGCCGCCATGCTGAGCAGACCGGACCCGACCGATTGCGCGACCTGTACCGCGATCTCGAAAACCGGGGCGACGAGCAACCTGCTGTCGAGCCAGAGCAGATAGATCGGTGTATAGACGAGGAGGGAGGCGACATAGACCAGCGCGGCAGCCTGCCATGGACCGATGCCGGTCTTCTTCAGGCCGATGGTATAGCAGGCCCACATTGCGCCGGCGCAGACGAACATCAGGTCGCCGCGCCAGGTGTCACTGGTGCCTTCGATCACCTGCCAGCCGCCGACCGCGAGCGCGCCCAGCAGCATCAGCAGCGTGCCGAGCCGGCGCTGGGCATTGAAGCTTTCGCCGAGCAGCAGCACCGCGAAGAGTGCGGCGAACAGCGGCATGCTGCCCGGCATCAGCGCACCGGCATGGGCGGCCGGCGCAAACACCATGCCGCCGCTGCCGATCAGCATGAACGGGAGCCCGGCGCCGACGATCATCACGGCATACCAGAAGGGGCGGTTCTGACCCGCCGATGTATTGGCCGGCGTCTGCAGGAAGCGCAGCAGGATCGGCAGCAGCAGCAGGGCCGGCATGGCCAGCCGGAGGAAGATCACGTCCCAGAGCGACAGCGCACCGGTGACGCCGAACCGGGTCGCCACCAGCCCGGCCGCCCAGAGCAGCGCCGTGGCCAGTGCGGCGGCCGCGCCGAGCCAGCGGCCGGCCTCGGCGGTGGGGGATGCGACAGCAAGATGGGCGGGGGACGCGACGCGACTTTCGGCGGACATGGACGGACTCCAAAGCGCCTTCCAGGCGACAGGGGCAGGGCGCAGGATGGCCGGGAAAGCCGCAGCATGTCCTTGCTATTTCTGCCTGCTTTGCGATTATTTCAGCAATTAATGACAGTAAGTGGCAGCAGTTGAGGCAGAAAGTGCCAAAACAGAACCTTGACGACTTCGACCGGCACATTCTGGCCGCCCTGCAGGCCGATGCCCGCTTAACGAACGTCGACCTGGCCGAAAAGGTAGGCCTGTCGCCATCGCCCTGTCTGCGCCGGGTCAGGCGGCTGGAAGACGAGGGCTATATCCGCAGCTATCGCGCGGTGCTGGACCGTCGCAAGCTGGGGCTGGGCCTCACCGTCTATGTCGATATCAAGGTGGAAAAGCATTCCGCCGAGAATGCCGCCAGCCACCAGCGCATGCTGGAGGCGATCCCCGAGGTGGTGTCGGCGCATATGGTCTCCGGCGAGGCCGACTTCTTCGCCGAGGTGGTGGTACCCGATCTTGCGGCTTACGAGGAATTGCTGACCCAGCGCTTGTTGTCGCTGCCGATGGTGAAGGACATCCGCTCGAACTTCGTGATCCGTCCGATCAAGACCGACGGAGCCTTGCCGCTGGAGCATCTGGGCGAGCCGTAGCCCGTCGCGCCTAACCTGCCGTCCCCTCGACTCTTTTTTGGCGCGACCGTATAGTCCGGCGTCTGCCGTAAAGCCGCCATATTGCCTGCCTATTCAGACTGCCAGCCGGGAACCGGTACGGGCGGTTACGGCCGGTACGGGGTAACCGGCGCTGCGTCGCAATCTCTGCCCCGGGGCCAAAGTGTCCAAGTCTCTTGCCATGCGCTATTCGGGACTGTTCGTCCTGCTCATTGTCGGCGTCCTCAATCTGGCCGCCTGGGCCTATATGAACCGTCCGATCGAGCCGCGCCCCTGGGGCGAAGTGATCAGCGGCTTCGATTACACGCCGTTCCGCGGCGACCAGGATCCGCGCAACAACAAATTCGCCAGCGAGGCCGAGATCGAGCAGGACATGCAGATCCTCGCCGGCCAGGTCCGGCAGATCCGCACCTACTCGACCATCGACGGCCAGGGCGAGATCGCCAAGATCGCCGGCCGTTATGGTCTCGAAGTGATGCAGGGCAGCTGGCTCGACGGCCGCCTGGAGCGCAACGAGCAGGAAATCCAGAATCTGATCGAGATCGCCGCGACGCATGACAACATCCGTCGCGTGCTGGTCGGCAACGAGACGCTGCTGCGCGCCGATATGCCGATCCAGGATCTGGTCGAGTATATCCGTCGCGTGCGCACCGGCCTTGCCAATCGCGGCAAGCATGTCGAAGTCTCGACGCCGGAAACCTGGGATGTCTGGCTGCGCTATCCGCAGCTCGGCCGCGAGGTCGACTTCATCGCCATCCATCTGTTGCCCTACTGGGAAGGCCAGGCGCCGGACAAGGCGGTCGAATACTCGCTCAGCCGCTATCAGCAGGTGAAGGATGCCTTCCCGACCAAGAAGGTGGTGATCACCGAAATCGGCTGGCCGTCGGAAGGCCGCACGCGTCGCGACGCCGTGCCGAGCCCGAGCAGCCAGGCGGCCTTCCTGCGCGCCTTCCTCAACATCGCCAACCAGCGCGGCCTCGACTATTACATCCAGGAAGCCTTCGATCAGCCGTGGAAGCGTAATATCGAAGGTTCGGTCGGCGCCTATTGGGGCGTCTACAATGCCGACCGCACGCCGAAATTCCCGATGACCGGCCCGGTCAGCGACCGGCCGCACTGGCCGCAGCTTGCCGCCGCCTCGATCCTGCTGGCGCTGCCGCTGATGGCCTGGTTCCTGGCGCGCTGGGCAGATCTGCGCTTTTCGGGACGAACCTTCTTCATCGCGCTGATCCAGATCATCACCAGCGCGCTGGTGATGGTGGTCGATTCCGGATTGCGAACGTATATGAGTCCGGGCATCGCGCTGATGTGGGCGATGCTGCTGCCATTGCTGCTGCTGCTGTTCATGGTGGTGCTGGCCGAGGGGCTGGAACTTTCCGAAGTGATCTGGGCCAGCCGGCGGCAGCGCCATTTCCTGCCGTTCCGTACCGATGTGGAGCGCGCGTGGCCGAAAGTGTCGATCCATATCCCGGCCTATAACGAACCGCCGGAAATGCTGAAGCGCACGCTGGATGCGCTCAATCGCCTCGACTATCCGAATTTCGAGGTGATGCTGATCGACAACAACACCAGGGACGAGAAGGTCTGGCGGCCGGTCGAGGAATACTGCCGCACCCATCTCGATCCGGAGAAATTCCGCTTCTTCCACGTCTCGCCGCTGAAAGGGTTCAAGGCCGGCGCGCTGAATTTCGCCTTGCGCAACATGGCCAGCGATGTCGAAATTGTCGGCGTGATCGACGCCGATTATCTGGTCGAGCCCGACTGGCTGAAATCTCTGGTGCCATATTTCGACCGGGCCGATATCGGCTTCGTGCAGGCGCCGCAGGATCACTACGACTGGAAGAACGATACCTTCAAGGAATTCATCAACTGGGAATATGCCGGCTTCTTCCAGATCGGCATGGTGCAGCGGAACGAGCGCGACGCCATCATCCAGCACGGCACGATGACGCTGGTGCGCAAGGCCGCCATCGAGCATGTCGGCCCCTGGGCCGAGTGGTGCATCTGCGAGGATGCCGAGATGGGCCTGCGCCTGCTCGCCGGTGGCTGGCATTCGGTCTATACTGACAAGCGCTACGGCTATGGCCTGACGCCCGACAGTTTCTCGGGCTACAAGAGCCAGCGTTTCCGCTGGGCCTATGGCGCGGTGCAGATCATCAAGCGGCACTGGCGCGACATGCTGCCGGGCGACGACCGCAAGCTCGATGCCATGCAGCGCTATCATTTCGTCACCGGCTGGCTGCCCTGGTTCGCCGATGCGCTCGGTCTGATCTTTGCCATCGCCTCGCTGGCCTGGACGGTCGGCGTGCTGATCCTGCCGAAGTATTTCGAACTGCCGCTGGCGTTGT
>JAEYSS010000061.1 GCA_023434425.1 Pseudomonadota bacterium | reverse complement strand
TCCGAACTGCTGGGCGAGTTCGTGAAGCTGACCGGTTTTCCGATCACCAACACGCTGATGGGCCTGGGTGCCTATCCCGCCACCGACAGGCAGTTCCTCGGCATGCTGGGTATGCACGGCACCTGGGAAGCCAATCATGCCATGCATGATTGCGACGTGATGATCAACATCGGCGCGCGTTTCGACGACCGTATCACCGGCCGCCTGGCGGCTTTCTCGCCGGGCTCGAAGAAGATCCATGTCGATATCGATCCGTCCTCGCACAACAAGACGGTGCGCTGCGACCTCAACATCGTCGGCGATGCCTGCAAGGTTCTGGAGCAGATGATCGCCGCCTGGAAACAGGGTGGCTACAAGCCGAACCAGAAGGCGCTCGACAAGTGGTGGCAGCAGATCGACCAGTGGCGCGCGCGCGACAGCCTCAAGTACAAGAAGGATTCCAAGATCATCAAGCCGCAGCTCGCCATCGAGCGGCTGTATGAGCTGACCAAGGATCAGGACACCTTCATCACCACTGAAGTCGGCCAGCACCAGATGTGGGCGGCCCAGTTCTACAAGTTCAACAAGCCGAACCGCTGGATGACCTCGGGCGGGCTGGGCACCATGGGCTATGGCCTGCCGGCCGCCATCGGCGTGCAGCTCGGCCATCCGGGCAAGCTGGTGGTGGATATCGCTGGCGAAGCCTCGATCCTGATGAACATCCAGGAACTCGGCACCGCGGCGCAGTTCCGCCTGCCGGTGAAGGTGTTCATTCTGAATAACGAATATATGGGCATGGTGCGGCAGTGGCAGCAGCTGCTGCATGGCGGCCGCTACTCGCAGAGCTATTCGGAATCGCTGCCCGATTTCGTCAAGTTGGCGGAAGCCTTCCACTGCAAGGGCCTGCGCTGCACCGATCCGGCAGACCTCGATGGCGTGATCAAGGAGATGATCGCCCATGACGGCCCGGTGGTGGTGGATGTTGCCGTCGACAAGGCGGAGAACTGCTTCCCGATGGTGCCGTCGGGTGCGGCCCATAACGAGATGATCCTGGCCGACGACAAGCCCAAGGATCCGACCAACGCCAGCGTCACCGAAGAGGGCATGGCCCTCGTCTGAGGTCCGGCGTCACGAGAGCAGAAGAACCAGATCATGTCCGCGCCGCAGCAGTCGATCCAGTCCCATATCCTCTCCGTGCTCGTCGATAACGAGCCCGGTATCCTCGCCCGCGTGGTCGGGCTGTTCTCCGGGCGAGGCTATAATATCGAAAGCCTTACGGTGGCCGAAGTCAGCGACGCTGCGCATCTGTCGCGTATCACGGTGGTCACCTCCGGCCCGGCCAATGTGATCGAGCAGATCAAGGCGCAGCTTGGCCGGCTGGTGCCGGTGCATAATGTGCACGATCTGACGGTGGAAGGCCCGCACATTGCGCGCGAGCTGGCGCTGATCAAGGTGGCCGGCACCGGCGAGAAGCGCGTCGAATCCTTGCGCATCGCCGATATCTTCCGGGCGCGCGCGGTCGACAGCACCACCGAATCCTTTGTTTTCGAGATCACCGGCAACCCGGAAAAGATCACCGCCTTCGTCGAGCTGATGAAGCCGCTCGGCCTGGTCGATGTGTCGCGCACCGGCGTGGTCGCGATCAGCCGCGGCCCCAAGCCGCTCTAACCCATTCCAGACATAACGACACTTAATCCCGAGGAGAGACTGAAATGCGTGTTTACTATGACCGCGATGCGGACCTGAACCTGATCAAGGGCAAGAAGGTTGTCATCGTCGGCTACGGCAGCCAGGGCCATGCCCATGCGATGAACCTGAAGGACAGCGGCGTGAAGAATATCGCCGTGGCGCTGCGCAAGGGCTCGGCCGGCACCAAGAAGGCCGAAGAGGCCGGTTTCAAGGTGATGACCCCGGCCGAGGCCGCCAAATGGGCCGATGTGGTGATGGTGCTGACCCCCGACGAGGGCCAGTCGGACCTGTGGAACAACGACCTGCGCGACAACATGAAGGAAGGCGCTGCGCTGGCGTTTGCGCATGGCCTGAACATCCACTTCAACCTGATCGAGCCGCGCAAGGATCTCGACGTCTTCATGATCGCACCGAAGGGGCCGGGCCACACCGTGCGTTCGGAATACCTGAAGGGCGGTGGCGTGCCGTCGCTGGTTGCCGTGCATCAGAATGCCTCCGGCAACGCGCTGGAAATCGCGCTGAGCTATGCCTCGGCCAATGGCGGCGGCAAGGCCGGCATCATCGAGACCACCTTCCAGGAAGAATGCGAAACCGATCTGTTCGGCGAACAGGTCGTGCTCTGCGGCGGCCTGGTCGAGCTGATCAAGGCCGGCTACGAGACGCTGGTCGAAGCCGGCTACGCCCCGGAAATGGCCTATTTCGAGTGCCTGCATGAAGTGAAGCTGATCGTCGACCTGATCTACGAAGGCGGCATCGCCAACATGAATTACTCGATTTCGAACACCGCGGAATACGGCGAATACGTGACCGGCCCGCGCATCGTGACCGCCGAGACCAAGGCCGAGATGAAGCGCGTGCTGGAAGACATCCAGTCCGGCCGCTTCACCCGCAACTGGATGCTGGAAAACAAGGTCAACCAGACCTCGTTCAAGGCGACCC
>JAEYSS010000045.1 GCA_023434425.1 Pseudomonadota bacterium | reverse complement strand
ATCCCCTTGTCAGCCGGAGTATATCTCGTTGAATAGAAACATAACCGTCGTCGTTCCCGCGAAAGCGGGAACCCAGTCTGTCCGGCGACTGGATGCCCGCCTGCGCGGACATGACGAAAGTTATTTTGAGCGTTCAAGAACCCCATGACCCGCTTCCTGATCCGGCGCCTTGCCATCCTGCTGCCGACACTGCTGTTCGTGTCGATCATCATCTTCGGGTTGCAGCAGTTGCTTCCCGGCGATCCGGCCATCGCCATGGCCGGCGAAGAGCGCGATCCGCAGGCCATCGCCGACATCCGCGCGAAGTACAATCTCGACAAGCCGATCTGGATGCAGTACGGCCTGTGGATCGGTGGGATTCTGCAGGGCGATTTCGGTGAATCGATCCGCATCCAGCTGCCGGTCTCGCAGCTGCTGCTGGAAAAACTGCCGGTCACCATCGAACTGGCAGTCCTCTCCATGCTGGTGGCGCTGGCCATCGGTCTGCCAGCGGGCGTGATTTCAGCACTGCATAACGGCCGCTGGCCCGACTACGTCGCCAATGTGATCGGACTGTGGGGTCTGTCGACGCCGAATTTCTGGCTCGGCATCATGATGATCCTGCTGTTCTCGGTGCATCTCGGCTGGCTGCCGGCCTCGGGTTACGTGTCGCCGACCGAAGACCTCTGGGCCAACCTGCAGGCGATGATCATGCCGGCCTTCGTGCTGGGCACCGGCATCGCCGCCGTCTTCATGCGCCACACCCGCAGCGCCATGCTGCAGGTGCTGGCCAGCGACTATATCCGCACCGCCCGCGCCAAGGGCCTGCATGAGCGCGTGGTGATCGGCAAGCATGCCTTCCGCAATGCGGCCGTTCCGGTGATCACGCTGGGCGCGCTGGAATTCGGCCAACTGCTGTCGGGCGCGGTGCTGACCGAGCAGATCTTTTCGATTCCCGGCTTCGGCAAGCTGATAGTCGATGCCGTGTTCAACCGCGATTATGCCGTGGTTGAGGGCGTGGTGCTGTGTACGGCCACGGCCTATATCCTGCTGAACCTGCTGGCCGACATCGCCTACTTCCTCGTGAACCCGAGGCTGCGGACATGAGCCCCGTTATTGAGTCAGGGGCTGTGATCTCCGCACCTGCCGCCAGGCCCGCCACCGAGCAGAGCCCGGCGCGGCGCGCACTGCGTCGCCTGTTCCGTCGCAAAGGCGCTGTTTTTGGCCTCGCCGTCGTCCTGCTGTTCATCAGTTTCGCCCTGCTGGCCGAATTCATCGCACCTTACGATCCGATTGCCGCCGACTGGAGCGCCCTGCGCGGCGAACCGACGCTGGAACATCCCTTCGGCGGCGACGAACTGGGGCGCGACGTATTGAGCCGCGTGATCCATGGCGCCCGCGCCTCGCTGTTTGCCGGTGTCGTCTCGGTGGTTCTGGCGCTGCTGATCGGAATCCCGGTCGGGCTGCTGTCAGGCTATGTCGGCGGGCTGGTCGATGGCGTAATCATGCGCTTCACCGATGCCATGCTGGCGGTGCCCTTCCTGATCCTGGCGATTGCCATGGCGGCCTTCCTCGGGCCCAGCCTGACCAATGCGATGATCGCCATCGGCATCGCGGCCGCGCCCATCTTCGTGCGGCTGACCCGCGCCCAGGTGCAGGCCGTGAAGGTGGAAGATTATGTCGAAGCCGCGCATGCCATCGGCAATTCGCCGCTGCGCATCGCGTTTCGCCATATCCTGCCCAACATCTGGCCGGCCCTGATGGTGCAGTCCACGCTGACCATTGCCACCGCCATCATCGCCGAAGCCAGTCTTTCGTTTCTCGGCCTCGGCCAGCAACCGCCCGACCCGAGCTGGGGCAGCATGCTGAACACCGCCAAGGACTACATGACCGATGCGCCCTGGATGGCAGTCTGGCCGGGCCTGTCGATCTTCCTGGTCGTGCTCTGCTTCAACCTGTTGGGCGACGGCCTGCGCGACGCCCTTGATCCGCGCCACAAGGAATAGTTCCAACCTCTTGCCGCAGCTTTGGCCGGCCTCTACCATTCTCCGTATACGTTCTGGAGGAGTCCGCCATGGGTCACGATCATCACCACACCGACTGGAAGCATGACGGCGTGCAGGTGATTCCGGGCGACAAACTCGACCCCACCTCGGCAGGCAAGACTGCCGGCATGAACCGTGCCACCGCGATCAATCTCGCCCGCACCGGCGCGCAGAAAATCTGGGCCGGTACCGTGCATATCCATGCCAATGCCAAGACCGGCGCGCATCATCACGGCGATCTGGAAAGCGTGATCTACGTCGTGAAGGGCAAAGCGCGCATGCGCTGGGGCAATAATCTGGAATTCGTGGCCGAGGCCGGCCCGGGCGATTTCATTTTCGTGCCGCCCTATGTGCCGCACCAGGAAATCAATGCCAGCAACGACGAAACGCTGGAATGTGTGCTGGTCCGTTCGGGCCAGGAGCCGGTGGTGGTCAATCTCGACATCGAGCCGGTCGAAAAGCCCGAGAATGTTCCCTGGGTCGATCCGATCCACCAGGATCCTAACGTCAAACGCTGAGTTTCCGTGCATCTGATTGAACGCCTGCTGGGCACCGGCAACCGCCGGGGCATCATCTCATTCTCGCTGGCCGTCTTCCTCTTCGTCGTCAACGAGGCGCTGTGCAAGCTGGTCTACGGCAATCTGCCGACACACCAGATCCTCGCCTATCGCGGCATCGTTGCCACCCTCGTGATCTTCGGCGTGGTCCACAGTGTCGGGGCCACCGGCCAGATCCGGCGAATGTTCGACCGCTCTGTGGTGCTGCGCAGCAGCGTCGATCTGGTTGGCACTTATCTTTACATGATTGCGCTGTTTCACATTCCGCTGGCCAATATGATGTCGATCCATATGTCCTCGCCGCTGATGATGACGGCGATGGTGGCCTTGGTGATGCGGGAGGCGGTGGGCTGGCGGCGCTGGAGCGCGGTGCTTGCCGGCTTTCTCGGCGTGCTGCTGGTGGTGCAGCCCAACGCCGGCAACTTCAACATCTATTCCCTGCTGGCGGTGGGCGCCGCGGCCTGCGTGGTGACCCGCGATCTGATCACCCGGCGCATCGATCCCGGCATTTCCTCGGCGATCATCATTCTGACCAATGTCGGCATGATGACCGTGGTGGCGACGGCGCTGGCACTGGCCGAAGGCTGGCTGGCCATGAGCTGGCGCGACTTCACCTTCCTGACCCTGGCCGGCATCTGCGTGGCCGGCGGCTACCAGTTTGCCGTCGATGCCTTCCGCCATGGTGAGGTGCCGGTGATCGTGCCGATGCGCTATACCGGCCTGCCCTGGGCGCTTCTGTTCGGCTATCTGATCTGGGGCGATGTGCCGAATGCACTGGCCTCGGTCGGCATCCTGCTGATCGTCGGCAGCGGCCTGTATGTGCTGCATCGCGAACGCATCCGCGGCAAACTCGCGGCGACAAAAACGGCAGCCGAACCGCCGCCGTAAATCAGACAGGCTGCGCGGCGTCTTCCAGCACGAACTGCACGCGCTTTTCGCCGCGCCAGTGATTGGTGCGCAGATGGCCGCCGATATGCAGCGGCGATCCGGTCTGGCGTGCCTGCATCAGCGCCGGGCCGAGGTCGGCCTCGACCGAACGGAAGGCAATCGCGGCCAACCGCGGCCCGCTGCCGTCACCTGAGGTGATCATGCAGCGCACATGCTTTTCGCCCACCACATCGGCGGTGATCACGCGCGCACCGGGCAGCGCGAAACGGGGCTCGGGATTGCCAGACCCATAAGGCCCGAGTTGTTCCAGCTTGTCGCAGAGATCGGCATTGGCGCCGCCAATCCCGAGCGCGCCATCGAAGCCCATCGAGGACGAGGCGCCGGCCGCCTGCACGGCCGCATCCAGCCGCGCATTCAGGAAGGCTTTCAGCTCGTTGAGCTTGGCTGTCTCGACCGTGAGGCCGGCCGCCATGGCATGGCCGCCGCCGTTGACCAGCAGGCCGGCCTGGTTGGCGGCGACGACAGCCGCACCGAGATCGACGCCGGGGATCGAACGGCCCGAGCCCTTGCCGATACCATTGTCGTCCAGTGCGATGACAAAACTCGGCCGGCCGGAGGCTTCGCGGACTCTGGCTGCGACAATGCCGATCACACCGGGATGCCAGCCCTTGCGTGCCACCAGAGCCAGCGCGGCAGAGTCCGGTACATGCTCGAGTTCCTGCATCGCTTCCAGCAGCACGCCGGTTTCGATTTCCTGACGCTCGCGGTTGTAGCGGTCGAGTTCGGCCGCGATCTGCTGCGCCAGCCGCGCGTCATTGGTCGAGAGCAGCCGCGTGCCGAGATCGGCCTGGCCGACACGGCCGCCGGCATTGACGCGCGGCCCGAGCAGGAAGCCAAGATGATAGGCGCCGGGCGGCTCGGCCACGCCGGCCACATCGGCCAGCGCGGCCAGTCCCGGATTGCTGCGCGACCGCAGGATCTTCAGGCCCTGATTCACCAGCGCCCGGTTAAGGCCGGTGAGCGGCACGACATCGCAGACCGTGCCCAGCGCGACCAGATCGAGCCAGCCGAGCAGATCGGGTTCCGGCCGGTCGGCGGTGTAGTAGCCCATGGCGCGCAGGCGGCGGTTGACGGCAACGACCAGCAGGAAGGTGACGCCGACGGCGGCAAGCTGCCCGAAGCCGGGCGCCTCGTCGAGCCGGTTCGGATTGACCACGGCGACGGCTTTCGGCAGTTCCGGTTCGGCCAGATGATGGTCGGCAACGATCACGTCGAGACCGACCGAGGCCGCATCTTGCAGCGGGGCGAAGGCCAGCGTGCCGCAATCGACGGTGATCACCACCTTCATACCCTCCTGCGCCAGCTGGCGCAGGGCCGGCGCATTGGGGCCGTAGCCTTCCTTCAGGCGATCCGGAATATAGACGCGCAACTCGCGGCCGATACTGTGGAAGAAGCGGCTGAGCAAAGCCGTGGACGTCGCGCCATCCACGTCATAGTCGCCGAAGACGGCAACGCGCTCGTCCCTGGCGATGGCATGCGCGAGGCGTTCCGCCGCCGCATCCATGTCATGGAACCGCGAGGGATCGGGCAGCAGACGGCGTAAGCTTGGATTGAGATGATCGTTCAGGCCGTCCAGTCCGACGCCGCGGCCGGCCAGCACGCGGCCGAGGATTTCCGGCAGGCCGGCCTGCTGCGCCAGGGCAAGCGCCAGCCGGTCATCGGTGTTGCGCAGACGCCAGCGCCGCCCGCCGACCGAGCGGGTCACGCCCAGAAAAGCCGGCGCGGACTCAACCTGCATGATCAACTCTGATGCGGGGGCCGGATCTCGGCCTCGATGCGGCGGATCGTGCCGGTCTGCGACCGCATGACGATGGAATTGACCCGGAAGCCGCCGGGGATGCGCTTCACGCCCTGCAGCAGCGAGCCATCCGTCACGCCGGTCGCGGCAAAGATCACGTCGCCCGAGGCCAGATCGGCCAGGCTGTATTTGCGGTCCAGCCTGTCGATGCCGAGCCGGCGGGCCCGGCTGCGCTCGTCTTCATTGCGAAAGATCAGTCGCGCCTGCATCTGGCCGCCGATGCAGCGCAAGGCCGCCGCGGCCAGCACGCCTTCCGGCGCGCCGCCCGAGCCCATGTAGATATCGATACCGGTGGCCGGATCGGTGGTGGCGATGATGCCGGCCACGTCGCCATCGGAGATCAGCGCGATGCGGGCGCCAGTGGCGCGCACCTGGTTGATCAGGTCCGCATGCCGCGGGCGGTCAAGGATACAGACCGTCAGTTCAGACACCGCGATGCCCTTGGCCTCGGCCAGACGCTTCAGGTTTTCGGCCGGCGTCATGTCGAGATCGACCACGCCCTCGCGCAGCCCGCCACCGACAGCGATTTTGTCCATATAGACATCCGGTGCATTCAGGAAACAGCCGGCATTGGCAAAGGCAATCACGGTCAACGCGTTGCTGCCACCCTTGGCCGTGATGGACGTGCCTTCGAGCGGGTCCAGCGCGATGTCGATGCGCGGGCCCTTCCCGGTGCCGACCTTCTCGCCGATATAGAGCATCGGCGCCTCGTCGCGCTCGCCCTCGCCGATCACGATGGTGCCGTCGATCGTCAGATCGTTCAGCGCCGTGCGCATGGCATCGACAGCGGCCTGGTCGGCCGCCATCTCGTCGCCCAGACCGGCCAGCTTGGCTGCCGCAATGGCGCCGGCTTCAGTGACGCGCACCACCTCCAGCGTGAGGTTGCGTTCGACGGAGAGGCTGCCGGCCTCTTCGGCGGGCTTCTCCGTCTTCTTCCTTGCCGTCGTCGTCTTGCCTGCGGCCATGGCCTGTCCTCAGAGCGGTTCGATGCGGATCAGCGCCGGTGCCTGCAGCACCGAACGCAGTTTGGCGATCTTCTTCATGGCGCGGGCCATGTCGGCCTCGCGCGCCTCGTGGCTGATCAGCATGACGGCGACGGGCTGGTGTTCGGCTTCCGACCGGCCACGCTGCACCAGACTCTCGATGGAAATCTTTTCGTCGCGCAACACCGCCGACACATCGGCCAGCACGCCGGGCTGGTCGCGCACGATCAGGCGGATATAGTAGCGCCCGACATGCTCGGCCATGGCTGCAGCCCTGAGCGGCTGCAGCTTCGCGGCCGGCACGCCGAAGGCATGCAGGCGGCGACCGGCGGCGAGATCGGCGAGATCGGCCACCACGGCGGACGCGGTCGGATTGCTGCCGGCGCCGCGACCCTCGAACATCATGCGGCCGACATAATCGCCCTCGGCGGCAACCGCGTTGAACACGCCATCGACATGCGCGATCGGCGTATCGGCCGGCACCATGCAGGGATGCACACGCTGCTCGATGCCGCGCGGGGTGCGCCGTGCGATTGCCAGCAGCTTGATGCGGTAGCCAAATTCCTTGGCGAAGGCGATATCGACCGCCGAGACATGGCGGATACCTTCGACATGCACGGCC
>JAEYSS010000043.1 GCA_023434425.1 Pseudomonadota bacterium | reverse complement strand
TCGCCGCCGCCCTCGCCTATGAGCGCGAAGCGACGCCGAGCCTGCAGGGTTTTCTGAGCTGGTTCCCGCGCCATGCCGGCGAGGTGAAACGCGATCTCGACCAGGGCCGCAATGAAGTGCGCGTGCTGACCGTGCACGGCGCCAAGGGTCTGGAGTCACCCATCGTGATCCTGCCCGACACCTGCGACCTGCCGAAGGACCAGAGCAATGGCGGTCTGCTGTGGGGCGAGGCGCCCGCGCCGCCCGTGCATGCTCCCGGCCCTGCTGCTGCACGCGCCGTGCCGCAGCTGTACTGGCCGATGCGCAAGGACAACGACACGGATGTCACGGCCGCGCTGCGCGGCAGGCGGCAGGCCGAGCAGATGGAGGAGTACCGCCGCCTGCTCTATGTGGCGCTGACCCGCGCGCGCGACCGGCTCTATGTCAGCGGCTATCTCGGCAGCCGCGATGCCGAGAAGGGTCCGCAGCAGGGCTGCTGGTACGACATGATTGCGGCCGGCTTCGACCATCTGCCGGCGACGACGCAGATCCCGCTGCCCTGGGGCGACGAGGCACGACGCTACGAGACCAATCCGGACAGCCGCGCCGCCGCCAGACCGGCTGCGGACGCGGCGCGGACCGTTGCCGCCCCTGACTGGCTGCGACGCCCCGCGCCGCCCGAACCGGTGCCGCCGCGCCCCCTGAGCCCGTCGCAGCCCAGCCGGCAGGATCCTGCGCCGCTCAGTCCGACGACGGCCAAAAATCAGGAGGGCCTGAAGCGCGGCCGGCTGATTCACCGCCTGCTGCAGACATTGCCCGACCTGCCCGAGGCCGAGCGTGCGCCGGCAGCGGCGCGCTTCCTGGCTCATCCGGGCCATGCACTCGATGCCGCCAGCCAGGCGACCCTGCTGACGGAAGTGATGACCCTGCTGGGTGATCCGCGATTTGCCGCGATCTTCCGGCCCGAGGCCCGCACCGAAGCACCGCTGGCCGGCCGCATCGCCAACCGGATGGTGGTGGGTCAGGTGGACCGCCTGCTGGTCACTCACGACACCGTGCTCGTCGTGGATTACAAGACCAACCGGCCGCCACCTTCGGTGGTTGCCGATGTCGATCCCGCTTATCTCGATCAAATGGCGCTTTATCGCGGCCTGCTGGCGCAGGTTTTCCCCCGCCACCGGATCGAAGCGGCGCTGATCTGGACCCATGCGGCCCGTCTGATGCCATTGCCGAATGATCTGCTGGATCAGCGCCTTGCCGCTTTCACCGCAACGTGAGTAGTCGTAGGCTGGCGGCATGCCTAGCTTGACCCGCATGCCAAGATTGCTGACCGGCCCAGCCCCATATCTTCAGTCTCTGCTCCGTCGGGCCGCGCTTGCCGTCTCGCTGGCTGTGGCCGGCACTGCAGCGCAGGCGCAGACCGCCACTTCTCCGGTGGTGCTGGAGCTGTTCACCAGCCAGGGCTGCAACTCCTGCCCGCCCGCCGATGCGCTGATGCAGGACTGGCTCAGGCAGCCGGGCATCATTCCAATCTCGCTGCATGTCGACTACTGGGACTATCTCGGCTGGAAGGACACGCTGGGCAAAAAGGGCCATGGCATCCGCCAGCAGGATTACGCGCGCAATTCCGGCAAGCGCGAAGTCTATACGCCGCAAGTCGTCGTGAACGGCAAATACATGGTGGTCGGCTCCGATCGCGAAGCCGTCGAGCGGGCGCTGGAAAAAGGCCGCCGCATGCCGTCGGTCATCCTCCAGGCCGAGAAAGCCAGGACCACCGGCAACTGGCAGATCAAGGTGCCGGCCATGCCGGGCTTCGAGGGCGAGGCGAAGCTGGTGCTATGCCGCTATGACGCGCAGCACGAGGTTTCGATCGAGCGCGGCGAGAATTCCGGCCGCACCCTGAACTATCTGAATGTCGCGCGCAGCTGGGGCGATCTTGGCCGCTGGAAAGGCCAGAGCGCCAGTTACGATGTGCCTGACCTGACCGGCACCGACTGGACCCGCCAGGGCGCCATGGTGATGCTGCAGATCGTCACCAGCGAAGGCGTCGGGCCGGTGCTGGGCGCCATCGACATCAAAGGTGGCGATATCAAAGGCAGCAAATAAGTCAGACCTGCAAAGGTTACACCCTCTGCGGTTGACAGGCCGGCCAGCGCGACCGATGGTTTTACCATGACATCCGATTTCGCTTTTCAGGTTGCCGCATGCCGGTAGGCAACAGGCCCGCAAACAGAATCGAACACCGCCTGCGTCCGGCCGACCGCAACGATCTGCATCGCCTGCATGAGATCGCCCGCACCACCCTGCCCGATGCCGCGACTCTCGACCTGAACGCATTGCAGCGCGAAGAAAACCTGTTCGTGGCAGAATGGCGCACCGCGATCGACGCCTTCGTCGTACTGCTGCCGCTGCAGACCAGCCTGCTGATCAACCGGCTCGCGGTGGCCGAGGAGGCCCGCCGCCAGGGCCTGGGTGCCTGGCTGCTGGACTGCGCCGCCATGCATGCGCGCGGCCTCGGGCTGGTCGCCATCGAAATCCAGCGGCCGGAACACGATACTGCCGGCATCGCCTGGCTGGCCCGGCGCGGCTTCGCGCGGCATCCGCATGGCGGCAACAAGGTCTATCTCACCCGCAACGTCTGATAAAAAATAAACCGGGGAAATACGATGAGTGAAGCAAAGAACATCCTGCGCCCGTCCAGCACCCTGCTGATGGTGCGCGACGGCACGGCCGGGCTGGAAGTCTTCATGGTGAAGCGCAACCATGCCATCGACTTCGCCTCCGGCGCCCTGGTATTTCCCGGCGGCAAGCTGGCCGATGGCGACAGCGATCCGGTGCTGATGGGCCGTCATGCCCGTCCCGGCAATTTCGATCCGGCGCTGACCGCCTTCGCTTTCGGCGCGATCCGCGAGGCGTTCGAGGAATCCGGCCTGCTGCTGGCGCGCGCCAAGGGCGACGGCGCATTGCTGCCGGCCGCGCGCGTCGAAACCCTGGGCCACTGGCGCGAGCCGCTCAATCGCGGCGAGAAAACCCTGCGTGACATGGCCGAGACCGAAGGGCTGGATTACGCCCTCGACACGCTGGTGCCGTTTGCGCACTGGATCACGCCGGACGTGATGCCGAAACGCTTCGACACCTGGTTCTTCCTGGCCCCGGCGCCAGCCGACCAGATCGGCGTGCATGACGGTTCGGAATCGGTGGACTCGGAATGGGTCGGCGCACAGGCCGCGCTGGACGATTGGGAAGCCAAGACCCGCACCATCGTCTTCGCCACCCGCATGCAGCTGGTAAAGCTGGCGCGGTCGAACAGTGTGGCCGAGGCGCTCGCCGCCACGAAACGCGATCCAGTTGTCGATGTCATGCCGGTGCTCGACAAGACGTCGTTTACAGAGCCGCATCTGTGCATTCCGGCCGAAGCCGGCTACGGCGTCACCGAGGTACCGTTGAGCCGCGTGGGAATGTAAAGGCTAGATCGCCTTTTCCATCAGCTTGGCCAGCCGCTGCGCGAATTGCAGCGGATCGGCCGGCGGTTCGCCCTCCACCAGACGCGCCTGATCGAGCAGCAGATGCGCGGCATCCTCCAGCGCATCGACGGCGCCGGCTTTTTGCGCGCGACCCGCCAGCGCTTTGATCAGCGGATGGCCGGGATTGATTTCCAGGATTCGCGTGCTGGCCTTGTCGAGCTGCTTGTGCTGGCGCAGCAGGCGCTCGAGATGCATGTCCATATCGCCTTCTGCGGCGCTGAGGCAGACCGCGCTGTCGGTCAGGCGCTTCGATTCCCGCACATCTTTGACGGCGCCGCCGAGGATCTGCTTCAGCGCCGCGATCAGCGTGCCCAGCGCTGCGTCATCCGGCCGGTCCTCGGGTTTTTTCTCGTCCGCTGCACCGGCGATGCCATCGAGATCGGCACCGGCGCGGCTGGCCGATTTCAGCGGCTTGCCGGCATAGTCCCGCACCACCGAAAGCCAGAAGTCGTCAACCGGATCGGTCAGCAGCAGGACTTCCACGCCCTTGGCGCGGAAACCTTCCAGCTGCGGGCTGTGCTTCAGTTGCTCGATCTGCTCGCCATTGATGACATAGATGGCGCTCTGGCCATCCTTCATGGTGGCGATGTAGTCGTCGAGCGAGACCCAGCCGTCGCGCTGCGACGAGCGGAAGCGCGCCAGCTTCAGGATCGCCTCGCGATGCTCGGCATCCTCGTAGAGGCCTTCCTTCAGCACCGGGCCGAAGGCGTCCCAGAATTTCTCGTAGTCGGCCGCATCCTTGCCGGCCTTCTTTTCCAGCTCGGTGAGGACGCGGCGGCTGATCGCCTGCCTGATCCGCGCCAGAACCGGGTTGTGCTGCAGCATCTCGCGGCTGACATTCAGCGGCAGGTCGGCGGAATCGACCACGCCGCGCAGGAACCGCAGCCAGGCCGGCACCAGTTCGTCGCAACGATCCGTGATGAAGACGCGGCGCACATAGAGCCGCAGTGCCGATTTGCGCGCCGGATCGAACAGGTCATGCGGCCGCGACGACGGCACGAACAGCAGCAGGCTGTAATCCAGTTTGCCTTCGGCTCTGGCATGCAGCGTCAGCCAGGGATCGTCGAAGGCATGCGACACATGGTGATAGAAGCTCTGGTATTGATCTTCCGTCACTTCGGATTTCGGCCGCGCCCAGAGTGCGCTGGCACTGTTCAGCGTTTCGGACTTGCCGTCGCCTTCCTCCAGTACCACCGGCAGGGCGATATGGTCCGAGTAGGTCCGCACGATATGGCTGAGACGCAGGTTCTCGAGGAATTCCTCCTCGCCCTTGCGCAGGTGCAGGATGATCGTGGTGCCGCGGGCGCTTCGCTCGGCCTCGCCGATGGTGAACTGGCCGGAGCCGTCCGAGGTCCAGCGCCAGGCCTGGGTCTCGCCGGCCTTGCGGGAGACGACTTCGACCTTCTCGGCCACCATGAAGGCGGAATAGAAGCCGACGCCAAACTGCCCGATCAGCGCCATGTCCTTGGCGGCGTCACCAGTCATCTTGGCGGCGAATTCGCCGGTGCCCGAGCGCGCGATGGTGCCCAGGTTGCCGACCAGCTCGTCGCGGCTCATGCCGATGCCGTTGTCGGAGACGGTCAGCGTGCCGGCCGCCTTGTCAGGCGTGAGCACGACCTTGAGATCGCTGTCACCGGCCCAGAGATCGGCTTCGGTCTGGGCTGCAAAGCGCAGCTTGTCGCAGGCATCGGAGGCGTTGGAGATCAGCTCGCGAAGGAAGATTTCCTTCTGGCTGTACAATGCATGCGTCACGATATGCAGCAGCCGGGTGACTTCGGCCTGGAATTGCAGTGTCTGATCGGTCATGACGGCGCCTCCGGTAAATCGACTAGCCTTTCTTTTCGTCGTCTTTCTTGTCCGGCTCGATCAGGTCTTTCAGCCGGCGGGTCAGGTCGCGGGCGGCATAGTCGTTGACCAGATAGGCCCAGCCATCCATGCGCGCCATCGCATCCTTCACCTGCTTTTCCGCCTCTTCCGGCTTCAGCAGATCCTTGTTGGCCTCATTGGGCCTGGCCAGTGCCGGATCGAAGCTGGCCGAGATCGCGATCCAGAATTTTTTCTCCTGATCGACCGCCGGAATCGCGCGCACCACGGCTTTCACGCCATCCAGCGTGACGATCTCGGTCACCGTCGCTTTCGAGAAATCATGCTCGCTCGCCTTGCCGACATCCTCGAAGCCGAGATAGGCCAGGCCGCCAGCCACCGCATTCACGTCGAAAGGTGAAGTCGCCTTCATGCCCTTGGGCATGTCCGGCAGCACGAAATCGACCGGCGTATTATCAGGCTTGTCCGGGCCGCGCGTGACCTTCAGCACTTCGCCATCCGGATGCGTCACGGTGGCATGGGACACGCGGTTCTTGTCGATCTTGATCAGATCCTTGACCAGCCACTGCACCGGATCGGCCGGCAGCTCCAGCGTGCCCTGCGCCAGCCAGGCGCGCGCTTCGTCAGGCTTGCGGACCTGCAGCTGGCCCGGCTTGCCGCCGGTCGGATAGCTGCGCGTCTTGCCGACGATCACGGCGCCCATCGACTTGGCGTCCTTGTCGACCAGGCGGATCAGGATCGGACCGGGATCGGCCTTCGCGGCATCGTCCACCGGCTTGTACTGATCGGGCTCCGACACCTGCAGCAGATTGTAATTCTCCGGCTTGTCGCTGCGCGGCTCGATGGTTTCCAGTCCGGCGACGCCCAGAACATTCTTGCGCACCAGATCGGCGCGCACCGGATAGTCATGCCGGCTCGGCATGGTCCACTGGTCCGCCGTGGCGCCGCGCTCGATGCGGAACAGCGATTTCACCGTGGCGATTTCCAGCGAGGCGACGTCGTTCACTTTCGAGGTCAGGCCGGGGAACATCGGCTTTGGCGTGAAATCGGCCTGCGCCGCCCTGTCGCGCGAGGCCGCCACCCACCAGCCGGCGCCGCCCAGCACCACGGCGGCGGCGACCAGAATTGCCCAGCTCTTGTTTCGCATCTTCATGACGATGACTCCGGAATACGCCTCAGCCTTCCAGCGCGCGGCGAATCCGCCGCTGACGCCAGACAATCGCCAGACCGACCGCCACCAGTGCGGCGAGCAGCGGCATCAGGCCGATATTGATGAACTTGACCAGCACCTGCAGGCTTTCGATGTCGCGGTTGAGTTCGCGCTGAACGCCACGCAGCTCGCGCCGCGTCGACAGCAGGTCGTCGCGGAAGGTGGTCATCGCCGCTTCCTGTTCCGCACTGAGCAGCGCATTCGACTGGTCCTGCGCCTTGCCCTGCAGATCGGCGAGCTGCTTCTGCGTGGTTTCCAGCTTCTGCTCCAGCTGCTTCTGCCGCGCCAGGAACTGCTGTTCGGCCTGCCGGCGCATATTGTCGATCACCTCGAACGGACGCTGCGAACGGCCACGGCTGCGCAGGCCGATCAGGTCGCCCGAGCCCGACATGTTGTCGATCGCATTGACCAGCAGGTCGGCATTGGCGGCGATCGGCACATACATGGTCTGGCCCATCATCTGCTGGCTGCGCACCCAGAAGCGGTCGTCCAGCAGATCGGCATCGGCCACCAGCAACACGTTGATCGGCTTGGCACTGTCGGTCACATGCGGCGCGGACGATTTCTCGGCGGGCTTGGCAGCTTCGCCCTCTTTCTTCTCCGCCGGCGGCGCGCCATTCGGGAAGGCCGACTTGACCGTGCCGCTGATGCGGGCCGCCAGCACATAGGTTTCGCCGGTCGGCTTGAACTTCTCGGCCAGCGCCTGCGGATTCGGATCGCCGTCCAGATCCGTCACGTCCATCAGCATCGCCTGGTTCGACGAAGTGATCAGCGGCGTCAGCGTGGTGGTGGCGCCCTCCAGCTTGCGGATCGAGCCCATCGAGGCCGCGTTGATCTGGGTGAGTTCGGACGTCACCACGTCGTCGCGATTGAGCCGCTCGCCGGGAATCGCCAGCCAGGGCACATAATCCACCACGGCGGCCGGGCCGCTGCGGCCGGTCTGCACACGCTGGGCCAGCGCCAGATCGGCGACGAACTTGCCGGCCTCGACCTCGATACCCCAGGCCCTGAACAGCTCGGGCAGCAGCGACGACTGGTCGCCGCCCGGCATCGGCCGGCCGGTCATCGGATTGGGCATCGCCGCCATGGTTTCCGAATAGGGATCGGCGAAGACGATCAGCCGGCCGCCCTTCAGCACATACTGGTCGATGGCGTACTGCGCCTGCGGGCTGAGATCCTTCGGATGCGCGAGAATCAGCGTCGAGATCTTGTCGTCGATCTCTTCCGGCTTGGCGGGATCCAGCATCTTCACCTGGAAGAACTGCCTGATCTGTTCGAGGATCAGATAGGGTTGCGCCTGGTTGCGCATCGCCGCCATCATGCCGCCGGGGCCATATTCCAGCGGCAGGGCGCCAAGGATGCCCACGGTCGGCTTGGTCGGGTTGCTGAGCGCGTAAACCAGTTTGGTCAGGTCGTATTCGAGGAACTGTTCCTTGTCCGACTGGAAGAACGGGATGGTCTGCTGCTGGTCGAGCGCATTGGTGCCGACCAGACCGAAATACAGCGAGCCGCCGGGCAGCTGCGCGCCCTGCAGGCCGGCCTGCACCGCGCGGTCTTCCGCCTCGGTGAACGGCTCGGGATCGATCACTTCGAGGCGGATCTTGCCATTGGCCAGCGCGGCATAGCGTTCGAGCAGTTCGCGAACGCGGTTGCCGTACTGTTTCAGCTGCGGCGCATTGCCGGCCAGCTTGTCGGAGAAGAAAAAGCGCAGCGTGATCGGCTCGGGGATGGCTTTCAGCACGTTGCGCGTGCCGTCCGAGAGCGTATAGAGCCGCGCTTCGGTCAGGTCGATGCGCGCATCGCGCAGGCCGTTGTTGACCAGGATGTTGAAGCCGAAGAACAGGGCGAAGGCGGCGATCAGGCCGGTGCCGGTGAGAAGGGCTTTGCTGCCGGTTTTCATGGACTTAACCCGCCTTCTTGAAATCGACCACGACAGCGTTGGCATAGAGCCAGACCGCAATCAGCGACAGGAAGAACACCAAGTCGCGCAGATCGATCACGCCTTCGGTAATGGCGTTGAAATGCGCCAGGAAGCTGAACGAGGCGATGGTGTCGACGATCAGCGCCGGCGCCCAGCCCTGGAAGAAACTGAGCACCATCGGTGCGCCCGACACGGTGAAGATGAAGCAGACCAGCACGCTGAGCACGAAGGCGATCACCTGGTTCTTGGTGACGGCCGACATGCAGCTGCCGATCGCCAGATAGGCACCGGCCATCAGCAGACTGCCGATATAGCCGGCGAAAATCACGCCGTTATCGGGATTGCCCAGCCAGTTGACGGTGAGCCAGAGCGGGAAGGTCAGCGCCAGCGCGATGCCGGCGAAAGCCCAGGCGGCCAGGAACTTGCCCAGCACCGCGGCCCAGAGCGGAATCGGCAGCGTCAGCAGCAGCTCGATCGTGCCGGCCTTGCGCTCCTCCGCCCATAGCCGCATGGCGATGGCCGGCAGGAAGAAGAGATAAAGCCAGGGGTGGAACAGGAAGAAGGCCTTCAGGTCGGCCTGGCCGCGCTCGAAGAACTGGCCAAGATAAAAGGTAAAGATTCCCGCGGTGAACAGGAACACCACGATGAAGACATAGGCGACGGGGGTGGAGAAATAGCCGCTGATTTCGCGGCGCAGAACGGCAAGCATCGGTTTCATGGTTCTCTGGTCCTGCTCAGGCGGCGCGCGCCTGGGTGATTTCGCGGAAGGCGGCATCCAGCTTGCCCGGGCCGGCGAGCATTTCGCCGATGCGCCAGCCTGCAGACCCTTCGGGCCTGCCCTCGGCGAGGATGCGGCCGCGGGCGATGATGATGGCGCGGCTGCACACCGCCTCCACTTCCTCAAGGATATGCGTCGAGATGATGATCGCCTTGTCGCGCGCCATGGCCTGGATCAGGCCGCGCACTTCATGCTTCTGGTTGGGATCGAGGCCGTCGGTCGGTTCGTCCAGCACCAGCACCGGCGGATCGTGCAGGATCGCCTGGGCCAGGCCGACGCGGCGCTTGTAGCCCTTGGACAGCGTGTCGATCGGCTGGTCCAGTACATCCTTGATGTTGACCTGGTCGATCACCTTGTCGAGCCGCCACTGGCGGTCCCTGCCAGACAGCGCACGCACATCGGCAATGAAATCGAGAAAACCGCGCGCCGTCATATCGGCATAGGTCGGCGCGCCTTCCGGCAGGTAGCCGATGGCGCGACGGGCCGCCAGCGGCTCGGCCTCGACGTCATGGCCGCAGACCGAAATGCTGCCGGAGGTGGGGTTGAGGAAGCCGCAGAGCATCTTCATGGTGGTGGATTTGCCGGCGCCGTTCGGACCGAGGAAGCCCAGCACCTCGCCTTTGGCGACGCTGAAACTGATATTGTCGACGGCGGTGAACGGCCCGAACTGCTTGACCAGATTCTTTATGTCGATCATCGTTTTAGTTGATCCCTGCCCCACATGGCGGCCCCTGCCGCTTCAGCGCCCGCTAGATAAGAGTGTCCCCCACCATGGTTCAAGTCCCCGGCCAAGATTTGCGGTGCTTCGCCGCGCGGGGAATGCCACATTTTCCGCCATGATTGACACCGCCGCATCCCCCGCCTCTATGCCCGGCGACGAGCCACCGCCCTCGCCCTGCAACAAGGTCTGCACGATTGACCGCCGGACCGGCTGGTGTCTCGGCTGCTGGCGCACGGGCGAGGAAATCGGCGCCTGGCCGAGCATGACGGCGCGGGCCCGGCATGACCTGCTGGCAAAGTTGCCGGCGCGACGTCAGGCCAGCCAGGTCGGGCGCCGCTGATGGCCGCCTTCCTGCTCAAACGCCTGGCCACCCTGCTCGCCACCCTGCTGGCGACGTCGGTGATCGTGTTCCTCGTGCTGGAGATTCTCCCCGGCGACCCGGCGCTGCTGGTGCTGGGCATCGATGCCACCGACGAACAGCTGGCGGTCTTCCGTCACGAATACGGGCTGGATCAGCCGATCCTCGACCGTTACCTGCTGTGGATCGGCAATCTTCTCACCGGCGATTTCGGCATCTCCTATGCGTATAAGACGCCGGTCTGGCCGCTGATCGCCGAACGGCTGCTGCTGACCTATCCGCTTGCCGCCGGCGCCATGCTGCTGACCGTGGTCCTGGCGCTGGGCCTGGGCGTCTATGCCGCGGCCCAGCATAACAAGCCCGGCGACCTTGCCATCATGGGCGTCAGCCAGCTGGGCATTTCAATCCCGAATTTCTGGTTCGGCCTGCTGCTGATCCTGTTCTTCGCCGTCAATCTCGGCTGGTTCTCCGCCGGCGGCTTCCCGGGCTGGGGCAACGGCATCGGCCCGGCGATGAAAAGCCTGATCCTGCCCAGCATATCGCTGGCCGTGGTGCAGGCGGCGATCCTGGCCCGCATCACGCGGTCCTCCGTGCTGGAGGTGCTGCGCGAGGATTTCGTCCGCACCGCGCGCGCCAAGGGCCTGAGCCGTCAGTCGGTGCTGTGGGGCCATGTGCTGCGCAACGCCCTGATCCCGGTGATCACCGTGATCGGGCTGCAGTTCGGCAACCTGCTGACCGGGACTATCGTTGTCGAACAGGTTTTCTCCCTGCCCGGCCTCGGCCGCCTGATCTTCCAGGCGATCAGCAACCGCGATATCGAGGTGGTGAAAGCCGCCGTGATCCTGCTCGCTTTCACCGTCGTTGCAGTGAACTTCATCGTCGATGTGCTCTATGCGGTGATCGATCCGCGACTGAAGGCCCACGATGTCTAGTTTCTTCAGACGCGCCTTCCGTCATCGCAGCTTTGCCGTCGGCGCGGCGCTGACCGGCCTTGTCGTCGGCATGGCGCTGCTGTCGCTGGTCTGGACGCCGTATTCGCCGACCGCCATCAACATCCGCCGCCGCATGCAGATGCCGTCGGCGGATTACTGGCTCGGCACCGATCCCTTTGGCCGCGACGTGCTGTCGCTGATCCTGGCCGGCGCGCAGAATTCGCTCACCGTCGGTCTGCTGGCGGTGGGGGGCGGTCTTGTGCTCGGCGCGGCGCTTGGCCTGCTGGCGGCGGCGCGGCGCGGCTGGATCGAGGAACTGGTGATGCGCTTCGCCGACTTCACCTTTGCCTTCCCCGCCATTCTCTCGGCCATCATGCTGGCCGCCATCTTCGGCCCCAGCACGATGAATTCCATCGTCGCCATCGCCATCTTCAACATCCCGGTCTTCGCCCGCGTGGTGCGCGGGTCCGCCAATGCGATCTGGGCGCGCGACTATATCCTGGCGGCGCGCAGTGCCGGCAAGGGCGCCTTCCGCATCACCATCGA
>JAEYSS010000022.1 GCA_023434425.1 Pseudomonadota bacterium | reverse complement strand
CGCCGACCCCGAAAGGATGCTCCGCTTGAGGAAAGTCTATGCCAGCGCGACGGAGGCGCTCGCCGGCCTGTTGCGCGACGATATGATGATCATGTCGGGCGGCTTCGGCCTGTGCGGCATTCCCGATACGCTGATCGAGGCGATCCGCGACTCCGGCGCCAGGAACCTGACCTTCATCTCCAACAATGCCGGTGTCGATGGGGCCGGCCTCGGCATCCTGCTCGAGACCAAGCAGATCAGGAAGATGATCTCGTCCTATGTCGGCGAGAACAAGCTCTTCGCCGAGCAGTATCTTTCCGGCCAGCTCGAGCTCGAGTTCAACCCGCAGGGCACCCTGGCCGAGCGCATCCGCGCCGGCGGCGCCGGCATCCCGGCCTTCTTCACCAAGACCGGCGTCGGCACGCTGATCGCGGAAGGCAAGGAAGAGCGCGTCTTCAACGGCGAGCGCTACATCATGGAGACCGGCCTGGTCGCCGATATCTCGCTGGTGAAGGCCTGGAAGGGCGATACCGCAGGCAATCTGGTCTACCGCAAGACCGCCCGCAACTTTAACCCCGCGATGGCCACGGCCGGCAAAATCACGGTGGCGGAAGTGGAGGAACTGGTCGAACCCGGCCAGCTCGATCCCGACCAGATCCATACGCCGGGCATCTACGTGCAGCGCATCATCTGCGGCTCGCCGTATAACAAGATCATCGAAAACCGCACCGTGCGGAAGCGCGCGTAAGGCGACGGGAAGAGGAGAGACAGACATGGCCTGGACCCGCGATGAAATGGCCGCCCGTGCAGCGAAAGAGCTGAAGGACGGTTTCTACGTCAACCTCGGCATCGGCATCCCGACGCTGGTATCGAACTTCATCCCCGACGGCGTCGATGTCGTGCTGCAGTCGGAAAATGGCATGCTCGGCATGGGGCCTTTCCCCTTCGAGGGCGAGGAAGATCCCGACCTGATCAATGCCGGCAAGCAGACCATTACAGAGCTGCCGCATTCGAGCTTCTTCGGCTCGGACCAGTCGTTTGCGATGATCCGCGGCGGCCATATCGATCTGTCCATTCTCGGTGCCATGCAGGTGGCGGAGAATGGCGATCTGGCCAACTGGATGATCCCGGGCAAGATGGTCAAGGGCATGGGCGGCGCGATGGATCTGGTCGCCGGCGTGAAGCGCGTCGTCGTCGTCATGGAGCATAATTCCAAGGACGGCGAGAAGAAGCTGCTCAAGACCTGCGACCTGCCGCTGACCGGCGCCGGCGTCGTCGACATGGTGATCACCGATCTCGCGGTCTTCACCATCGACAAGAAGAAGGGCGGCATGACCCTGATCGAACGCGCGCCCGGCGTGTCGCTTGAGGAGCTGAAGGACAAGACCGGTGCGGACTACACGGTCGCCGCCTCGGCCAAGTAATCTTTCGCATACGTTGATGTGATCAAGGCCCCGGTTGTCGCCGGGGCCTTTTTCGTTGCGCGTGAGGGTGCTTCGCCCGAAAATACGCGCCTTCCCAGCAGGAGGTGCCCCCATGCCTGTCCGTCGTACAATTCTGATTGCCGCGTTTGCCTTGCTGTCGACTGGCGCCCTGGCCCATCACGGCTGGGGCTCGTACGACTCCAACACCGTGCTGACGCTGGACGGCACGGTGGCCGAGATCGATCCGAACAATCCGCATGGCGAACTGAAGCTGAAAACCGCCGACAAGCTGTGGATCGTCACGCTGTCGCCGCCGTCGCGCATGGCCGCCCGCGGCAAGCCGCTGGCGGAGATCAAGGTCGGCGACAGGGTGGTGGCGGTCGGTTATCCCAGCCGCTCGCGGCCCGACGAGATGCGCGCCGAACGCGTCACGCATAACGGCTTTACCGTCGAACTGCGCTGAGCCCCGAAGCCCGGACATGGAGCATACCGCTTCGCATCATCCGCTGCTGGTGTCGCTCGAGCAGTCCGGTCTCGGCGCCGCCATGCGGGAATCGATGTGGCTGTATCCCGCCGTCGAGATCCTGCATATTTTCGGTTTTATCCTGCTGGTCGGCAGTATCATTGGCTTCGATCTGCGACTGCTCGGCCTGCATCGCTTCCTGCCGGTGCCGGTTTTTGCCCACCATGCCGTCCCGCTGGCGATGACCGGCTTCTGCATCGCCGCGCCCGCCGGTTTCCTGCTGTTCGCCACCGAGGCGACCAGCATCGCGATGAATCCCGCCTTCCAGGTCAAGCTGTTCTGCGTAGCATTAGGTCTGGCCAATGCGATCCTGTTCCATCTCGGACCGTGGCGTACCATGGCGCTGTGGGGCGCGGTCAACCTGGTGCCGCCGGTGGCACGACTGGGTGCCGTCACCTCGCTGCTGGCCTGGACCGGCGCGGTGATCGGCGGTCGCCTGATCGCCTATCTGTAGGCGCACCGCCGCCCGCCTTGATTCGGCCGCAATGGTTGCCGCCGGCAGGGCATCCTTCTCCTGAAACAAAAACATGACCGCGCGAAAACCAAGCGGAACCGCGTCTCCACGGCCACGTTTGTTGCCTGCCACCCAGCCAGGAAACGCAGCCTGGGATACGGGTACGGATACGGCGACACAGCATGCCATGCTGCAGTCGCGCGCGATCCGTCCTGACCATAAGGAGAAAAAACATGATCGCGCGTCGCTCTTTCTTCGTGCTTGCCGCCGCTGCCCTTGCGGCTTCCTCGGTCGTCGCCTGCGCCCCGCGCAGCTACGCCGTCAGCGGTACGGTATCGTATCGCGAACGCCTCATTCTGCCGGCTGATTCGGTGATCGTGGTTCGTCTCGAAGACGTCACCCGCGGCCAGTCCTATCCGGACGTTGTGTCGGAACAGCGTATCGTGCCGAACAGCATGGCGGTGACCAGCTTCTCGCTGCCCTACCAGTATGGCAGCATCAATCCGAACGCCACCTATGTGGTGAATGCCTGGATCGAGCAGGGCGGTCGCGTGCTGTTCCGCAACAACAAGGTCTACCAGGTGCTGACCAAGACCGCGCCGTCGAGCGGTATCCATGTCGAGCTGGAGCAGGTGAGCGCCATGTTCGTGCCGTCGCCCGCGGTGGCGCCGGGCACCGTGGTGCAGCAGACCACCACCACCACGACGGCCGCACCGGTCACCACCGGTCCGGTGATCGTGCAGCCGGCGCCGGCCGGCGGCACCTATTATGTCGCTCCGGCGCCCGCCGCGCCGCCGGCCGGCACCATCATCCTGCAGCCGGTGCGCTAAGCCACCTCTGCTGAATTGAAGGTCGGGGCCCGTCTCGTGTTACGGAGGCGGGCCCTGATTTTTTGTAGCAAGACCCTCACCCTCCCACTGCGTCGCAGCGGGGCCCTCCCTCTCCCACAAGTGGGAGAGGGCATTGCAGCTTCACTCCCTCTCCCGCATGCGGGGGAGGGTTGGGATGAGGGGCTTCTTTAAGGACAGGGCACGTCGCGGAAAGCGTAGATGCGGTCGTCGGCCGGCGTGTAGTCGGCGCGCGCGGCGCTGTCCTTGGTTGTCGCGCTCCATTCGGGCGAGATCGTGGTCTGGTAGGTCTGGCAGATCTCGCGCCCGCCGCGCTCGACGCGGTGATACTCCGCCTTCGCCGCCCAGCGTCCCTGCGCATCGAGCAGCCGGGTCTCGCCGTTGCCGACCGTGACGCGCCAGTGCAGCGGCGGGCCGTCTGCCGGCTGCAGCGTCACCGGGCCCGCGACCGCCGGCAGCGTGACGTCAGCGGGCAGCAGATGCCCGCCGGAGAGAATGGTGCCGGCGCGGAACTGCAGCGGCGGCGCCGGCGGCTCATTGGCCGGCGCGACAACAGGCAGCAGGAGAAAGGCCAGGGTAAGGTCGGCGCGCATGGCGTCAGTCTAGCAGACAGCGCGCCAATCTAGCAGACGGCGCGGGCCCTAGCCGCGGCGCAGCTTGTCCAGCCAGGCGGCGGCGGCGCGGCGATGCGCCTCGGTCATGCTCGATTCCACCGCCTTGATCGCGGCAAAGATCACGGCCAGGTCGTCGCCATAACCCATGGCGCCGAAAATGTCGGGGATGAAGTCGACCGGCATGATGAAATAGCCCAGCGCGCCGAACAGCACCGCCTTGGCCGTGGCCGGGGTTTTCGGATCGGTCGCGGCATAGAAGGCGGCCAGGAAGGTTTCCGCGCCCGGCAGGTAGCTGACCGTGCGTTTCAGCTTGCGCCAGAAGCGTTTCGCCAGCCGCGGCTCTTCCAGCTTGAGGCGGGCGGGATCGGCCGGCACCTGGAAGGCCAGCGGATTGGGATCGAGGCTCATGGCGGCTGATATGGGGTGCGGCGGTTCGGGCTGCAAGTCGGCCTGGTCTGTGCGATAAGAGAACGTGTGGCAGATCGTTTTTGGCAGGTTATGGGGATTTTACGGGTTCTTCTGACCGTCGTGATGCTGGTGGCAGCGACGCTGTCCTCCGCCTGGGCGTCCGACCGCCTCACGCTGGTGACGGGTGAGGACTACCCGCCCTATGTCGACGCCCAGGAACCCGGTGGCGGTCTGGCGGTGCGGCTGGTGCAGCAGGTGCTGCGCCGCATGGACGCGACGGCCGCGATCGAGACCGCGCCCTGGCGTCGCGGTTACGAGGAAACCCTGCGCGGCCGTTTCGACGCGACATTCCCCTATGTGCGCACAGCCGACCGCGAGCGCGACGTCCTGTATTCCGACCCGCTGTTCCAGGTGCGGCAGGCGGTCTTCATGCCGGTCGACCGCCGCTTTGCCTATCGCGGGCCGGAGGATCTGAAAGGTCGCCGCGTCTGCACGCCGCTGGGCTATGCGTCCGCAATGACACTGCAGGCGATGCTCGACAGCGGACAGCTGCAGCGCGCGACGACAGCCAGTGCGGCCTCCTGTCCCGGCCTGCTGGCGGCGGACCGCGCCGACTTTTTCATCCAGGATCTGCGCATCGGCGCGGCGCTGGTCGCCAAAGCGGACCTGGCCGGCCGCGTCGTCGCGGTCAGCGATCCGCCGTTCGGCAGCTCGGAGAGTCATCTGATCGTGCCGCGCAGCCGGCCGGATGCCGCCGGCCTGATCGCGCGCTTCAACCTCGCGCTGAAGCAGGTTGTCACCAGCGGCGACTACGACCGCCTGCTGGCGCAATAGCGCCGCCGCCGGGTCAAACGTAGCCAAAGCCGGGCCGATTGGTTATAACCACGCCCGGAAAATAGTAACGATAGATAACGACTGCTGAAAACGGATGAGGGAGTGATCTCATGGATCTCAAGGGTGTAGGCGCGATCGTCACCGGCGGCGCTTCGGGTCTGGGTGCGGCAACGGCCAAGGCGCTGGCAGGCGCCGGCGCCAAGGTCGCCATCTTCGACATGAATCTCGACCTCGCCGAGCAGACGGCGAAGGAGATCGGCGGCGTGGCGATCAAATGCGACGTGGCCGACGGCCCGGGCGGCGAGGCCGCCGTGAAGGACGCGATCGCCAAGGTCGGGCCCGTCCGTGTGCTGGTCAACTGCGCCGGCGTCGGCACGCCGATGAAGGCGGTGGGCAGGGACGGCCCGGTCGCGCTGGAGAAGTT
>JAEYSS010000250.1 GCA_023434425.1 Pseudomonadota bacterium | reverse complement strand
GCTGAAGTGCAGCCGGTCGCGCCGCCGCCACAGCATGAGCGCGCAGACGCCGCCAGCCAGCGACAGCAGCGTCATCGCCCAGTAGATCGCGCCGCTGCCGGCCGCGAAAATCGGCCCCACCGCCAGTGTCGCCAGCGCCAGCATGGTGCCGTTGGCGGCCACATAGAGGCTCTGGGCAGTGGCCGAGGTCTCCGGCGAGCAGCCATCGGCCAGAATCCGCATGGCACCGATATGCGCGGCGCCGAAGGTGGCGGCATGCAGAAACTGCAGCAGCACCAGCAGCATGTAATCCTCGGTACCGGCCGTGACGCTCCAGCGCAGCAGGCCGCCGGCAGCTGCGATCAGCAGCAGGCCGGTACCGCCGAGCCGCGCCGGTACATGCTGCGCGAAGGCAAACAGCACGATCTCGGCCAGCACGCCTTCGGCCCAGAGCCAGCCGATGGCAGCATCGCTATGCCCCATGCTGCGCCAGTGCAGCGTGCCGAAAGTATAGAAGGCGGCGTGGCTGGCCTGCAGGCAGGCGGTGGCGCCGACGAAGAGCAGGAAGCGGCGCTGGCGCAGCAGCTGCAGGGCCGGTGCACCGGCGCGCGCGCCAACACGCGGGTGCGCCAGCGGCAGGCGCAGATCGGGCAGCAGATGCGCGCCGCCGACCAGCACGGCATAGCCGATCAGCAGCAGGATGAAGATCCACTCCTCATCCCTGCCCTTGAGCCAGAGGCCGGAGAGATACGCCGCGAGCAGGAAGCTGACGCTGCCCCAGAGCCGCATGCGGCCGTAGTTGAGCTGGTGCCGCGTGGCAGCGAGCAGGGCGATATTATCGCTGAACGGCGTGATCGGCGCCCAGGCGGCGGAATGCACGACCCAGACCAGCAGCATCAGCGAAAAGCCTTCCACCCATCCGAGCAGCGCGAAACTGGCGATGCTGACCCAGACGAGCAGCAGGATCGCCAGCTTGCGCCGGCCGCTGCGGTCCACCGCATGTGCGGCTGCCGGTCCGGCAACGAGGCGCATCAGGATGCCGACGGCCAGCATGATCGAGATTTCCGTCGGCTGCAGCCCGCGCGATTCGAGCCAGGCGGCGAAAAACGGCAGATACACCCCGGGAACCAGGAACAGCGCGGCGTAATGCAGGCTGATACGCCAGCCGATGCTGCGGCGGTTTTCCACAGCGCTGCTCTGCGAACCGTCTGAACCTTGGGCGCTCATGAAATGCTCCGGCTGCCTGCGAATCGGGCAGCGCAAAATTGTTTACAATTTTGCATGGCGCGTGGTTACAATTCCTTTTATACGCGGCGCCGGAACGGCGGGGGGCGCCGACCGGCACACGGCAATCCGACAGGATTTCGCAGGGGGACAAGATCGCATCATGCGGGCGATGACAAGAGGATGCGGCCGAATCGCCGCCGGCGGGGCGCACTGATGCAGGGCCCCGCTTTCGTCAAGATCGACGGCGTCAGCCTGACCTACCGGCAGGCTGAGGAAGAAACCCTGGCTGTCCAGGATCTCAATATCGACATTCAGGAAGGCGAGTTCGTTGCCGTGGTCGGGCCGTCCGGTTGCGGCAAGTCCACCCTGATGAAGCTGGTCACCGGCCTGCTCGATACCTCGGCCGGCAAGATCACCATCGGCGGCAAGCCGGTGAAGGGCCCGGTGCAGGGCGTCGGCATGGCTTTCCAGAATTCCACGTTGCTGCCCTGGCGCAGCACGTTGGACAACGTGATGCTGCCGCTGGAGATCGTCGAGCCGCACAAGCGCAGGCTGCGCCGCGAAAAGAAAGCCTATGTCGAGCAGGCCATGGCCCTGCTCAAGACCGTGGGCCTGGCCGATTTCGCCGACAAGTTCCCCTGGCAACTGTCAGGCGGCATGCAGCAGCGTGCCAATGTCTGCCGTTCGATTATCCACAGCCCGCGCCTGCTGATGCTGGACGAACCCTTCGGCGCGCTCGATGCCTTCACCCGCGAGGAACTCTGGGCGGTGATGCAGGCTCTGTGGATGGAACGGAAATTCACCGCCATCCTGATCACGCATGACCTGCGCGAAGCCACCTATCTGGCCGACCGGGTCTTCGTGATGAGCAAGCGCCCGGGCCGGATCATCCTGTCGAAGGAGGTCGACATCCCGCGGCCGCGTACGCTGGACACCACCTTCGAACCGCATTTCGGCGAGATCGTGCATGAACTGCGCGAACACATCCATTCGGTGCGCGAATCATGATGAACGAGAAAAACCTGATCCGTGCGATGCCCTGGCTGGTGACCATCGGACTTTTCGCCCTGTGGGAAATCGTCTGCGTCGTCACCGGTGTCGAACAGTTCATCCTGCCGGCACCGACTGTGGTCTTCGAGGCGATGGTGAAATTCGCCCCGCAGATCGCGCATCATTCGCTGCAGACCCTGATGACCACCACGGCCGGCTTTGCCTTGGGTGTCGTCGGCGGCGGCCTGCTCGGTGTCTTCATCGGCGCCTCGCGGCTGGTTTACGTGGGCCTGTATCCGGTGCTGGTCGGCTTTAACTCGATTCCGAAAGTCGCGCTGGTGCCGGTGCTGGTGATCTGGTTCGGCATCGGAACGGTGCCGGCGATTATCACGGCCTTCGTGATCTCCTTCTTCCCCATCGTGGTGAATGTGGCCACCGGCCTCGCCACCATCGAACCTGAGCTACGCGACGTGCTGCGCTCGCTGGGCGCCAGCAAGACGGAAATCCTGACCAAGATTGGACTTCCGCGCGCCATGCCCTATCTGTTCGCCTCGCTGAAGATCGCCATTACGCTGGCTTTCGTCGGCTCGGTGATCGCGGAGACGGTCGCTTCCAACGAGGGCATCGGATATCTGATGCTGTCGGCCTCTTCGAGCTATAATGTGCCGCTGGTCTTTGCCGGCCTGGTTGTCGTCGCCGTCATGGGCGTGGTGATGTATGCGGTCGCCGTGTGGTTCGAACGCCGCATGACCGGCTGGGCTTTCCGCGGCAGCGACCTGATGTCCTGATCCGGCTTTCGCCGGACGGGAGGAAACAGTACCGGAGGCGGCATGTCCGAACCCGTAAGGTTCGTATCGCGCGGCCAGGTGGTGACGGTGGCACCAGATGTGCCCCACACCATGACGGTCCTGGAGTATCTGCGCACGCGGCTGCGCCGCACCGGTTCCAAGGAAGGCTGCGCCGAGGGTGACTGCGGCGCCTGCACGGTCGTCGTGGCGGATGCCGGACCCGATGGCAGGCTGCGGCATCGCGCC
>JAEYSS010000240.1 GCA_023434425.1 Pseudomonadota bacterium | reverse complement strand
GCCACTGCCTTTAGCCTTGATATTTGCGGACCCGCCAACCAATTTCCAGTCCACCTTTTGGGACCGAGATGTTTATCCAGACCGAAACCACGCCGAACCCGGCGACCCTGAAATTCCTCCCCGGCCGTGATGTGCTGGGCGGGGAGTTTGTGGGCGGGTCGGTCGATTTCACCGCAGCCGAACCCGCCAAGGCCTCTCCGCTTGCCACCCGCCTGTTTGCGGTCGCCGGCGTCGAGGGGGTTTTCCTCGGCTCCGATTTCGTGACCGTGACCAAGGCCGAGGCGCAGGACTGGACTGTCCTGAAGCCGGCCCTGCTGGGCGCCATCATGGAGCATTTCATGTCCGGCCTGCCGGTCATGAACGCCGATGCCGGGACCGCCAGTGTCGAGGAATCCTTCGATCCGGCCGACGGCCAGATCGTGTCCCAGATCAAGGAACTGATCGAAACCCGCGTCCGGCCCGCCGTGGCCCAGGATGGCGGCGATATTCTTTTCCGTGGTTTCGACCGCGGCGTGGTCTTCCTGCAGATGCAGGGATCCTGTTCCGGTTGCCCGAGTTCGACGGCGACCCTGCGCTATGGCATTGAAAACATGCTGAAGCATTACGTGCCCGAGGTTTCTGAAGTACGGGCCGTTTGAGTCGTCGCCGGTTTTCGGGGTTTCCCGGAACTGACGACAGTTTACCGCGTTTCCTGAGTGGGGGATCGCACATAGGGCAGCGCCCGGTGCAGTACGACGAAGATATGTCGGCTGTGCCGTGGGCTTGGCGCTGATAACTGTGGAGGTTTGACCCATGACAGCACATCGCGATCGGCGATTGCTTGCCATTGGATCGGACGTACGTCTGATTTTTGCCGGTTTCGGCCTGTTGCTGGCCGTCGGCCTGGTTTCCGGAGTGGGGGTGGGCTGGCTTTCGAGCCGCCAGCTTTCGCGTGTTCCCGAGGTGCAGGTGGCGCAGGCTGCGCCGAGCCACTCGGTGCGTGAATCCGTGCATGACGCCTGGGACCGCCTGCGCCAGATCGCGCAGCTGGATTGGCGTGCCGTGGTGGAACCGCGCGTCGCCGCCACAGATGCGACTGCAACTGCCCGCGACAAGAAAGACGATGCGCCGGCGATCAGTGCCGCCGAGGCATCGCGCCGCATCGCCGAAGTGCGCCAGTTCTCGCCGCATCGTACCGCGTTGCGTGCTGAAACCGACCGCACCGTCGATGCCATGCTGGCCCGATTCGAGCAGCAGGGTTTCGACCTTGCCGATCTGCGCAATCCCGCCGGCCAGGTGGAGGTGCCGCGCATTTTCCTCGCGTCGCTGCCGGTCGATATCGCCGACGTCAACCTGACAGAGAAGCGCAAGCGTGCCTTCCTGAAGGTGATGCTGCCGCATGTCCTGCGTGAGAATGAACGCCTTGTGGCGGCCCGGACGCGTCTTGAGCAGTTGCACCAGCGCATCCAGCTTGGGGCCGCCCTGTCGACCCGGGATCAGACCTGGCTCGAGCAGCTGGCCGAACAGTATGGCGTCGATGATGTCGACACCGCGGAACTTCTGAACCGGGTCGATGCGATCCCGCCGGCTCTGGCGCTGGCCCAGTCCGTGGAAGAATCGGGCTGGGGCACCTCGCGCTTCGCGCTGATGGGCAATGCCGTTTTCGGCATGTGGACCTGGACCCCGGGCGCCGGTCTGGTCCCGGAAAACCGTCCCGACGGCGAGACCTATGAAGTGCAGCGCTTCAAGAGCCTGGAACATTCGGTTGCCGCCTATATGCGCAACCTGAATTCCAAAGCCAGTTATCGCGAATTCCGCGACAAGCGGGCCGCCATGCGCGACCGCGGCCAGTCGCCCGACAGCTACCAGCTGGCCGGCACCCTGCATCGCTATTCGGTGCGCGGCCAGGACTATATCCGCACCATCCGGTCGATCATGAAGTCCAACACGCTGGAGCAGTTCGACGGCGCCCGTCTGGCCGACGAACCCTCGCCGCTGCTCACCACGCTGGAATTTTTCGGCAAATCGTAACCCGCCGGGAACCTGCGGTTCCGCCCTCCTGCCTGAGCCGGTCCGGAAATCCGGGCCGGTCTGGCCGGGCGGTATGCCGGGCAATCGCGGGCCCGCCGCCTTGCAGCCGCGTTAACCCACCCAATATACTGTGTTAACGCAGCCGGACGGTCCGCAATGCGCGGCACCGCGGCGCGGTGTTGCATTGCATGAGGCTTACCCGATGTCTGTCCGTCTTTCCGCCCGTCTGTTTGTGATCCCGGCTCTGGCCGGTGCCCTGCTGGTGACGGCCTGTCAGAACGACGGGTCGGGCGGCCCGCAGATGAACAAGGAAAATGTCGGCACGGTGCTGGGCGGTATCGGCGGCGCGGTGCTCGGTGCGCAGTTCGGGTCCGGAACCGGCCGTCTGGTCGGCGTGGCGGCCGGCGCACTGGCAGGTGCTTATCTCGGCAACCAGATCGGATCTTCGCTGGACAAGGCTGACAAGGCCGAAATGGAAAAAGCCAGCACGCGCGCGACTACCGCGCCGATCGGCCAGCCGATTTCCTGGCGCAATCCCGACAGCGGCAATTCCGGCACGGTGACGCCGACGCGCGAAGGCACGGCTGCGAATGGCGATTACTGCCGCGAGTTCCAGCAGAGCGTCACGGTCGGCGGCAAGACCGAGCAGGCCTTTGGCACGGCCTGCCGTCAGCCCGACGGCAGCTGGAAAGTCGTCAACGGTTGATCCGTATGTCCGCAGCCGGGCGTAGGTCTCATGTGCTGATGGCTGCGGCTCTCGGCAGCGCGCTGCTGTTTGCGCCGCCGGCGGCCCGAGCGGATTTTTCCGACGGCGTGCGTGCCTACGAGGCCGGCGACCACAAGCTCGCCTATGAGGCCTGGCTGCCGCTGGCCAATCGCGGCGATGTGGCGGCGATGCGCAACATCGGCCATCTGTATCGCTGGGGCCAGGGCGTCGAGAAGGACATCGAGCAGGCGATCCACTGGTATCGCATGGCGGCGGAAAAAGGCTTCTCGCGCGCGCAGGCCAATCTTGCCGCGATCTATCTGCAGGGCGACGAAGGCATCCCGGTCGATTACGAACAGGCGCATAAGTGGTTTGCTGCCGCCGCGGTGCAGAATCTGGCGGTGGCGCAATACAATCTCGGGCTGATGTACGAACTGGGGCTCGGTGTCGAGAAGAACGAGCCGCGCGCGCTCGGCTGGTACAATCTGGCCGCCAAGGCGGGCCAGCCGGAAGCGATCGAGCGCCTGTCGCAACTGGTGAAAACCACCGAGCCGCCGCTGGTGTCAGGTGTGAATGTCCCGGCCCCTGCCGGTGCGGCAGTGCCAGCGGCGCCCGTGCCTCAGGCCGCCGCAGCCGACAGCAGAACCGAAACCGCGGCCGGCACCGCGGCCCCTGCCAATCCAACGCCGGCGCCGCCTGCTGCCCCGGCATCTCCGGTCGCGCCGGTTGCCGCCGAACCTGCGGCTCCGGCCGCCGCGCCGGCTGTGACTCCCGCTGCGGAGTCGCCGGCCATGGCCGAACAGCCATCCAGCCCGCCGCAGGACGACAATCGTCCCGGCTTTCTCGGTCGTTTCTATTCGGCCATTTCTTCCGGCGGCGGCGTGTCGATCCCTGATATGTTCAGTTCGTCGCCGGCGCCGGACACGACGACCGAGCCGCCCGCTGAACCCAATACGAACGCCGGCGATCGGGACAGCAAGCCTTGAGGATTCTGCAGGATGCGTGATCCCTATCAGGTTCTGGGTGTCGCACGCGGCGTCAGCAGCGAAGACCTGCGCAAGGCCTATCGCAAGCTGGCGAAGGAATTCCATCCCGACCGCAATCAGGGCAACGAGAAGGCGGCCGACCGCTTCAAGGAAATCTCGGCGGCTTACGATCTGCTCGGCGATGCCGAGAAGCGCGGCAAATACGATCGCGGCGAGATCGATGCCTCTGGCCAGCCGCGCAGCCGCGGATTCGGCGGTGGCGCCTATCGTCCGGGCGGCGGTGCGGGTGCCGGCGCGGGCAGCGGCCCGTTCGGCGGCGGCTTCGGCTTCGATCCCAATGCCGGCGGCGAAGATATTTTCGACGAGATTTTCGGCCAGATGCGGCGCGGCCGCGGCGCCGGTGGTGCGGGTGCCGGCTTCGGTGCGCGCAACGCCAACCGGCCGATGCGCGGCGCCGATCGCCATTTCAATCTGAAGATCGGCTTCCTCGATGCCGCGCGCGGCTGCAAGCGCCGGCTCACCATGCCCGACGGCAAGCAGCTCGATGTCACCATTCCGCCAGGCCTGGGGGATGGGCAGCAGATCCGCCTGCGCCACCAGGGCGATGCCGGCCGCAACAATGGCGAGGCCGGCGACGCGCTGATCGAGGTGACGGTTGAACCGCATGCCTTCTTCACCCGTCAGGGCGACGACCTGCATCTCGAACTGCCGGTCACGCTGGATGAAGCCATTCTCGGCGCCAAGATTCCGGTGCCCACCATCGACGGCATGGTGGCGGTTGCCGTGCCCAAGGGCGCCAGTTCGGGGACGACGCTCCGCCTGAAGGGTCGCGGTTTCCCGCTCAAGGGCGGCGCCTCGGACCAGCGCGGCGACCAGTATGTGAAGCTGAAGCTCGTGCTGCCGGAAAAACCCAATTCGGCGCTCGAGAAGCTGATCGAGGGCTGGGCCAAATCGAACAAATACGACGTGCGCGCCAAATACACCGTCGACTAGACCGTTAAGACGGCTTTAACGAAGCCTTCACCATCTCTTGGCAGCTTATGTCGCGGACTTCCTTTACAGGAGAGTCTGGCGGATTCTATCGTCCGCGCAGTTTTCCCGCCGATTCGCAACGGACTCCGATTCGGTCATGTATACGCGTCGTTTCGTCATCACGTCCCTGGCCGGTCTGCTTGGCAGCGCCGCGGTACCGTCGTGGGCGGATGCTGCCGGCCGCCGGACGCCGCCGCTGCCGGGACGCAAGCCGACACCCAAAGCGTCCAGGCTGCCGCCGCGCCCACCGGCCGTGGTGATTCTCGATCCCCGCCATGGCGGTCGCGATCCGGGCGCCATTGGTGTCACCGGAACGGAAGAGAAAGATGTCACGCTCTCGATCTGCCAGAGCATCCGCCAGGCGCTGGCCGGGCGTTCGGATATCAAGGTCTTCCTGACCCGCGACCGCGACAGTTACATCCCGCTGCCCAGCCGTGTGGCGTTTGCGCATGAGCGGCATGCCGATCTCTTCATCTCGATTCATGCCGATGCGGCGCCCAACAGATCGGCACGCGGTCTGTCGGCTTATACCCGCGCTGACAAGGCGACGGACGACTTTACCCGCCGGCTGGCCGACCGCGAGAACCAGGTCGATGCCATCTACGGGTTCGATGCCCATGCCACCGACAAGCAGACGGCGGCGATCCTGATCGACCTGGCGCGCCGCCATGGCCACAATGCCTCGCTGGCGGCCAAGCGCCGGATCGTGACCGGCGTCGGCCATCGTGTCCAGCTGCTCGACAACCCGATGCGGGCGGCCAATTTCGCCGTGCTGCGCTCGCCGGCGCTTCCCTCGGTGCTGATCGAGACGGGTTTCCTGTCCAACCCGCAGGATGAGCGAATCCTGCGCAACGCGAAGTCCCGCGCTGATCTCGCGCGCTACCTTGCCGACCAGATCGCCCCCGTGGCGATGGACCTGCGCGAGGCGTGAGGCGTACCACCTGTCATGCCCGGGCTTGACCCGGGCATCCCATTTCGGTCGTCGTCGGGTGAAAAATGGGATCCTCGGGTCAGGCCCGAGGATGACGATAAAAAAGAAAAATGCTCCCCGAACTCTTTCCCTTTCTCGTCGCCTCGCTCGGCGTTTTCCTGATCGCCTTCATGCGCGGCGCCTTCGGTGGCGGTTTCGCCATTGTCGGCATTCCGGTTCTCTCGCTGGCGATGGACCCGATCACGGCCGGTACGGTGCTGGCGCCGATCTTCATCGCCATCGACATCGTCGCTTTCTGGTACTGGCGGCCCGGCACCTGGTCGAAGCCGGATGCGAAACTGCTGCTGCCCATGCTGGTGCTCGGGATCGGCGCCGGCTGGCTGCTGCTCGCGGTGCTCAATCGCCATCTCATCGAAATCGCCATGGCGCTGATCACGCTGCTGTTTGCCGGCCTGTGGTTCCGCAGTGGCGGCGAGGTGCGGGTGAAGCCGCGCGTGAAGGCGAAAGGACTCGCTGCCGGCTTTACGGCCGGGATCACGACCATGGTGGCGCATTCCGGCGGGCCGCCGCTGGCGATGTATCTGCTGCCGCTCGGCCTGTCCAAGGCGGTCTACGCCGGCACGACCAGCCTGTTCTTCACTGTGGCCAATGCCGTGAAGGCCGGACCGTGGCTGTATCTCGGCCAGCCCGATGCGAAAACCTGGGTGTTGATCGCGGCCTGTCTGCCGGTGGCGCCATTGGGCGTCTGGCTCGGCTGGCGCCTGCATGAACGACTGGATCAGCGCCAGCTCTATCGCGCCTGCTACAGCCTGCTGGTGATCACGGCGCTTAAATTACTGTGGGACGGCCTCTCAGGCTTCCTGCACGGCTGACCAGAAATCCTCGGAGATCCTGGTGCCGCGTTCGCGCTGGCGATACAGCCGGATCTCGACCGGAATGCTCCAGGCCTCATTGCCCGCCAGGACCAGAGTCTTCGCCTTCAGATCGTCTTCGATCAGGCTATCCGGCAGCCAGGCGATCCCGCGGCCGTCGCGCGCCATGGCGCGCAGCACGGTGCCCTGCGGCGCGATGAAGCTGACACGCAGCGGCAGGCTCGTCTCGCGCTGGCCCAGCATCGCCGTGACGATGCGACCGAGTCCTGAATCCTCGGCATAGGCGAGATAGGGCAGGGGCTGCCTGGCGCCATCCAGCGCATGCGAAGGCCCGCCTTTGACGTCGGGCGCGCAGACCGGCAGCAGGCGGTCCTGTGCCAGCCGCCGATAGAGAAAGCGGTCCGGCGGCAGCCGGTTGGCCACGGCATCGTGGCCGTGGCAGAGCAGGAACTGGCTCTGGCCCTGCAGCAGCGCTTCCTCGCCGGCCTGCATGCTGCCCGACATCAGGCGGATCGCGCCGAGGCGTGCCGCGATATCCAGCCCGCGCAGCCAGCCGGGGAAGAAGGTGAGCGACAGCGCCTGGGTGGCAGCGAAGATCAGCGTCGCCGTCTCGGCCTGTTCGGCCTGGCGGGCTTCGTCACGCGCCTGCGCCAGCCGGCGCAGCATGTCGCGCACCGCCGGCAGGAACTGTTCGCCGGCAGCGGTCAGTTTCACCGGCTGGGCCGAGCGGTCGAACAGCATCACGCCGGCCCAGTCTTCCAGCGCGCGGATGCGGCGGCTGAAGGCCGGCTGCGTCATATGCCGCGCCTCGGCGGCGCGGGAGAAGTTGCCGGCTTCGGCCAGTGCCAGAAAATCTTCCAGCCAGTTGAATTCCATCGCTGATCGGCTCAATGCGGGATCGGAATGATCATTTTCGAATCTGGCATTGGCGCAGGGCTGCTGTCCATGTCTAGGATGCCGGCCAGCGACTGAAGGAGCCATTTTCGTCATGCGTATCGTTGAAGTCCGCGAAAAAACCGTTTCGATCGCCTCGCCGATCGCCAATGCCTATATCGATTTTTCCAAAATGACCTGTTCGGTGGTGGCGGTGATCACCGACCAGATGCGGGATGGAAAACCTGTCGTCGGTTTCGGCTTCAACTCCAATGGCCGCTACGGTCAGGGCGCATTGATGCGCGAGCGCTTTCTGCCCCGCCTGATGGAAGCCGATCCCGACAGCCTCGTCGATACCGCCAACAACAATCTGGATCCGTTTGCGATCTGGAAAACGCTGATGACCAACGAGAAGCCGGGCGGCCATGGCGAGCGCTCGGTCGCGGTCGGCACGCTCGACATGGCGGTGTGGGATGCCGTGGCGAAAATCGCCGGTGTGCCGCTGTGGCGCCTGCTGGCCAACCGCTATCGCAATGGTGTGGCCGACGAGAAGGTCTGGGTCTATGCCGCCGGCGGCTATTACTATCCGGGCAAGGATCTGACCGCCCTGCAGGACGAGATGAAAAGCTATCGCGACCGCGGCTATCGCGTCGTGAAGATGAAGATCGGCGGCGCGCCGCTGAAGGACGATCTCAAACGCATCGAAGCCGTGCTGAAGATCGTCGGCGACGGCCAGAATCTCTGCGTCGACGTCAACGGCCGCTTCGATATCAAGACCGCCATCGAATACGGCAA
>JAEYSS010000238.1 GCA_023434425.1 Pseudomonadota bacterium | reverse complement strand
CTTCCGGATTGCCGCCATCGGTGACGGCATCCTCGCGCTGGCGCAGCTTCATCGGGGTGACCGAGGTCATCGGCGGCACGTTGTCGGTATTCACCGCCTGCAATTCCTCGACGAAGGAAAGAATCCTGTTCAGCTCGGAAGCCATGGCTTCCTGCCGGTCCGGCTCCATTTTCAGCCGGGCCAGCTTGGCGATTTTCGCCACGGCCGCTTTATCCAGTGACATGCGTTGTCTGCTCTCTGGTGATAAACTGGGGAGAATCCATTGAAATAGCGGCGGAAAATAACACTCGTGACCGGCCCCGGCAACCCCGCCTCTCCCCCTGCTAAGTCCTTGTTCAAGCCCGCAGAAGGCCCGATCCGGCTGCAGACCGGCCAGCGCTATCTCGGGCTCGATCTCGGCACCAAGACCATCGGGCTGGCACTGTCCGATGCCGGACACCGCATCGCCTCGCCCTATCAGACGCTGGCGCGGAAGAAATTCGGCCAGGATGCCGCCGAACTGCAGAAGATCGTGGCCAGGGAAGGCGTCGCTGCCCTGGTGCTGGGCCTGCCGGTCAATATGGACGGCACCGAGGGCCCGCGCTGTCAGGCCACCCGGGCCTTTGCGCGCAATTTCTCGCAGCTGCTGCCGCTGCCGATTGCGCTGTGGGACGAGCGGATGAGTACCATGGCGGTACAGCGGATGATGGTGGATGAGGCCGACCTGAGCCGCGCCCGCCGCGCCGAACTGGTCGACAAGCTGGCGGCCAGCTACATCCTGCAGGCTTATCTGGACTGGATCGGCCGCCAGCCGGCTTAAACTCAGTCCATCCCGAGCAGGCGATAAATCCGCTTGGTATAGTCGCCGAAGCGTTCAGTGGTCTTCACATCCAGCGTGCGCGGGAACGGCAGGTCGATCTCGAAGAAATCGGCCATGCGCGCCGGACCGGCGGTCAGCACCGCGCAGCGCGAACCGAGGAAGACCGCTTCCTGGATGCTGTGGGTGACGAACAGGATGGTCTTGCGGCTTTCCTGCCAGATGCGCAGCATCTCCAGGTTCATCTTCTCGCGCGTCAGCGCATCCAATGCACCGAAAGGCTCGTCCATCAGGATCAGCTTCGGATCATGCACCAGCGCACGGGCGATGGCGGCGCGCTGCTGCATGCCGCCGGAAAGCTCATACGGGTATTTGTTTTCGAACCCGGCGAGGCCGACCATGGCCAGCAGGTCGCGCGCGCGGTCCTTCGCGGCCTTGCGCGGCAGGCCGAGAATATCGGCCGGCAGCAGCACGTTGTCGAGGATGGTGCGCCATTTCAGCAGCAGGGCCTGCTGGAACACCATGCCGACATCGCGGCCGGGCGTGAACGGTGTGCCGCCGCCGATCTCGACGGTGCAGCCGGCATCGGCCTCGTGCAGGTCGGCAAGAATCTTCAAAACAGTCGTCTTGCCGCAGCCGGAAGGCCCGACCAGCGAGACCAGATCTCCCTCGTTCACATCGAAGGTGACATTCGAGACGGCGACGAAATCCTTGCCGCGCCCGCGATAGGTCTTGCGGACATTCTCCAGATGGATGAAGGGCGCGCCGCCCCCGGCGGTCTGCGCCATCATGACAGCCACCGGTCCAGATTGGCCTTCACGAAGGCGTCGTCCGACAGGTCGGCATGTTCGCGGCTGACGCGGTCCAGCAGCTCGGCCTGGCCCGGGCTGAGGCCTTCATGCGGGTCGAGGCACCAGATGCCTTCCAGCAGGCCCTGACGGCGCAGGATTTCGTGGCAGCCGGCGATGCAGCCGTGGAAATTGTTGGCGACATCGAAGAAGGCGGCGTTGCAATCGGTGACGCGCGCATCCAGCCCGAGCAGCTCCGGCGAGACGCTGCCGGCGGCGACGGCGGCATGGGCCTTTTCCAGCAGTTTCACTGCCTGCTGGGTCCAGACCGACCAGTGGCCGAGCAGACCGCCGACGAAACGCAGGTTGACCGTCTCGTCGTCGCGCTTCACCGTGAAGGGAATGGTGAGGTCGAGTACGATATGATCGTCGTTGCCGGTGTAGAGCGAGATGCGCGTCTCGGCGCGCGCCGCCGCCACGCCACGCATCACATCCAGCGTGCGGTAGCGATGGAACGGCGCCACCTTGATGGCGATCACGTTGTCGATGCTGGCAAACCGCCGCCAGAAGTCTGCATCCAGCACCACGCCGCCCACGGCAGGCTGCAGATAGAAGCCGACCAGCGGGATTTCGGCGGCCACCGCTTCGCAATGCGCGATGATGGCATCGACGCCGGCATCTTTCATCGCGGCGAGGCTGAGCAGGCCGGCATGATAGCCGAGCTTCACCGCGGTCTGCGCCTCTTTCACGGCCTGCGCGGTCTTGCCGGCCAGGCCGCCGACCATGACCAGCGGACGGTCGGTCCAGGCTTTGGCGTCTTCCATCGCCGCCGACAGCACCGGCTCGTAAAGACCGACATCGCGGATGGCGAACTGCGTGGTATGCACCCCGACGGCAAGCCCGCCCGAACCGGCATCGATATAGTAGCGGCTGAGCGCGCGCTGGCGTTTGCGGTCGAACTTGCGGTTGGCATCCAGCGCCAGCGGATGCGCGGGGATCGCCACGCCTTTGCGCAGACTGGCCAGAACGTCAGTCGGCAGTTTGGAATGATGCAGCCCCATGATCCTGTTCCCTGCTCTCTCTAACCGAATTCAGGCCCGGCCAGCACGAAACTCTGGCCGGGGTCGCCATTGCAAACCGACGTGTTGAGCGCCATGCGGCGGAAGCTGCGCTGCACCGTGAAGCCGCGCGATTTCAGCTCGTCGCTGAGCGCAGTCCAGCGATTGGGCACATCGAGAAACACCGGGCCGGTCACGCGATCCAGCGCCGTACGCAGCAGCGCCAGTGCATCGGCTTCGCTGTCGGCATCGAGCGGTCCGATCTGGATCGCGAGCCGCCCGCTGCGGGCCGCGACGAAGCCGTTGTTGCTGCGGATCGCCAGTTCCGGCACGCCGCTCAGGAATGCGCGCAGCAGCGGCTCGCGGCGAGCTCCGAAGGCCATCGTGTCGCGCACCAGGCAGGCATCCAGTTCGGCGCGCGACGCCGGCACTGTCAGTTCCGCGCCGCGGCCCTGCCAGCGGGTAATGTCCATCACCGGCTGGAAGCCCAGCGGCAGATAAATCTGCTCTCCGGCAGGCGTCGCATCGAGATAGGGCGTGCAGCCCATGCCCTGTAATTCGGCAATGCAGTGCCGCAGCAGCAGCGTGCCCAACCCGCGCTGGCGATGACTGGCCGTAACCAGCACCATGCTGATCCAGGCAAAATCGCCGTATGGCAGGATGGCAGCGGTCGCGACGATGCGGCCGTCATCGCGAATGGTGAAGATCTGGCCCTGTTCGAGAAAAACGCGCCAGTCATCCGCGCTCTGGTTCCAGCCGGCCTCGGCCGACAGCGCCAGCGCCCCCGGAAGACCGGCGCTATCAAGACGATCGATGTCGAACGCCTTAATAGGTGCCATCGCGCACCTCGAAATGAGTCGGCTTACCCAGGCTGCGACCGCTGCGCGACACCCAGTCGGCCACCCAGTCCATCATGCTGGCCAGCGAAATGCGCGGATAGCCGAACAGCCGCGCAGCCTCGGCGGCGTTGTTGAGCCAGGCGGTCGGCGCTTCCTCACCGGTGACAACCGCCTTCTTGCCGAAGCGCCTGGCGAAGCTTTCCGCCAGCCAGCGTACGGCGATGGTCTCCGGACCCGTCACGTTCAACGGCGAGGTCGGCACGGTGGCGGCCTTCAGGCTACGCAAGGCCTGCGCATTGGCATCGCCCTGCCAGATCACGTTGACATGGCCCATGGTGACATCGACCGGCTCACCGCGCATCACGGAAGCTGCCACGTCATGCAGCACGCCATAGCGCAGATCGATCGCGTAGTTCAGGCGGAACAGCCGGCCCGGCGTTTTGTGAACCTGCGAGAAATGCTCGAACATGCGCTCGCGGCCGATGCAGGACATCGCATATTCGCCTGGCGGATTGGGCGGCATTTCTTCCGTGGAACCCTGACTGGACACCGGCACGAAGGGGTAGACGCAGCCGGTCGAGAAGGCGACGATGCGCGAATCCCTGAAGCTTTCCGCCACCAGCGCCGGCACATGGGCATTCATCGCCCAGGTCAGCGCCTGGTTGCCGCTGGCGCCGAACTTGCGGCCCGCCATGAAAATCACGTTCTTTGCGCGCGGTAGCTTGTCGACGGCGGCGCGGTCCATCAGGTCGGCCGCGATAGTCTCGACGCCATGGCTTTCCAGGCCTTCCTTCAGGCCCTTCTCGCTGAAACGCGCCACGCCGATCACGCGCTTGTTCGGTGCGGCGCGTTTGGCCAGGCGCGCCAGGGTCGGGCCCATCTTGCCGCCGACGCCGAGGATCATGATATCGCCGTCGGTCACTTCCAGATCGGCCGCCAGCGCGCGGCTCGGCCGGGTCATGAATTCTTCCAGCGCGGCCTCATCGGCGAAACCGGCGGGCAGCGCAGAGTCGTCGAGCCAGAGGTCTTTTTTCATGTCGTGCTTGGTCATGACGAAATCCTCGCATCCTTGCGAACCAGCAGATGTTCCAGCAGCAGCACCAGCAGATACAGCGCGATACCAAGCAGGGTGATGAGAATGACCGCCATGAACATGGCCGGCGTATCCAGCGCGGCCTGCACCTGGATCATCAGGTAGCCGAGACCTTTATCGGATGAGATGAACTCGCCGACCACGGCGCCGGCGACAGCCAGAATGGCCGCCACCTTCATGCCGGAGAACAGATACGGCAGCGACCCCGGCAGCTGAATGTAGATGAAGGTCTGCCACGGCGAGCCTTTCAGCGACTTCACCAGATCGAGCAGGTCAGGCTCGACTTCCTTCAGGCCGCGCACCGTGGTGAGCAGGATCGGGAAGAAGCAGAGCGACAGGGTGATCAGGATGTTGGTGCCGATGCCATACGAGAACCAGACGATGATCAGCGGGCCGAGTGCGACCTTGGGGATCATGTTCAGCGTGATGAACAACGGGAAGACCAGCAGCGTAAGTACCCGCGACCAGGTGAACATCAGCGCCAGCGCGACGCCGGTGGCAACCGACAGCAGATAGCCGCCGTAGATTTCCTGCGCCGTGACCCAGGTGTTGTTCGCCCAGGCATAATTGGTCTTGGAGAGTGTGGCGAAGATCGCGCTGGGTGCCGGCAGGATAAACGCCGGCAGCTTGGTGGCGCGGACGGCGATTTCCCACAGGATGATGGCAGCGACATGGATCGCCAGGATGGTCAGCCAGCGCAGATAAGGGCCTTTCGGCTTGTCCTGCGGCGTGTCCGGTTCGGCTGCGGCCATCTGCACTCCCCTCCTGCTGCGGGCAGCCTAGCAGGCTGTTTCGGGTTAATCAACCAACCAGTTGATTGGAAGCTGGGCCGGCAACTTAGGGGCGGAGGGCCCCACCCCGCGCCTCAAGGGCGCAGAGCGCCCATGGCAAAAGCGATGATATGGCGGCGGCGCTCGGCCACGGCCTTGGGCTTGTCCAGCGCGCGGCCGAAAATGGCGGACAGCGTGCGGTTGTTCGAGAAGAAGAAATACGACAGGCCGGCAATCGAAATATAGAGTTGCACCGGATCGAGATCGGCGCGGAATACACCGTCCTTCGCGCCACGCGCGATGGTCTCCTGCATCAGGCTGACCAGCGGCGAGTGCATTTCCTCCAGCCGCGACGAGCCGCGGATATGGCGGCCTTCCTGGCGGTTCTCGTCATTCAGCAGCGCGATGAATTCCGGATGCTCGGCCAGATAATCGAAGGAAAAGCCAATGAGCCGCTCCATCGCGGCTACGGGCGACAGATCGCCCAGATGCAGTTCGCGTTCGCGCGCGCGGATTTCGGCATAGACCGTCTCCAGCGCGGCGGCATAGATGTCATCCTTGCTGCCGAAGTAGTGGTAGACGAGCTGCTTGTTGACCCCGGCGCGCTGCGCGATCTCGTCGATACGGGCGCCGGCCAGGCCCTTGCCGGCAAACTCCGCTACTGCCGCGCGCAACAGCGAAGCCTTCGTCGCCACCGGGTCGCGGCGACGGCCATCGCCCTCCTCGCGGGCGGGGGCTCGATCTGCAGCAGGGACTGCCATACCCATCTCTTATCATCCAACTGGTTGATTAATTATTGACCGGCTTGGGGCCGGCTGGCTAGAGTTTCTTTGATCACCCGGCGGGGGCCGGGCGCGAATCACGCTTCACAGGGGACCATCATGACATCACGTCGACTTCTTGCCATCGCGGTAGCGACGGCCCTGCTGCCGGCCAGCGGCGCCTTCGCCCAGGCCAAGGACAAGGTCAACCTGCTGCTGAACTGGGTGCCGACCGCCGACCACTCCCCCTACTACTACGCCAAGGCGCAGGGCTGGTACGAGCAGGCCGGTCTGGACGTCAATATCGAGAGCGGCAAGGGTTCGGGCGTCTCGGCCCAGCGCGTGGGCGCGGCCAACACCGAATTCGCGATTGCCGACATGGCCACCGCCCTGGTCGCCAAGAGCAAGGGCGCCGATCTGGTGGCGGTGATGACCGTCTATGCCAACTCGCCGCAGGGCTTCTACTGGCTCAAGAGCTCGGGGATCACCGGGGCGAAGGATTTCCCCGGCAAGAAGCTGGGCAATCCGCCGGGCGATGCCTCGCGCGTGATGTGGCCGGCCTTTGCCAAGCAGGTCGGCATCGGCACCGACAGCGTGACCTTCGTCAACATCACCCCACAGGCCAAGGTCGCCTCGCTGAAGGCCAAGGCGATCGATATCACCAGCGATTTCTACAACGAGCATGACCTGAAGGTGCGCGAGTTCGGCGCCGATCTGGGCTTCCTGGCCTGGCGCGACATCGGCCTGAACCTCTATGGCAACTCGATCATCGTGAACGGCGAGTATCTCGGCAAGAACAAGGACAAGGTGTCCAAGTTCGTGTCGGTGTCGCAGAAGGCCTTTGCTGCCTGCGTCGCCGATGTCAGCCCCTGCCTGAAGGCGCTGATGACCGGCGTCAGCGGCCTGGATGAAGCCAACCAGCGCGACCAGTGGAACCGCATCAAGGAACTGATGACCGACCCGACCACCACCGGCGTTGCGCTCGGCGCCTTCGATGCCAAGCGCCTGCAGAATGACTACGACATGGTGAAGACCTATTTCGGCATGGAGAAGGATTTCGACATTGCCAAGGTCTATACCAACGACTTCCTGGACAAGACTGTGAAGATGAAGAAATGAGGCGCGGCTCCCATGTGGAGCTGCACTGGCGCGGAGCTTCGGCTCCGCGCTTTTTTTATGCGGCGGATATCCCGTAGCAGGCGTTTTTACTGGCCCACCCGGCATTCTCTGCTAGGCTTGGCCCAACCGGCGATACAGCCGGAGCCGCCTCCCGTTCGTCTCGCAGGCTACCATGACTGATTTCGCCCTTCCCGCCGGCAACCCCTCTTCCGTTCCGAACCGTGACATCAAGGTGATGGCGCTGATCGGCGTCGCGCATGGCTGCAGCCATTTCTTCCAGCTGGTGCTGCCGCCGCTGTTTCCGTTCCTGAAAGAAGACTTCGCGGTCAGCTATACCGAACTTGGCCTCGTGAT
>JAEYSS010000187.1 GCA_023434425.1 Pseudomonadota bacterium | reverse complement strand
CCTCAAGGGCTACCAGAGTGGCAATGGCCGCAGCCAACTCAACTGTGGCGGCGTGCGCAGGGATGCCGAGACCATCCGCGCCCGCATGCATTTTTCCCCGGCCAGCTATGACGGCGAGCCCTGCATTCAGGTGGTGATCCGCCGTGATGCAGACAACGCCGAGCTGGAGGAGCGGTTGCGCGAGGCGAGCACCCTCGACCCGCTGCCCGGCCTGTACAACCGCCCGCATTTCCTGGAGCTGATGGATGCCGCCGCCGAGCGCGCGGTGAATGCCGGCCAGCCGTCCGCCCTCGCCTACCTGCAACTGAACCACTACGCCCAGTTGCTCAGCGAACTGGGTGTCACCGACATCGGCCTGCTGCTGACCGAGCTGGCGCGCTGGCTGCCCGGCCAGTTGCCCGCCGAGGCGTACCTGGCGCGCTTCAGCGACGAGGTCTTCACCGTCCTGTACACCGGGCACACTCCGGAGCAGCTGCAGACGCCGCTGGAGGCGCTGCTCAAGCGCCTGGAGGGCCACCTGTTCGACATCCACGGCCGCAGCGTGCAGGCCAGCCTGGGCATCGGCCTCGCCGGCCTGAGCGAAAAGACCGCCCGCGCCCAGGACGTGATCGACCGTGCCCACCGTTGCGCCGACAGCCTGGAGGGACGCGCCGGCCTCAAGCTGCACGACCCGACCGAGGAGCTGGCCGCCGAAGCCAGCCGCGGCAACCTGGAGGCCATGGTGCGCCAGGCACTGGATAACAACGGTTTCCGGCTGCTGTTCCAGCCGATCATCAGCCTGCGCGGCGACACCCAGGAGCACTACGAAGTGCTGTTGCGACTGGCCTCGCCCCAGGGCGAGGAACTGTCGCCGCCGGACTTCCTGGACGCCGCCCGCCAGGCCGGACTGGCGGTACGGATCGACCGCTGGGTACTGCTCACGGCGGTCAAACAGCTGGTCGAGCACCTGGCCAAGGGACACAGCACGCGCCTGTTCATCCACCTGAGCGATGCCAGCCTGCAGGACCCCGGCCTGCTGCCCTGGCTCACCACGGTGCTCAAGGCCGCACGCCTGCCCGCCGAAAGCCTGGTGCTGCAACTGCGCGAAACCGATGCCGTCAGCTACCTCAAGCAGGCCAAGGCGCTGGCCGAAGGGCTGCACGCGTTGCACTGCAAGGTCGCCCTGGTGCAGTTCGGCTGCGCGCTCAACCCGCTCAACACCCTGCGCCACCTGGCTGCCGACTACGTCAAGCTGGACGCTTCCTTCACGCGCGAGCTCGGCCAGCCGGAGCAGCTTGAAGGCATCAAGACCCTGCTGGCCGGCCTGCATGCCCAGAACCGCCTTAGCATCATGCCCGCAGTGGAAACCGCCAGCGCGCTGTCCAGCCTCTGGCAGGCCGGGGTGAACTATATCCAGGGCCATTACCTGCAGAGCCCGGCTGCCACCATGAACTACGACTTCGCGGCCGGCGAGGAGTAACCGCCCGGCGCGCGACAATGCACCGCCGCGACCGGGGGCCATTCCTGGGACTAGAGTGTCCTGACACTCTTCCCTACCCAGGAGCGTGCCATGGCCATGATGAAAGCCGCCGTGTTCGTCGAACCCGGCCGCATCGAACTGCAGGAAAAACCCATCCCAGAGGTCGGCCCCAACGACGCGCTGCTGCGCATCACGACCACCACCATCTGCGGCACCGACGTCCACATCCTCAAGGGTGAATACCCGGTGGCGCGCGGCCTGACCATCGGCCACGAACCGGTCGGCATCATCGAGAAGCTGGGCAGTAACGTGAAGGGCTATCAGGAAGGCCAGCGGGTGATTGCCGGCGCAATCTGCCCGAGCTTCACCTCCTACGCCTGCCAGGACGGCGTGCCGAGCCAGGACGGCGGCTGCAGCTGCCATGGCTACAAGCCGATGGGCGGCTGGCGCTTCGGCAACAGCATCGATGGCGTGCAGGCTGAATATGCGCTGGTGCCCGATGCACAGGCCAACCTCGCACCAATACCGGACGGCCTCAGCGACGAGCAGGTGCTGATGTGCCCGGACATCATGTCCACCGGTTTCGCCGGCGCCGAGGCGGCCCATATCCGTATCGGCGACATCGTCGCGGTATTCGCCCAGGGGCCGATCGGCCTGTGTGCCACCGCCGGTGCGCGCTTGCGTGGCGCCAGCACCATCATCGTGGTGGACGGCGTGGACCAGCGCCTGGAAGTCGCCCGCCGCATGGGCGCCGACGTGACGCTGAACTTCCGCAACGTCGACGTGGTAGACGAGATTCTGAAACTGACCGGCGGGCGTGGCGTGGACGCGTCCATCGAGGCGCTGGGTACCCAGACCACCTTCGAGCAGGCGCTGCGGGTGCTCAAGCCCGGCGGCACGCTGTCCAGCCTGGGGGTCTATTCCCAGGACCTGAGCATTCCACTGGGCGCCTTCCATGCCGGCCTGGGCGACCACAAGATCATTACGTCGCTGTGCCCGGGCGGCAAGGAACGCATGCGGCGGCTGCTCAATGTGGTGGCCTCCGGCCGGGCGGACTTCGGCGCGCTGGTCACCCATCACTACCGGCTGGACGACATCGT